>NZ_CP059692.1:1885833-2200000 GCF_014058705.1 Aureimonas mangrovi
CTCCATCATGACAGTGGTGAAGTCGGGATCGCTGCCCGGCGCCAGGATGTCCTCGACGAGATTGCGCTCGCGGTAGAAGACCGCGTCCGGGCGATGATGGCTGAGGGCCGTCGTGGGGGTCTTCAAGGGGCAGTCCTCCTCTTCAGATGATCCTCGACGAGATCCTGCTTCTGCAGCTTCCCGTAGGCGTTGCGCGGCAGCCGGTCGTAGACGATGACGCTCTTGGGCGTCTTCACCGAGCCGAGCCTCTCCTTCACGAACCGGACGATCTCGTCGCCGTCCGCGCTTGCCCCGTCACGGAGCTGTACGGCCGCGTGGACGGCCTCTCCCCACTTGTCGTCGGGGACGCCGAAGACCGCGCAGTCGGCGACCGAGGGATGCTCCGCGACGACCGGCTCGACATCGATCGGATAGACGTTAAAGCCGCCCGTGATGATCACGTCCTTCGCCCGCCCCTTGATGAACAGGAAGCCCTCATCGTCGAAAGCCCCGAGATCCCCCGTGTGGAGCCAGCCGTCCACGATGGTTTCGGCGGTCTTCTCAGTCTGGTTCCAGTATCCCGTCATGACGAGATCGCCGCGAATGACGATCTCGCCCTCCTCTCCCGGAGCGACGAGACCGCCTTCCGGATCCATGACCGCGACCCGCGTGAGGAACGTCTCGCGACCGACGGACGCCCTCTTCTCCTCGCGGGCGAGATCCCGGGCGGAGATCATCGTGGCGATCTGCGGCGCCTCGGTCTGCCCGTAGGTCGAGGCGATGCAAGGGCCGAAGATCGACTGCGCTTCCTGGATCGCCTCGGAACGCATCGGCGCCGAGCCGTAGACGAGGTTGCGCAAGACCGGGTACTCGCTCCTGCGGGCCGCCCCGAGCTGCATCATCATGTAGATGACCGTGGGAGGCACGAAGGCGGTCGTGATGCCCTCGTCCTGGATCATCCGCAGGGTCTCTTCCGGACGCGGCTGATCCGCGAGGACGATCGTGCCGCCGGTCGCGAGCGTCGGGAGGATGTAGGTCGAGGTCCCGTGCGTGATCGGCGCCGAGGCGAGATACCGGTCTCCACGGCGCATTCCCCACGACATGATCTGCGTCGCGACGCTCGCGTTCCAGGAGCGATAGGGCTGCATCACGCCCTTCGGAGCTCCGGTTGTCCCGCCGGTGAACTTGATGGCCTGGGTCGCGTGCAGCGGGAGGAGATGCTCGATGGGCTTCCTGCCGAGACTGGCGCGGACGAGGCTGGACACGGATCCCGTTCCGGTCCCGCCGGCTCGCAGGATCTTCGCGGATGAGCCTTCCACCAGATGCGCGACGCTCTCGTCGACGACCACGATCGACATGCCCGTGAACTCGATGGACCGGAGCGTCTCGGCTTCCTTGTTCTTCGGATATAGCGGAACCCAGGTCTTTCCGGCGGCCAGCACGCCCAGCCAGCAGACGAGATGCTCGACGTGGTTCAAGCAGCAGATGCCGACGCGGGAGCCGGGCTCCGGATCGATGTCCTGCAGGGCCGCGGCGAACGCGGACGATCTCGCGAGAAGCCATCCGTAGGAAACGGCGCTGTCGCGATGGATACAGGCGACGACGTCCGGCTCGAGGGCCGCCTGCCTGTGAAAGAGATCTATCGGCTGCATTCTTCCTCCCTTGCCTCCGGTTTCGTCAGGTAGCCTGCGTCACAGCCTCCTCGATCGTGGCGACGATCCGCTTCATCCGCTCCGGCGTCATGCGGGCCTCGATCGCGGCGACGCTGATCGCCACGCCCGGAGATGCTCCACCCGTCCGAAGAGGCACTCCGAGACCCCACACGCCCTCGAGTATCCTGCCGTCGTTGATCGAGTAGCCGCGTTTCGCGGCGGCCTCGGCCATCTCGAGGACGACCTCCGGCGCCAGGCCGAAGGAGCCGTAACGCGCCTGGTTCGCGGAGACGATCCGCTCGCGTTCGCCCGCGTCGAGAGACGAGAGAAGCGCCAAAGAGCCGGCGCCGACGCCGAGCGGGCGAACGCTCCCTTCCTCGAGGGACATCGTCCTGATGTGATACCGGCCCGTCCTCGCCATGACGCAGATCGCGTCCGAGCGACGTCGGATCGACAGGAAGACCGTGTCCTCGACCTCCTCCGCAATTCGCTCGACGACGCCGCCGTAGCGACTTCTTTCCATCCGTCCGACGTCGACCCTCCCGGCCATCCGGAGGATCTCCGGGCCGATCGAGTAGGTCTTGTCGGGAGCACCGATCAGGAAGCCGTCCTCGGCGAGCGTCCGCAGGAGACGATGCGCGGTGGCGGTGTTGAGCTCGCAGGCACGGGCGACGTCGGTCAGCCGGACGCTGCTTCCCTCGGAGTCGGCGACCATCCGCAAGATGCCCAGCGCTCTCTTCAAACTTTGCGTTCCAGCCTGTTGCGCATCCTCCCTCATCGCTGGCCCTCCGAACACCCCACTCGACCCGACGGTCTCATCGATCTCATTGTTTGTCAAATTACGAAATCTGTTATCACAATATGAAAAATTGCTGATGACTTCTTCGGCTCTCGCTGCTGCTCGGGATCAATTGGAACACACCCCTTTTTGACCGGACAGGTGGCATAGCCAATAAGGCATAGGCATCCGCCTATGAGTACGACTATGTCGAAAGCTCCTGACGGCCCGTTCTCGCGGGTCGAAGTGATCACCTCGGTGCAGCGCCGGCGCCGCTGGTCGACGGCTGAGAAGGTCCGGCTCGTCGAGGAGGCGATGCAGCCGGGCATGAGCGTGTCCTTCAAGGCGCGTCAGGCGGGCGTCTCACCCTCGCAGCTCTTCGCCTGGAAGCGCCGGATGCTGGAGGGCGGCCATGCTGCCGTCCAGACCGACGAGGACGTCGTCGGCTCGTCGAGGGTCCGTGATCTGGAGAAGCGCGTTCGCGCGTGTGTAGGGCGGTGACAAAGCAGGCCATTAGAGCGCCGTCATGATGGCGAGCACGTCGGAGTAAAATCCGGCCAGTGGTTAGGCTGTTTTCCTTTGGGGGCGGCCGGGATGTTTGCCGTGGAAGTCTACGCCGCCGTTCGGCATTTCGTGATGATCGAGAAGAACAGCCAGCGCGATGCGGCGCGTGTGTTCGGGTTGAGCCGAGAGACGATCTCGAAGATGTGCCGGTTCTCGGCTCCACCGGGCTACACGCGGGTGAAGCCGGTGGCCAAGCCGAAGCTGGGGGGGCGCTTCTGCCAGTGATCGAGGCGATCCTGGAGGCGGACGGGTCGGCGCCGGTCAAGCAGCGTCACACGGCCAAGCGGATCTTCGAGCGG
This sequence comes from Aureimonas mangrovi, assembly GCF_014058705.1. Taxonomy (NCBI): domain Bacteria; kingdom Pseudomonadati; phylum Pseudomonadota; class Alphaproteobacteria; order Hyphomicrobiales; family Aurantimonadaceae; genus Aureimonas; species Aureimonas mangrovi. The sequence continues at coordinate 1,889,106 of NZ_CP059692.1, forward strand.
TTGCGCGACGAGCACGGCTATGCCGGCGGCCTGACGGTGGTGAAGGATCACGTGCGGATTGCCCGGGGGCGTCTGCGCGAGACCTTCGTTCCGCTGGCGCATCCGCCGGGGCATGCCCAGGTGGACTTCGGCGAGGCCATGGGCGTGATCGGCGGGGTCCGGCAGAAGATCCACTTCTTCTGCATGGACGTGCCGCAGTCGGACGCGCCGTTCGTGAAGGCCTATCCGAAGGAGACGACGGAGGCCTTTCTCGACGGGCACGTGTCGGCCTTTGCCTTCTTCGGCGGCGTGCCGCTGTCGATCCTCTACGACAACACGAAGATCGCGGCGGAGAAGATCTGCGGCGATGGCAAGCGGGAACGCACGAGGGCCTTTACCGAACTCCAGAGCCATTACCTGTTCCGGGATCGCTTCGGACGCCCCGGCAAGGGGAACGACAAGGGCAAGGTCGAGGGGCTGGTGAAGTATGCCCGGTCGAACTTCATGACGCCGATCCCGCAGGCGGCCAGCTTCGCAGATCTGAACGCCATGCTGGAGGATCGCTGCCGACAACGGCAGGGCGAGATCGCCGGACGCCACGGCGAGACGATCGCAGAGCGCCTCGTCGCCGATCCTGCCGCCTTCCGGGAGGGTATCCAGTTTCGACAGCGGTTCACTGACGATCAGAATAGAGATCCTTGAACCTCACCCTGCTGACGAGCATTGCTGACTGGTCGCCGGTCGATCAGCTGCAGGAACGCATCGCGGGATAGCGTTTCGGAGCCAAGCAAGCCTCGTCGACGAAGGGAGACGTAGAGTGCCGCGGAATAGGCCTGGCAGTTGATCGACTTCTCCGGGTTGAACTCGATGTCCGTGAACGCATCAAACGCCATTAGCTCGTCCCCCAACTGTCGGCTTTGCCCCATAGCCGAGACATAGAGCCAGTCGTAGAACGCAGTCTGGGGATCGATAGCCCAGTCGACACCCGCAAGTCTAAAGGCAGTTAAGCGACCCGATGATCGCAGGCGCTCGTCGCGCTTCGCGTCTCTCGGACCAGCCGTATACAGGTCGGTGAATGGGCCACCTTTCTGAAAAACCTTGCTGCCCTGGAATGCGCATTCGACGATCATCGCCGGATGACTTCCTACGGCGACCGCGAGATTAAACGCGCTTGCGGCAACGCCGTAGGGAACGCTCGACTTACTTGAGATCTCAAGCGCATTCTCGACGCCGAGCTGCTCGCGAGCCGACGCGTGTAGCGAAGCAATCGACTTCTGCTTCTGGCTGATCGAGAGACCAGGATACCACTGGAAATCCGCAACTCTTGTCAGCACCAGCGAGGGCCCTGTGAAGCGGGGGATATACACGGGGCGCTGTGCCATTCGCTGCTCTCAGCTTTTTGCTTCACGCACGTACGACCGGGCAGCGAAGACGCCTTTCCTCGGGTGGCCTATCTCCGTCTTCTCATCTTCGACATAGCCAGCCATGAAGTAGCCGTTGGTGTCAGGGAACACGACCTTATTTATATACTCCGGGGATATCGGCTCGAGGAACATGACCTCCGCCTGCGGGTCGGTTGGATCGCAGCTATGAAGATTCTGCTCATCGCGAGATGGAAGGCCCTCAATGGAGGAGAACATGGCCTCGAACGCGGTCAGCGACTGGAGGTCGTCGATATTCAGGAGCCTCATTCGATGGTCTGCAGCATTTCGGGGGAAGAAGGCACAGCTCTTGGTCCAGAGTAAGGAGGGCGAAAGAAGCAACACGACCCACTCACTGCCCTTCTGAGCCTCACGGTATTTGTAGAACATTCGATGGTTTGGATGTGAGATAGAGACCGAAATTCCGTCTCGTCCGTCGATGCGTTGCAGATCGTTCCTGATCGCTTGGATCGACCAATTCTCGATTTGGCTTACCGGTAGCAGCCCGTGCTCCATTATCGATCGCAGATTCTCGAAGCGGGTAAAATGCACAAGTTGCTCGATTTCTCGGGCATACGACACGAACATGATCCCGGACTTCGACCCAAGTTGGCTCGCCTTCGGGAGCCAATCATCGTATAGATTTGATTTGGCCGACGACTTAAGTACTGTGGATTGGCTTGCAGTTTTAATTCTAATTCCACCTGTCTCGAATACAACAGACTCGACAGGTGGCTCTTTCTTTGGGTCGAGGCCCTGCCTTTCAGCTAAAGGCGTGGCAAGCGATCGTATTTCAGAATGCTCTGAGCTACTGCGCTTTAATTTGTTGCTCGACGTTTTGCGTGCTTCCGATCCAGACTTCTCGGGAGGTGCGAGCGCCGAATATGTGCCCCAGATGACTACCAACTGCAGGATGACGAGCGGAGGCCAGAAGAGGTTGAAGACCGTGAACCCTGTCCAGACAACGGCAACGAGAGCGAGGTGCGTGGGAGCAGCAAGACGCGTAACGACTAGGCTGATCGCGATGAATGCCTGGTACGCGAGAATCTCCACGACACTCTCCCTGATTGAAAATCGCATACGGAAAAGACGTCAGAGCGGCAAGCGTCGTGATCGTTGGACGCTTCATCCACTTGCCATTCTACGAACAAACGAGGAACATCGTCTTCCCTACCGACGTTTCCGGTGGCATCCTACTCGGAACCAAGGAGATGATTCCCATGTCCGCCCTCACGGATCGCATCATCGGCCTCCCCCTTCGTGACGACCTCGACGCCGCCGTGGACGACGCCGTGAAGACCTGCGGTGGCGATCCCCGCGTTGCCGTTCGGGCGCTGATCTTCGGGCAGCGGCAGCTCATGGAGCAGCTCGCAGGCGCCGTCTCTACAGGCTATGTGCGCGGGTCGATATGGTGAGATGGTTTCGACGCTCGGAGACCTTATCGACGACGGGGGCGGGCTGAACGCCTACTGCTCGAAGTGTGGGCGAAGCCTGGAATGCGACGTCTACGATCTAGTTGTCTGGCTCGGCCGGCGGCAGCGGTACATCCGGACGCGCCTGCCGCTCCGGTGTCAGCGGTGCGGATCGGCCGAGATCCACTATACGGTGTCGGCGGAGACCCGGCCCCTACCAGACGCGAGAAAGCTCAAACCGACAAACTTCAGGTCGACGCGGTCGGAGGATGAGCGAAAGGCGCTGATGGTGATTTTTCCGCGGCGGCGGGACTAGAAGTAGAGCCCGGAGAAGAAGCCGGTGACGATGACGCCGATTCCCAGCGCGACGTAGAGGGCGTCGTTCATCGCGAGCTGGAAGAGAAGCGTGTTCTCTTCTCGTTGGCGTCGAATCCATCGATCGAGGGTCGCGATCACTAGCTGCTCACAAGTGCTAGGATCCCAATGACGACGAACGCAACTGCCTGGAACGCGAACTTCAACACGTAGAAGGGGATCATGATCCAGAAGAGGAGAAATCGACCAAGACCGGACCCGGATCCCTTCGAGGAATGCGCGCTCAATCCCGTACCCCTCGCAGCGATCGTGGTGCCTCGTTTGCTGTTGGCCGTGAGCCCAAGTCCGGTCTTGTTCGTCGTGCCGACGGACCAGGAGTGTGAGAGGCCATTCTGCTCACAATGAGAGACATTGAGCCTGACAGGCCCACTGCCGACTCTCTTTCGAAAACGCGTCTTCATGAGTCTCCACCTTCCCCAAGGCGAGCACACGTTATCCGAGAATGCGTCGAAGTATAGTGAGATTCTAGCGAGCTGGCGGGCGCTTTCGTTCATCTCTCGCGTGTAGGCTATTGGAATGTCATCGCCTTGGTCCACCCGCTCTCCTCGCCATCGCGCCTCCAGCTTTGGACGCAACGTCCAGTCGATCCGAGCCGCCCGTCAGGCTCGTCATGAGCGCCCTGCCCCGCGCCGGCGCCCGCCCTTCCTTGGCTTCCTCGCGCTCGCGATGCTCGGGGCCTTCGCTGTGCCGATCGCGATCCAGTCGACCGGGCTCGTCAACATCGTCGCGATCCCCGGGTTCGGGATTTCGGCGCAGCTCGGCGCCCAGGTTGCCGACCGTCCCGTCGCTCGTCACATCCCGCTCTGCTCCGGGGGCAACCGAGCCGAACGCCGGCTCACCTGCATCGTCGACGGCGACACAGGCTGGGAGAACGGCGTGAAGTGGCGCCTGACGTCTCGCTCGGGCGGCGTCGACGCGCCTGAGATTTCGAAGCCGGAATGCCAGGCCGAGCGGACCGCCGGCGAGAGGGCGACGAGGCGGTTGCAGACACTCATGGGCGGCGACTATGAGCTGGTGGTAGAGGGCTCGGATCGGTACGGTCGGCAGCTCGTCGTCGTCGAGCTCGCCGATGGGCGGGATGCGGGCGCCGTGCTGATCGACGAGGGGGGGCTGGCTCAGGAGTGGCCGAACTCAAGAAACCCGTGGTGCTCATGAAATTGATCTCGACCTGCGCGCTTTTCTTCATGTCTCTTGCTACGCCGGGCTACGCTTCGGGCGTCGATTGGCAAAACGCCAAGAATGTTCCTTTCGAGGTTCAAAGCGATATCGAGATCGCTCGGAATCACACCGGTAGTCCGGCCGCAGCATTTAATCTCGTCTGTAGCGTGAAAGGCAGCCTCCACTTCGTGCTTCTCACACGCCTTCCGGTTCCGGAAGAAGTCCGCGACATAGTTAAAATCAACCGCGTGGAGGAAGCTTCCATCTTTATTGGCCCAGGTTCGGACAGGCAGGTAAAAGTGCGGGCAGAGGTAGTCGCGAAGGGGCGGGATAGAGAGCTTTCTATTAGCGACTGGTTTTTTGGGGTAGACGACCCGGATACGATCGTTACCGCCGAACTTACATCGGAACAGATTGCTGATTCGGAAACTTGGTTCGATAGCTCACCGCTTGGAAGAGTGTCCGTCGTCGGACTCTTTGAGACGGCAGTGAGTATGGTCGCAGTGACCGACAGTAGCTCAATCCGGGCGATGCGGCAGAACTGCGTATAGCTTCGCACGGCGGCGATCCGTTGCCGAGCGTGGTCTATTACACGGTCTACGAAGAGGGGTCCGAGGGATACCCGGTTTCGCGGGCGGTTCACTGATCGTCACGATGACATAAGGGGCCTCGAAGCGAACGATATCGCAATAGCGTTCGCTTTCCGATCATCAGCTTGACGTGTCGCCAGGTAGCGACATCCCGGCGTTTTGGGCGTCAGAACCGGCAGATGTCGGTACCTGACTACACGCTCTCGCCCTTGATCCTCTCGACCCAGTCGCCGCCGTCGTGCCCTTCGCCGACGAGCTTCCTGATCCGTTCGACGGCGTCCTTCGCGTCAGCGTGGCCGTCTCGCCAGGGGTTATAGACGTCTTCCGGACCGACACCGGCATCCGGGATCGTCCGATCGAGGCCCTTGCGAGCGATCTGACGGCGGAGCCTAGGGTCGGGTTCGAGAGCCATCTTACACCTCGACGACAAGCGCCGGATCGAAGCTGCGGTTCTCGACGTCGTTTCGAGAATAGTAGCCCCGCGGATTGCAGATCACCCGCGTCTCACCGATCACGTAGTCGCTCGGATCGTGCATGTGGCCGTGGATCCAGAGGGACGGCTGGCGCTCCTCGATCATCCAGTCCAGCTCGCTCGCGAACGCCGGCGTTAGGGGATCGCCCTTGAATCGGTCGTGTACGCTTCGATCCGACGGCGCGTGATGTGTCACGACCACACTCGGCCCGTCGAATGGATTCGAGAGCGCGATGTCGATAAACTGAAGGCTCTCGATGTGGCGGTTTCGGAGCTCCTCCGGGGTCAATGCTTGGCCGTCGAAACCGATGATTGTCCGGTGATCGAGCATGCCGAGACGGGCGCTCTTCATTCTCGTCTCGGGCCAGTCGTAGAGCGAATAGTCCGTCCACAAGGTCGCGCCGACGAAGCGGACGCCGCCGACCACGACGCAGGCGTTCTCGAGGAAGTGGACGTGCGGACTAATCCGCATGTCCTGAGCTTCACCGAGCGAGCTGTCGATCTGGCGTCCGTAAAATTCGTGATTCCCGGCGACCAGGATCGTCGGCTTCCCGAACTGAGCCGCCCACGCGACCGAGCGACTGGGCGGCGACCAGATATCGCCGGCCAGGACCGCGATGTCTGCGTCGTCCGGCATGACGAATTCCGGGCGCCGGGGCTCGTGACGGTTTTCCAGATGGAGGTCGCTGAGGATCCATAATTTCATCGATCAGGCTCTTCGCCGTCGAGATCGTCCGGCGACCGAGCGGCAAGGATCATCCGCATCTCTTCGTCCGTCAGATCGCCGACCATCCGAGATACGCGACCGTTCGCTCGGATCTGCTCGGCCAGCTGTCGCTCACGCTCCGCATCCTCGCGTTCGAGCTCGTCGAGTGCTTCGTCGAGGCGACCGATCGGGATGCCATTCTGCGTCAGATAGCCTTCCTCGACCTCGAACCCGGCAGGGATCGGACGCAGACGGCGAACGACCTCGACAACAAGCTCTGGATCGAACGCCGCGACTTCGATCTCGGGCGAACGAGAGTTCATGTGATAGCCCACGTAACCTCGCGGATTGCACAGGATGCGCGTCTCAACGGCTTTCACGAACCGGAGAACCGCAACGACCGAATCGAATACGAAACGCGCTTCCGCCTGCCGCAGAAGCGCGTTGTCGTGTGCGAGCGTCCAGTTGTTTCGGACGTCGTTGAACCGGTCGAACAGGGCGATCGAGTTCCGGACTATCTGCCGCGCCATCTCATGCGTCGGCATCTCCTCATCGAGAGCCCTCCGGTACTTGCCGACGCGGCTATGAAGTGGCTCGTCGCGGGTCCAGTCGATGCCACGCTGGTCGAGCAGATGCCCGAACTTCTTCATGCAGTATGTGTGCAGATGGCCTAGGTAGGGGACTCACTCAACCCATTGAGTTACAGCGGCGACGAGGGCGATGGCGGCGAGGTAGGTCTCGGAAAGACGGTCGTAGCGCGTAGCGATACGCCTCCAGTTCTTGAGCCTACCGAACATTCGCTCGATGACGTTGCGTCGGCGGTAGGCCAACCGATCGAGCGGATAGACGACGGCTCGGCTGCCTCGACCGGGGATGACGGGCTTGGTGCCGCGCCGCTGAAGTCGATCCCGGAAGTGGTCGGCATCATAGGCCTTATCGGCGACAACCCGTTTGGGCGGCGGGACAGCCTCGATCAGCGGCGCGGCCATGGTGATGTCGGCGATGTTGCCGGGCGTCAGGGCGAGGGCTCGGATCCGGCCGCGATCATCGGCCAGGCAATGGATCTTGGTGGTGCGCCCGCCCCGCGAGACACCGATAGCCTGCGTCCACTCCCCCCTTTTCCGCCGCTGGCGGCGCGGTGCGCCTTGACGATCGAGCTGTCGAGCAGGAGTTCATTTGGCACCGTTCCGGCCGCCGCCATCCGGGCGAAGATGCGCTGCCAGATGCCACGCCCGGCCCAGCGTCGATAGCGGTTGTAGACGGTCTTGGCGGGACCGTATTCGGCCGGAACGTCGCGCCAGCGCCCGCCGGTCTTCAACATATGCAAGATGCCGGAGATCACCCGCCGATCATCGACCCGCGGCTTGCCCGGCTGGTTCTTCGGCAGGTGCGGCTCAAGCGCGTTCCAAGCCTTCTCCGATAGCCAGAACAGATCGCTCATCGCTTCCCTCCAAACCTTCAAACTCAAAGGCGGACGGAATCAGCCAAACTTGGCAATATCTTAGATGGGTCCCCTACCTAGGGCGACGGCAGGCTTGTCTGCCTGGATGTCGCGCTGGATCGCCCCGACGAGCTCATCCAGCGTCTCGTTGGGCTGAAAGCGGTCGATACCTTCCGTCGAGGCGATCGGCGCGGTCGTCTCGATGCGGACCAGGAGATCGAAGAGCTTCCTTCGCGTCTCCGCCGTCGCCGATGCGTCCTCATACGGAGACTGCCGCATGCCCTCTCGATATTCCCACATCCTACGGACGACGCGCACGACCGTCGCCGCATCCTCGACCTCGATGAAGGCGCGCATGTGCTTCGCCTTGGAGGAGCCGTTGAAAGCGTAGGACTCCTGGAAGATCTGGATACTGAACTCGTCCTCGAAGAATTCTGCCATCGTCCGATCGCTGAAGTCGAGCACGTAGCCCAACCCCATCTGCAGGGCGTCGTCGATGATACGCTTCTCCCAGTGCTTCAGCTGGACCATCTACTCGTTGTCGAACATGTCCGGTGCCGATCCCTCGGCGGCACGGATCACTCCATAGACTTTCAGGATCTCGACCTTCTCCTCCGTCACCTCGCCCTTTTGGTCGTACCGATAGGTGTACCGGGCGCGGACCCGCAGCGCGTCGCCAGGCAGGACGAGCACCTCGTGCTTGCGGAATTTCTCCAGCCACTCGAGGTCGCGGATCGACGCCGAGATCGGATGCTTCCGATGGCGGAAACCCCATTGAGCGTCGCCGAGGAGGTCCGGCTTCCTCACGACAAAGACGATGTCGAGGTCGTTCGACAGTTCCTCCGTCCGCTCCGGCGGCAGATGCTCGGACGGAAGCCAGCGCTTTGAGACGTCGACCCGATACTCATCCTCGCCGAGGACGATCGTCAGGCCCTCCCCCGGACGGAAGCGTTCCTTCGTCCGCTGCACTTGGTCTAGCGACTGCGCAAGCCGGGACGGCAGGATCGGCGGGTAGTCCGGAAGATGCCGGACGTCCGTCTCCTCCGCAAGCTTCCTGATCTGCTTCGCAAGATCCTCGACGCCGGCGTCCTCGCCGTCCTCGATCGGACGGTCTAGCCATTCGAGCGCGAGGTATTTCGCGCTCACAAGGTAGATCCCGAGCTGCTTCTTCCAGTCGAGCGTCTTCAGCGCCTCGTCGTCGAGTGACTTCAAGAAGTTTCTCAGAAAAACCCGTAGGCTGCTCTTCCGGACGTCTTCCAGGATCAGCGACGTCTCGATCCGGCTGTCGACCGACGACAGGAGTACGCGGTCGAGCCCCTCGAACGCGGCGATCAACTCGGAGGCGATCGTGAAGACCCGGGCTGCCGACCCATCCTCGACGAAGTCGATCTTGATCTCTAGGTCGCGATCGGGCTCGGGTGGCTCCTCAAGGACGGTGACGACTATCTCAGACATGAATCGTCATAGGAGCAGACCCTGCCGATCCATCGACCGGTCCTCGTTCGCCGCTTTCCTGAACGCGGACGTATCCAGCCAGGGAAGGTGCGGCTTCTTGCCTTCGAAAAGGTCCTCGATGGTCAGGATCTGGAGCTTCTGAAATTTGCCGTACGGAGTCTCGTAAAAACCAGCCTTGATGGCCTCGGTCACCATCGGCTTCGTCGGCGGAGTGATCGAGAGCAAGATTCCTACCTTGGCTTTCTCCCGATCGACGACATGCCCAAGTTCTCGGATCATCGCGACGCTTATGTTCGCTCCGCCCTTTACTGACACGATCGCCTTCTCGGTCTTCCTGCCGTCCGGCTTGAAGTAGATGATGCCGTCGATGCCGCTGTCCGCGCCCTTCTTCCTCCCTCCCCATGGTACGGCGCTGACGAGGGAAACGGCCCACCACTGGAACTGGTATTTGTCGACCGCTGCCAGCTCTTGCGCGCCCGCGAGGTCCTTAGGGGTTCCATGAACCTCATACCGGATGCCGGGGAAGGCGTCGGAAAGTCGCTTCTCGATGAGTGAGATGGCAAGGTGGGTGATGTCGATCCCGATCCAGCGCCTCTCGAGTTTCTGCGCGGCATGTACGGCCGTGCCGCATCCGCAGAACGGGTCTAGGACGACATCGCCAGGCTTCGATGAAGCCATCAATATCCGCTCGAGCAAACCCAAGGGCTTCTGTGTCGGGTAGCCTAGGCGCTCGCCTTCCTTCGAACCCATCCAGCGGACGTCATCGTCGATGCCCTTGTCCGTACCGTAGGCGGTGCCCTCGGTGTACGGTTGGTAGGCCCAGATGTCGGACAGGTACTGCCCGTCCTCCTCCGTGATGTATCTCTGATACCTTGGCCACTCGTCGCCCTCGGCGATCGTAATGATCCCCATCTCTAGGAGTTTGTCGAACTTCTCATGCTGGTTCAGGCCTTCGAACTGATCTTCGATTCCGTCGAGGAGCTTCGATGGCAGCGCCCAATGTCGCCCCTTCGCAGTCGGATCGAACCCATTCCAAGGCTTCCCGGAGATACCGTTGCGGGTCTCCGAACCCGTGAGGATGTTCCCCGAGTAATTTGTCCGGTACCGACCGTTTTCCTCGACGAAAGCCTTCTCGACATGTCCCTTCATGTACGGCCGCGTATTGCGATAAAAGCGCGTAGCCTTAGTTTTTGTATAGAACAGTATGACGTCGTGGATCGGGCCGAATCGCTTTGTGGAATTGTGAGAGCCAGTGCGACGCCATATGATCTCGTTGCGGAACATCCGCGGACCGAAGGCCGCATCCAGCAGGATCTTGAGGTAGTGGCTGGCGGTTGGGTCGCAGTGCAGGTAGAGCGACCCGGTATTCTTCAGTACCCGGTGCAGCTCGAGCATCCGGACGGCCATCATCGTGAGATAGGCCATCATATCGTTCTCGCCGAGGAAGGATCGCATCGCTCGCAACATCTCGGCAACAGCCGAATTGCCAGACTGCATCACCTCGTCGAAGGCGAGTTCGGCTTCATCCGTCCAGTTCCAGGTGTCTTCGAACGCCTCGATCTGCGCCTGACTCTCCTGCCCTTCGGGACTCTTGAAAAGGACGTTGTAGTTCGCCGCGGAATTGAATGGGGGATCAAGGTAGATGAGATCGACGCTCTCATCAGCGATGCTCTCGCGCAGGACGACGAGATTGTCGCCGTAGAATAGTTGATTCGTCATGCTTCCCCCACCGTACTCGGCGAAGCTAGCATTCAACCTTCAGGGGTGTCACCCAACCTGGATCACCAAAAACGAGGCTCCTCCGCAGAGGCAGCCTACTAGCAGGGTGATTGGTGTAACGAAGCCATCACACATCTCCGATCACCCTGCCCTGCGCCCGTCCGCCTTCCCAGAGCCGCACGTCAGAAATCTCACCCTCGACGACGAGGCGTCCGCGATCGTCTTTTGAGTGAGAGAGGCGGACGTCGCCGAACGCCCACTCGCGGACAAGGCCCTCTCGCGGAAGGATCCGGACAACAGCTCGCTGCAGCGAAAGCGCTTCCCGGAACGCAGGCGACGGGGACGGGACGACGGCGCGCAGGCGCCCCTTCATGATGGCGACTTCAACTGCTCCGGTCCGCACCCGGCTTGTGGGAGACGAGCGGGCGGACAGTGCGATATCCGCGACGAGAGGAACGAGCTCGTCGGCGATGATGGGTCGGAGGCGGAGTGCCATTACGCCGCTCTCCCTGTTGAAGTGACGCCGAGAAGAAAGCTCGGGATGACACGACCCTGTCCGTCCTTTGCGAGCCCCTTCTTCGCGACGACGGCCTGCATAACCTCATCTTCGGCTTCCTGGGTTGCGAGGACAATGCCCTCGCTCTCGTCGTCGGGTGCCTCCTCTCCGGTCAGGCGGCACCAGATGCGGCGACAGCACTCCACGTCGTCCGCGTTGTAGATCCGTACGTCTTCGTACCGTCCGGCCTCCCAAAGCGCGGCGACCTTGCTCCCGTCGATGTCGCCCTTGCCCTTCAGCCCGAGGATCCTCGCCAGGCGATCCTGACTGATGAACCCGCCCTTCGGCCCGCACCACATCAACATGGTGTCCTGGAGATCATCCGCTTTCCACGGCGCTGCATGGACCGGCCACCAGGACGGAGGCGCGATGCCGAGGACAATGGCCCTGCGCCAGAGGAACAGCACGTCAAACGAGCTGATGCAGTGGCCGACCAGCGTCGGGGACACCCGGCTGTCCGCCCGCAGCCGTTCGAGTTCGCCGAAGAAGCCTTCGATCAACGCACGCTCGATTGCCTGATCGTAGCCGTTCTTCCCGGCACTGGTCGCGGCGACAACCGGTCCGTCTCCAATGGCCCAGGCTATGCTCGCGACCAGACCGTAGCCACCGTCGAGGGCCGTCTTCGCCACCGCCTCGGCGACGGCGCCGGGACGCTCCTCGTCGACCCACTTCTGAATCGTCTCGGGCTTCTTCATCGTCGCCGGCGGGCGAACGGAAGCCGCGACCTCGGCGATGACGTCCGGTTCCGCCGTGGGGAGCGTCTCGATGTCGAAGAAGCAGATGTCGGCGGGGATCGTCGTGATTGCCGATGACGAGGTGTTTGGTCCCGTTGAGACGCTTGAAGTAGCTCTCGGGCCCGGCTTTCGTGCGGTACGCGAAGTCGCCGAGATGGTAGACGGTATCCTCGGGGCGGACGACCGAGTTCCAGCACGCGATCAGGGCTGCGTCCATCTCGCCGACGTTCGCGTAGGGCCTGGCGCTCAGATTGATGACGCCTTCATGCCCGAAGTGCGTGTCCGCAACGAAAAATGTCCGCGCCTTGCTCATGTCGGCCTCCGTCGCCGTCGTCTGTCCGGCAGGTGCAGGATCGCCCGACAGTATGAAAGTCACGATCCTCCGGACTGAAGGATCTGCTGCTCGATACGGCGGTCCAACTCGGCGTCGATCGCCGTCACTGCCGCCGCGAGGACGGCTTCGATCTCCCACGCTGCGAAGCCGACGAGGTGGGTCCGCAGGCGCGGGCAGCGCTCCCGCAGGCGGACGAGGAAACGGTCGGTCTCGTCACTCATGGTCCGCTCTCCACAGCAGCCGCCCATCGATTTCGTATACCCAGCCCGGACCGGCAGCCCGCGCCGTCGCGACGAGGAGCCGCTTCAGGTTCAGCGTGTCGACGTTGTCCGAGATGACGACCGGACACGGACCCGGGCACCCGGCGCGAACCCAGTCCCGAAGCTCGATCTCCCTTGCAGACGGCCAGGCGGCCCCGTCGTGGGCGTCGGCGATTTCGGCCGGAAGGCGGGCGAGCGCGACCCGCGGATTGGCGCCGTAGAACCGCTTCCAGGCCGCTTTGTCGGTCGGCTCGACTCCTAGATCGTGCTCGACGAGGGCAGCGTAATAAGCCCTCCGAGCGGCGAGCCAGCTTTCCAGTGTCTCGATCAATGGCCCGATCCATGTAGCGTATACGTACCTTTATCGCCCGTAATGGTGCATATACGGACCATCACGTCCCCGCCGGCCTGATCTGCTTGAGCGCCATCGACATCGCCGCCAGTCCGATCGCCCGCCGTCCGTCGCGGTCGAGCATCGTCCAGAGCTCCACGGCTTGGTGGACGAGTTCGGTCTGAGGGATGCCCTCCGCCGCCTCGATTTCGACGAGGCGACGGCGGACGTCCGGCTTGAAGGTGAGGATCACGACCGCACCTCGAAGCCCTGCTCTGCGGCGAAATCGAGGAGCGCACGCTTCCCTAGGACGCGCTTCTGCGCCGCGATCTGAGCGAGCGCTTCGACCGCACTCCGGTGCTCTCCGATCAGTCGGAGGGTACGACCGTACAGATCCCGAAGCCGGCTCTCGACCTCCTGCGTCGACACGTGCTCGTCAGACGTCAGCCGTCCACCAAGGCCGACGTGCCCGACGATCTGGCCGACGAGACGCGTCACTTCTTGAAGATCGCCGATCGCTCCCGCGGAAGGCTCGCCGAGAAGCACATCTTCTGCCGCCCGGCCCGCGAGCAAGATCATGACTTTCCGTTCGAGATCGCCAAGCCGACCGCAGCCGCCGATATTGATCCCGCGCACGGAGCCGCCCAACCCCTCGTGTGAGACAATTGACAAAGAATCGATCGACACGCCCGATGCGAACGCGGCCACGGCATGCCCCGCCTCATGGACGCAGACCAGCCGCACCGTCTCCGCCGACCTCGTCTCCTCCGGGATCGCGATCGACAGGAGATCGTCCGCCACGATCTCACGCCCTGCCCGCCGAGCCGCCCGGCGCGCCTCTCTGGCGATCCGGCTCACGTCGGCGCCAGACGTCGTCCCCGCGAGGACCGTCGCCGCCGTCTCGAACGCCTCCGCAGACCCACCCGGAAGATGGTGCGCGAAGATTCGAGCCAATGCGGCCTCGTCCGGCAAGCCGATCTCGAAACGACGGTCGAGGCGGCCTGAACGCAGAAGCGCGGGGTCGATCTTCGAGGGTTCGTTGCACGCGGCGAGCACGACGAGGCCTTCCCGACGCGTGGTACCGTCGAGGTGCTCCAGGAGCGACGTGATCACGGCGGACCACCAGCCGTCCGCGTCGCCACGCTGACCGCGGGTTCCGACCGTGTCGAGCTCGTCGATGAAGAGAATCGCCGGCGCCGCTGCGAGCGCGTCTTCGAAACGACGCCTGATTCCCTTGATGACGTAGCCTAAGTGGCCGTCGCCCTGAGACTGCCAGTCCGCATAGCTGGTCGCGATGAACGGCAGGCCGGACGACGCTGCCAGCGCCGACGCGAACAGGGTCTTCCCGGTTCCGGGAGGGCCTGAAAGCAGGCAGCCGGCATCGACATCCGACCACGGCAGCCTGCCATCGCGGTAGTCGTGAAGATCGCGGACGAGGTCAGCGCCCCACGCCGCGGCAGCACCGTAGCCGTGAAGATCCGTCAGCGTCGGCGACGTCGGACGCAGGATCGGCGTTGCGGCGTGACGGCGCCGACGATCCGTTTCCGATTCCGGCTGCTTCTCTGTCTCTACCTTCTTCTCACCGGACTTCCTCTCGCGCTCGTCGCGGTCCGCCTGAGCGAGCCGCCCGAGCATCTCGAACGCGTGCGATCCCGAAGCTGCACGCTGGCAGATGAGCTCGATCGCATTCGGGTGGACGTCGAGGACATCGATCTCGTCCGGCCAGGCGCCAGCGTCGGGGAACTGGCGTCGGATCGCAGCTGCAAGCATCTCGCCGGTCGGATGCAGATTCAGCTCGAGATCCGCGAGCGCAGGGATCACGTGATTTAGCGTCTCTTTAGGCAGCAGCGGGACGATCACGTGCGCCTCTCGGAGCGAGCTCACGACGAGGTCGATCTCAAGGCCGGCGCCGCGGTAGTGTTTCTCCGCGAAGGCCATCCCGTGTCCGATTTCGAGCCCCGCGTCGGCGCGGAGGTCACCGATCACGGCGCGCAGGGCCTCGCCTATGGGCTGGACCCACGCGGTCCGGGGAATGCGTGCGACGAGACACATGCGATGCCCGGCAACCAAGCGATCGCGCAAGTCGGCGGGGATTGCGTCCCGAAGCAAAATGAAAGGCGCGTACGCCGACGGCGAGAGACCTTCGACGCGCTGATCCGCCAGCCTACGCGCGTTGGAGGCGTCGTCCACATCCTCGTCCTCGGGCTCGAGGTCGGTACGGAAATCAGGAACGTCGTCGCGAAGCGGGAGCCCCTTGCCGACGCTGCGAATAGAACGGAGTCCGGGTGTGTTGGCGGTCGCCATGCGATTGTCCTCCATCGACAGATCTGCCCGGCGGCCTCATCGCCATCGGGAATTCGCAACCTAAGCGAGGCGCGTCAGAAATCCATTAATTTCCGGAAATCAATTTGAACCGTCGTTGGGAAATCCTTCAAAACGGCTCGTGGTGCTCGCCGTCGTCAATGACAGAAGCGCGATCGACGAGGGCTTGCCGCAGGATCAAAGGATGGAGCCCTGCTGCTTCGGCCTCCGCGATCGCCTTCCGAATAGCTGCGTCGAACTGCCGACGCGGCTCAACCTGATCTTCGAGCTTCTGAAGGAGCTTTGGTGGCGTCCGGGAGTACCCGCTGATTAACCGATCTGCGGATCGACGCGGGACACCGAGCAGCACGGAAACATGCTTCCCGGTATCCACCGGGAAGAGCGCCGTCATCACATCGCCGGGTCGGGGGTCGTTCTCGTCAGTCATGCTGCAGGCCTTCCTCGCCCTCAATCGGTCGGCGGGAACATGACGGCGGGCGCAGCCCGGTGCAACCGCGATCGTCACGCCGCCTTCTTCAGAGCCGTCCTCGTGGCCAGTGCATCCGCCCACGTCCGCAGAATCGCGTGCTTCCTCTTCATGTCCGCGTGGAAATCGTAGTGCGCGAGAGTGACATCATCGCCCGCGCCTTCGGTATGGTCGAGAATAAGCTTCACGTCCGCCGTCGTGAACCCCTTTCCGCGGACCACAGAGGACAGGCCGCGCCGTAGATCGTGCGGAGAGAAACCTACGCCGAGATCACCCAGCGCGTGGGTCAGCGTGTATTCGGAGAGATGGCCGTCGCCGGCGATCGGAAATAGGAAGCCCTCCCCTACCCGGTCAACAATGGACCAGACCTCGCGAGGCAGCGGGATCGCGTGCTCGCGTCCGGCCTTCATCCGGGACGCGGGGATCGTCCAGACGAGGTACTGCCCCTTCCGGATGAAGTCCTCCCTTCGCGCCGTCGAGATCGTCAATCTCCGCTGAGCCGTGAACACGAGGAGCGTCACCGCGTCGGCGATCGTCGCAGACAACTCGTCCCGGCGGGCAAGCAACCCCTTCACCTGTGCCGGCGTCGGGATGCGAGGCGCTCGCCTTTCGACCGGCTTCCCTTCCGGTGGCTTCAGGCCGACGAGCATCCCTCTCGTCGCGCCCGTCTTCCGGATCCGATGATCCTGCGTCGCCCACGACCACATGGCGCTCAAAACATGACCGGTCTTCTCGGCGTTTCGAACCTTCCCGCTCTTCGCCATCTCGGCGATCGTCTCCGCGAAGTCCTCACGCTGCAGACGGTCCATGTGCTTGGTCATCAGCATAGCCAGGGACGGCTGCATGAGCGTCTGGCGATAGTCCGAGTAGGTTTTCGGGCGCCTGTGCTCCTCGATCCAGGCGAGGTAGTCCGCTCGGACGTGGGCCAGCGTGGGTTTTATCGATGGCGCCGTCAGCTGATCGTCGATGCCGAGTTCGACCCGGCGCCGGGCGACCCACTCGACGTCCGGCGTCCCCGACCTCCGGATGAGATCGACCGCCTCCGCCGCGAGCATGCGGGCCTGATCGGCGGTGAGGTCGCGATGCGTCCCGAAGTCTAAGAGCTTATCGCGTCCCTCGCGCTGCATCCGGAGCGACCAGAGACCCAGCCCTCCACGCGTCCTGAAGACGAGGCCTTTCTGGGTGTCCGCGATCCTATGGCGACCCGGCGTCCGCAGCGCCTTCTCAACGATGGCCTTCGTGATCCGCTCTGGCAATTTCTGACCCTGCCCTGACCCTGATTTGCGTCAGAGGCACCAGAAAGTGGATTTCCCTTCGGATCAAGCCGAATCCCTACCGGACAGGCGATTGCGATCTACCGCGGTTAATGCCGGAAGAAATTCCGAAAGGAGATTCCTGAATGGGGTTCAGGGGGTCGGAGGTTCGAATCCTCTCGCTCCGACCAGAAATATCCCGACCTTAACAGGGCGTTAGGTAGGTGGCGCTTCGCGCGTTGCACGGCCTTTGGCACTAGCGGTTACGGAACGGTGACAGGTCGGTCGATTGCTGCTGCGGTTTTGGTCGGTCCAGCGACGCCGGCAAGAGTGCGAGTTCGGGCCCATTTCTGCGCGGGTGTAGCAACCACCGCGCATCACGTCGCCTCCTCTTCCCGCTCCGCCAGCCAAGCTCGCTCTTCTTCTTCGGTCACCCCAACCATCTGTTGGCGCGCAAAGGCTTCTACGAAGGGCGGCCGCGATAGGTACGTAGCGCCATGACAAGGAAGAGCGCGCATCCGGGCTTCCATCTCATCAGCCATTCGGAGAGCTTCGCCCCGCCTCACGCACCGCCGAAATTCATCCAGATCGAACGACTGATATTGCAGCGGCATCGGTGGTGATCATCGGCGCCCGTCCGCGGCGGCGATCGACACAGACGCGCCTCAGCGCGAAACCGCGCTGGCTCCGAGATCCCATTTGAGAAGATCAAGCGCTCTCTTGATCGAAATTGCGTAGTCCTCGCGTTTGTTCGCTGCTGAATTGGAAGCCGGGCGACGGCTGGATGACCGGCGCATCATGAGAACAGGCCACCTGACGCAGGACCCGTAGCTCCCATGACGAAGGCAACGGTCTCCGACCCAGCCCAGAGCGCTCGCGACTACCGCCTGGTTCCCTCTCGTCCGCTCGTCGGCAACTTCCAGGAGGACTTCTTCCTGTGGTGGTTCGCGTTCAATCAGGTGCCCGACCTGCCCGAGGAACTGATCGACGGACGGGCTCACGTCCTCCAGGACGGGTTCTGGAATTTCCCGCTCTATGATGAGGACGCGCTCTCGGAGCGCGACGCGCGGTCTACGAGGATGCTGACAACAGGATCGATAGCATCCGCGGCGGCAACGTATGGTACAGGGCCCACGCCCAGGACCTCGACGATCAGCGGACCTATCCTGAGCGCCCGACCGTGCCCGCCCTCGGGATCGGCGGACTCGGAAACGGCCTCCTCGTCGAGTTCATGGAACAGCGCTTCACCGAACTGCAACTCGAGCATCTCCCGGAAGCGCTATGTCGCCGAGGGAGCGCCGGAAGACGTCACGCGGTTCCTCGGCGACTTCCTCCGATCCGGTCACGGTCGATAGATGAGGCTCCGCCGCTCTCGGCGCTCCGCGTTCGCGGCACGGTCGTTCGGCGGGAGGTTACGTCGCAGCCGTTGGTGGTCGGGCGCCGGATCCGTTCGACAACGAACGCACGACGTCGAAGAGGATCGACCGGAGCCATTTGTGGGCTGGGTCATGACGATATCGAACATGCCAGGCCAATTCGACCGGGAAGGTCCCGAAATCAATCGGCGCCGGGAGAACCTTGAGCCGTGGATCCCCCCGAAGATGTCGGCAGATCTGAAGCGGGAGCGTGGCGCAGTAGTCGGTGACGGAGATCATCTCCGGCACGGTCAGGAAATGGGTAACCGAAACGGCGACCTCGCGCTTCAGATTCTGCTTTTTCAACGTCTGAAACAAGCCGGCCCTAATTCGTCCAGGCGGAAGGACATTGACGTGCTTCAAGCTCTCGTACTGGTCTCGGGTGATCTCGTCACCGACTTGGGGGTGATCCTTGCGCACGACGCATGCCAGCCCTTCGTCCATCAGGTGCTGCACGACGAGATTACTGGGGGGGTCAACGATCCGGCCGAGCACCATGGCCGTCGTCCCCGAGGTTACGCCGGTTTCGGCGAGGTCGTTCCCGAACGGCGTCATGCGAAGTTTGATACCAGGCGCCCGTTCGCGGAGAGTCGCGACGAGCGCGGGCATCAGCACAAGTTCGGCGTAGGCGTTCGGCGCGATCTCGAACAGGCGCTCGGCGCTGGCCGGCTGGAACTCCTGCTGGCGCACGATCACGTCATCCAGCTGCGCCAATGCGGCGGCGATCGAGGGCGCGATCTCCTCGGCCAGCTGGGTGGGCTTCATGCCGTATCGCTCCCGTATGAACAGTGGGTCGCGAAACAGGTCGCGCAGACGGTTGAGGGAGTTCGAGAGGGCGGGCTGCGTGATCCCTAGCCGAAGGGCGGCACGTGTCACGCTCCTTTCCTCCATCAAGGCCATGAAAACGGGAAGAAGATTGAGATCGTACCGCATCGATATATTTCTGTGAGAAATATCCAAAATAAAAGAGATAAATTTCCTCCATAACTGGCGGGACCATATGTTGGGCTCGTCCAGAAGACAAATGCGACCGACCGAAGCGATCTGCTCTAGCCGCGACTCACGGGAGCGCGGCATTACCCGGGGATAAGACGATGAAAGTTCTGATGGTACTGACGTCCCACGACACGTTGGGCGACACCGGCAAGAAGACCGGATTCTGGCTCGAGGAGCTCGCGGCTCCGTACTATGTTTTCAAGGAAGCAGGGTACGAGATCACGCTTGCCTCGCCGAAGGGCGGTCAGCCGCCCCTGGACCCCAAGAGCAACGAACCGAGCTTCCAGACGGACGAGACGCGCCGCTTCGAGGCGGATGCCGAAGCGACCGAACTCCTCTCCAACACCGCCAAGCTTGCGGACGTCGACCCGGCCGATTTCGATACGGTCTTCTACCCCGGCGGTCATGGTCCGCTTTGGGATCTGGCCGAGAGCCGGGTGTCCGTGGACCTCATCGAGAGCTTTGTCGCCGCCGACAAGCCCATCGCTCTGGTGTGCCACGCGCCAGGAGTGCTGCGGGACGTGAAGGCGGCCGACGGCCGCCCGTTCGTGGAGGGCAGGAAGGTAACGGGCTTCACCAACAGCGAGGAAGAGGCTGTCGGCCTGACCAAAGTCGTGCCGTTCCTCGTTGAAGACGTCCTGAAGGACAAGGGCGGCGTGTGGTCGAGTGGCCCCGACTGGAGCTCCTATCTCGTCCAGGACGGGCTTCTCATCACCGGCCAGAACCCGGGGTCGTCCGCTGCAGCCGCTCAGGCTCTTGTGGCCACGATCGCCGAGGCGCAGTCGAAGGTCGCCTGAGCAAGCCAGCATCGTGGGGTGCCGCCGGCTTATGTCCGCGGCACCTCCAGCCTGATCGGATCATGCCATGACGAATTCAAGCCCGGTTCTCTCCCTCGCTCAGGCTCGCAGGATGATCGAAAGGTCCGTTGCTGCGGCCGACGCCATGAATGTCGCCTGCTCGATCGCGATCACGGGGCCAACAGGGCACTTGTTGTTCTTCGTTCGTCAAGATGCGGCGATGACGGGCTCGGCCGAGCTTGCAGTCAACAAGGCGTATACCGCTCAGCTCTTCAATAACAGAACTGACGCGCTTGGCGTGTTGTCTCAGCCAGGCGCGGAGCTGTTCGGGATCCAACACTCCCACGGCGGCAGGATCGTCGTCTTCGGAGGGGGCATTCCCATCAGGTTGCACGGCCAGGCAATCGGCGGGATCGGCGTCAGTGGCGGTACCGTGGCCGAGGATGTCGCGATCGCGGAAGCCGGCGTGTTCGACGATCAGACTTGACTGGATGGTTGGGTACAATGGGGCCCACCTGTTCGCACCGGCATCGCCTGTCGCGAGACTGCCCGTCTCCCAGCCTGCCTTGCGATCTCTCCTTGTCTCCCCCGCGGCGCGTATCGCACCGCAAGCGAAAGGAAACTCTGTCATGACGACCATCACCACCAAGGACGGTACGAACATCTTCTACAAGGATTGGGGACCGCGTGACGGTCAGCCGATCGTCTTCGCGCATGGCTGGCCGCTGTCGTCCGATGCATGGGACGCGCAGATGCTTTTTTTCGGCACGCAGGGGTACCGGGTCATCGCTCATGATCGTCGCGGCCACGGTCGTTCCGATCAGCCTTGGGACGGCAACCACATGGATCAGTACGCCGACGACCTCGCCGAGCTGATCGAGGCGTTGGATCTGCGGAACGCCGTACTGATCGGCCACTCGACCGGTGGCGGCGAGGTCGCCCGCTACATAGGGCGTCATGGCTCGGACCGGATCGCCCGGGTGGTCCTCGTCGGGGCGGTCCCTCCGCTGATGCTGAAGACCGACGCGAACCCGGAAGGGACGCCGATCGACGCCTTTGACGGCATCCGCGCGGGAGTGGCGTCCAATCGCTCGCAGTTTTACTACGACCTCACGATCCCCTTCTACGGCTTCAACCGCGACGGTGTGGAGACCAATGAAGGCTTCCGCGAGAGCTTCCGCCTGCAGGGTCTCGCCGGTGGCATCAAGGGGCAGTACGATTGTGTCCACGAGTTCTCCGAGGTCGATTATACCGACGATCTGAAGGCGATCGACAAGCCTACGCTGGTCATTCACGGATCCGATGATCAGATCGTGCCCATCAAGGCCTCGGCGGAACTCGCCATCAAGCTTCTAAGCAACGGTGAACTGAAGGTTTACGAGGGCAGCGGCCACGGCCTTGCCCAGCTGGAGGCCGATCGCTTCAATGCGGATGTCCTGACCTTCATCAAGGCATGACCAGCAGGTGTGTGCAGGAGGTTTTAACCGCTGCACACACCACGCTCCCGTCGCAGAACACGTCAGTGGTTGATGCCGCCAGGTCTGAACCTGAGCAACCCGGCTGAGACCGCTTGGGAACCGCCTGTTGCCGGTTTCGCTCCGTCGCGCCGCCGAGCATGAAGCACGTTTCTTCGAAATCCCGTCCATCGAATCCAGAAATCAAACCTGAGGAGCAACCACATGAACGTTTTCATCATCGGGATCGCCGGCGGCGTCGGCCGCCGTGTCGCCGAACAACTGTTGGCGCAGGGGGACCAGATTGGCGGGCTCGTTCGGAGTTCCGCCAAAGGCGAAGCTCTGGCTCGCTTGGGCGTATCCACCACACCGGGCGATCTGGTCGCGATGTCGGTCGAAGAGCTGGCGGATGCGCTCCGGGGCGCCAATGCAATCGTTTTCACCGCCGGCGCTGGCGGGAGGGATGGACCCGAGGCGACTGACCAGGTCGACGGCGATGGTCCAGCGAAGCTCGCCGCCGCGGCCAAGCTTGCGGGCGTACGCCGTTTCGTCCTCGTTTCGGTGTTCCCTGAAGCCTGGCGCGAACGCCGGATGAACGAGGATTTCGAGCATTACATGGTCGCAAAGAAGCACGCTGAGAGCCAGCTGGTGCTGACCGACCTCGACTGGGTGATCGTGCGCCCGTCCGCACTCACGAACGAGCCGGGTACTGGCCGAGTTGATCTAGGCCTCGCCAAGAAACACGAGGAGATCACGCGTGACGACGTCGCCGCGACTGTCGTCGAAGTTCTGCGCCAGCCCGACGTGAACCGCGTCATCCTGGAGGTGACTGCTGGTTCGACCCCCATTGCGGAAGCCGTCGCAGCGATGAAAGCCTATCGCGCCTCCTAGACGAGTGTCGCGAGACGCTCGGGCCTTATTCTCTATCCGGTCCGTGACGGGCTTTCGCTGGGAGGAACGCGTCAATGTCGCGCGACATTCTCGATACCCATCCAGGCTTCGCCAAGGTCTTTCAGCCGGGCCGTTTGACGCTTGGCTTCATGATGCCGCTGGCGCGGCTGGAAAACGGCGTGCCGGACATGACAGGACAGCTGGAGCTCGCCTCGCGTGTCGACGAACTCGGCTTCGCGGCGCTTTGGGCACGTGACGTGCCGTTCTTCGATCCGAGCTTCGGAGATGCCGGACAGGTCTACGATCCATGGGTCTGGCTTGGCATGCTCGCTGCGCGGACGCGGTGGATCACCCTTGCGACCGCCGGCATCGTCCTGCCGCTGCGCCATCCGTTTCATACTGCAAAGGCAGCCTTCACCCTCGATGCCGTCTCGAACGGCCGCTTCCTCCTGGGCGGAGCTTCGGGCGACCGCCCGAGCGAGTTTCCGGGGTTCGGAAAGGATCACCAAACGCGCGGTGCGAACTATCGTGAAGCAGTCGAGACCATCCGAGGCGTTGCTGCGAGCTTTCCTGACATTTCCGGATCTTTTGGAAAGGTGGCGGGGCTCGACATGCTTCCGAAGCCCAGGTTCGGAAGATTGCCCATGGTGGCGGTCGGTAGCGCGCAGCAAAGCGTCCAGTGGATCGCGGAACATATGGACGGCTGGATGACCTATCCGCGTGATCCGGCCGACCAACGCAAGCGACTGGACCTGTGGAGCATCGCTCTCGCCGAACGGGCTTCCGGCGCTTTCAAGCCATTCGGACAGCCGCTTTTCATAGATCTAGCGGAGGATGCGGACGCTCCGCCAACGCCGATCTTTCTCGGATTCCGATTGGGAAGCAATGCCCTGGTGGATCACTTGAAATCGCTGGAGTCGCTCGGCGTGAGCCATGTCGCGCTGCAACTCCTGTTCAATCGGCGACCACCACACGATACCATCGAGGAACTGGCCTCGGAGGTCCTTCCGCTGTTCCCATCTTGAATGGCTAGAAAGCACCTTGAAGACACCATCCTTCGGACGGTTCAGATCTCCCTGTTGCGATGCGTCCGACAGTTCTTTCTCACAAGAGGAGGTTGCGGCATGCCTGCCTTTTTCGTTCATGGTGCCCCGGACACCCATCACGTTTGGGATCCTATCCGGGATCATCTTCACGACCACGACAGTGTGGCCGTCGATCTGCCCGGCTTCGGTTGCAGCGTACCGCCCGGTTTCGAGGCGACGAAGGAGGCTTATGTAACTTGGCTGATCGCGCGGATTGCGGAGATCGGGGAGCCGGTCGACATCGTCGGGCATGATTGGGGATGTGTGCTGTCGTTGCGCGTCGCCTCGCTGCGTCCCGACCTGATCCGGAGCTGGGCGGCTGGTGATGGGCCGCTCAATGCTGACTATGTGTGGCATCCACTTGCCAAGATATTCCAGACGCCCGGGCTGGGGGAGGAGTATATCCGGAACTTCAGTCCCTCGCAGTTTGAGAAGGCTCTGCTCGATGACGGCGTGCCAGCGTCCATCGCTTCGCAAGTTCCGATGCGGGTTGATGCCGTGATGGGGGAATGCCTCCTCAAGCTCTAAAGGTCGGCGGTGACGGTCGGTGCCGATTGGCAGCCAGGGTTGGCGAATGTGCGGGCGCCGGGCCTCGTCATCTGGGGCAAACACGACAAGAGCGTTCCGGTCGAAAATGCGGATATCCTGGGCCGGGACACCGGTGCGCGCCAAGTCATGAAGCTTGACGCTGGCCATTGGTGGCCAGTCCAGAGGCCGGCTGAAGTCGCGGCGGCGCTCGTCGCGCATTGGGAAGCTGCCGAAAGGCAAGCGGTACCAACGGATAGGTGAGCCGAGATTCGATCACGCTTGGATAGCAACAGGCTCGGTCGCGTAAGGCTCAAGTCTTGTCCACTGAAACTCGGTGACAGGTCCAAAAGCCAGACGATCTGATGACGCGGCCGACCCTGTTGCGCGAAGCCTCCTTGAACCGATAATCCCAAGAGGATGTTGCATCGAAGTGAGGTAAGGTCCCGGTGATTTATAGTGAAGGTCTTGCGATGCACGTGATCCCGCTTCCTCCCATCGAACGTGGAGTCCTTCCATGAAGGCGCGCAGCTTCGACGCGATCGTGGTCGGCGCAGGACAGGCAGGTCCATCGCTGGCGGTGCGGCTTGCGCAGGCCGGGCGCACCGTCGCGATTGTGGAGCGTCACCTTGTCGGCGGCACGTGCGTCAACACAGGCTGCATGCCGACGAAGACATTGGTTGCCAGCGCGAGAGCCGCGCACGTCGCGCGCCAAGCGGCCGATTACGGCATCCGCCTGGCCGGGCCGATCGAGGTCGACATGCGATCGGTCAGAGACCGCGCTGCGCAGGTGTCGCAAAAGGCGCGGAACGGGAACGAGGGCTGGTTAGGGGCGACCGAGGGCGTGACATTGATCCGCGGTCACGCAACTTTCGAAAGTTCTCACACGCTCCGGGTCGGCGGCGAGTTGCTGACGGCGCCGCTGATCTTCCTGAATGTCGGAGGTCGAGCCGTGGTGCCGAACCTCCCGGGCATTCGGGACATCTCCGTGATGACCAACACGGACATCGTGAGCCTGGACTCCTTGCCGCGTCACCTCGCCGTGGTCGGGGGCAGCTACATCGGACTGGAATTCGCACAGATGTATCGGCGCTTCGGCTCCGCGGTGACGGTGATCGAGCGCGGTCCCCGCCTGATCTCTCGCGAGGACGAGGACATCTCGGAGGCGATGCGGGAGATGCTCGAGGCAGAGGGTATCGCGATCAGGACGAACGCGGAATGCATCGCCTTCGCTCCTCACCCCAACGGAGCTTCGATTCAGGTGTCCGGTACGAGCGGTGCCCACGAAATCGTTGCCAGCGACATCCTGATTGCCGTTGGTCGGCAGCCCAACACCGATGATCTTGGGCTCGTCCTGGCCGGGGTGGATATGGACGAGCGGGGGTACATCAAAGTCGGCGAGGATTTGCAGACGAACGTGCCAGGCGTCTACGCGCTCGGGGACTGCAACGGGCGCGGAGCGTTCACTCACACCAGCTACAACGACTACGAGATCGTGGCGGCGAACGTCCTGGACGGCGAGACCCGCCGGGTGAGCGACCGGGTCCCGGCGTACGCGCTCTACACGGACCCACCGCTCGGGCGGGTCGGCATGACGGAGCGGGAAGCGCGCGCGACGGGCCGCCCGCTGCTCATCGCAAAGCGTCCGATGACGCGTGTCGGCCGAGCGGTCGAGAAGGGCGAGACCACAGGTTTCATGAAGGCCCTTGCCGACGCCGAGACGAAGCGCCTCCTCGGCGCGGCGATCTTTGGCGTTGAAGGCGACGAAGCAATCCACAGCATCCTTCTGGCGATGAACGCTGACTTGCCGTGCACGGCCATACAACGCGCGGTACCGGTTCATCCGACAGTGTCCGAACTTATCCCCACCCTCCTCGGTGACCTGGTTCCAATAGAACAATTCGATGGTGAGCATTGAAGACAGCTCCCGCGCATAGCCCTGAGGATCGTGTCATGCGGCGAGCGTGCCGCGGCCGACTGGCGGATCTGACTGTAGAGATAACCTCCATGCCCTCGGTCGCGACTTGTGCCGACGATCGGCCCCCGTGCTCGTCATGCGCCCCAGATGGCGCGATAGAGCAAGAGGATTGAGGTCGCCAGAAGCATCCACTCGACGAGTTGGAAGAAGGCCTTCTCCTCCAGCCGGCGCGTGATCCACGCACCGGCGAAGGTCGCGGCGATGGCGGCGGGCAGGAGAACGAGCGTGGCGAAGAGCGAGCGCTCGACCGAAATCTGCCCAAGCTCCCAGAAGAAGAAGAGCTTCATCCAGTTCACCGCGGCAAACAGGATCGTCGATGTGCCGGCGAACACCATCTTCGCCAGCCGCTGGGGCAGCACGTAGAACTGAAAGGGCGGCGCTCCGGCGTTCGCCACGAAGCTGGTGATGCCCAACAGCACGCCCCAGAAGAGCCCGCGAGGCACGTCGGCCGGGCGCGGTGGAAGCACATGGCGGCGCTTCCATGCCGCGTCGATGCAGAAGAGAATACCGATGACGCCGATCGCCCCCGTCAGAGCGCGCTCCGGCACGATCGAAACCGTCGCCCATGCGATCGCCACGCCGACGAAGGCTGCCGGAACGAGGATGGCAAGGTTCCGCGCACTGAACTGGTGGCGGTAGAGATAGACCCCGACGACGTCGCTCGCGATGTAGATCGGCAGAATGAGCGATGCGGCAGCTAGCGGCGGCATCGCAAAGACCAGCAGCGGGACGCTCAGCATGCCGACAATCGGAAGCCCGCCCTTGGAAAGACCGACCAGGATCGACGCCGCGACTGCAAGTGCGGCAGCGAGCGGCGAGTTCATCAGGCCGAACGGGGAAATGTCCATGAAGGTGCGTAGCGCCGTGATCTGGAAGCCTTCGCATTCCTAGCAGCATTCGGTGCGAACCGATGCGCGGATCCATCGACAGCGGCACGCGCGCGACCGTCGGCCAGTAGCTCATTTTCCGTGCGATCGCAGCCGCCGGTATGGAGGAGCCCTGCCCCGCAACATCGGAATACCGCACCGTAGGTGGGATGTCTTGCTTATCATTAGTGCACTATCTATATCGTGGTCATGCACGATGACGACGCCCTACTCCGCGCCCGGTATACCGAGGCGCTGGTCCGCACCGGCCGAAAGCTGCGCACGAGCTTCAACGCACGCGTCGTCGCGCACGGGCTGACCTATCCGCGTGCGCGCGCGCTCCTCGTCCTCGAGCGTGAAGGGCAGTTGACGCAGAGCGATCTGGCCGCCGAACTCGAACTCGAAGGGCCGACGGTCGTGCGCCTTCTCGACGGGATGGAAAAGCTCGACCTGATCGAGCGGAAGGCCGTGCAGGGGGACAGACGCGCCAAGCATATCGCCCTGACCGACCATGGCCGGCATCAGGCGAGCGTGGTCGCAGAGATCTCGCTCGAACTGCGCAATGAAATTCTGGAGGGGACGAGCGCCTCGGACCTGGAAGCTGGCCTGCGCATTCTCGAGCGTATCGGCCGCGCTATAGGCGAGGAGACGCGCCATGGCGACTGAACGCCTCAGCGCGGCGGAGGCTTTGCCCACCCCCGCAGCGAACAGGCGTCGCCGGGGAGAGCCGATGCCCGCCCCCGCGCCTTACGTGCGCAAGCACCCCGCGATGGCCGCGCTCTACATGGCGACGGCGACCGTGATCTCCATGACGCAGGGTCTGGGGCTCAACCTCGTCTCGGCCAATCTCTACCAGCTTCAGGGACCGCTTGGCGCGACCACAAACGAGACCGTGTGGCTGATGGCCGCGTATCTCGCGCCCAACGTCAGCCTGACACTGCTCCTGACGAAGGTGCGCGCTCAGTTCGGCCTGCGCAATTTCGCCGAGGTGACGATCCTCGCCTTCCTGGGCGTGAGCCTCATGCATCTTTTCGTCGACGATCTGCGCTCTGCTCTGGTGGCGCGCTTCTTCGCGGGCGTCGCGGCGTCGCCGGTCTCCTCGCTGGCCTTCCTCTACATGCTGGAATCGTTTCCACCGGAGAAGAAGCTGAATATCGGCCTGAGTCTGGCGCTGACCAACATCTCCATCGCGATGCCGATTGCGCGGCTCATCTCCCCGACGCTGCTCGATCTGCATGGCTGGAGCGGGCTTTTCATGGTGGAGACGGCGCTCGCGATGATCAGCCTTTGCGCGATCTACTGCCTGCCGCTCAACTCGCCGCCGAAGACGCCGGTGATCGAGCGGACCGACCTTGTCAGCTATGGGTTCGTGGCCCTCGGGCTCGGCTCCATCGCCATCGCGGTGACCGTCGGCCCGTTCTATTGGTGGTTTGAGCACGCGTGGATCGGCGGATTATTGGCGTTCGGCATTGCCAGCCTCACCGCTGCTGTGGTCATCGAACTGAACCGTGAGAATCCGCTCCTGGACATCCGCTGGATCACGTCGAAGGAGATCGTGCATTTCGCCGGCACGCTGCTTCTCTTTCGCCTGATCCTGTCCGAACAGACGAGCGGCGCCAGTGGCTTCTTCCAGGTTCTCGGCCTGCAGAACCAGCAAATGACCACGATGTACGTCATCATGATCGCAAGCGCGATCACGGCCGGCCTCGTCTGCGCCGTCGTGCTGAAGCCGGGGCGCGAGCCGTACATCCACATCGTCGCGCTTTCGCTGCTGATCGCCGGCTCGTTCATGGACGCGGGCGCCACGAACCTCACCCGGCCAGAGCAGATGTATCTCAGCCAGGCGCTGATCGCGATGGCGGGTGTCCTCTTCCTGCCGCCGGCGCTCGCCATCGGCTTCGTCTCGGCCATGAAACGCGGGATGAACTACATCCTGTCCTTTCTCATCGTGTTTCTGACGACGCAGAGCCTCGGTGGCGCGATCGGCTCGGCACTCTTCCGCTCGTTCGTGACGGTGCGCGAGAAATTTCACTCGAACCAGATCGTCGAAAACATCGTGACGTCCGATCCGGTGGTCGCGGCGCGCGTCCAGCAGCTCGGCGGAACCTACAGCCATGTGCTGACCGACCCGGCGCTGCGCCAAGCGGAGGCATTGCAGCAGCTCGCCACCACGGCGACGCGCGAGGCGA
The DNA here is from genome assembly GCF_014058705.1 of Aureimonas mangrovi. Lineage (NCBI taxonomy): Bacteria > Pseudomonadati > Pseudomonadota > Alphaproteobacteria > Hyphomicrobiales > Aurantimonadaceae > Aureimonas > Aureimonas mangrovi. The sequence goes on from NZ_CP059692.1 coordinate 1,918,286, forward strand.
ACGTCCTCGCCTACAACGACGCCTTCTTCCTCATCGGATGTCTGGCGAGCTTCGGGCTCGCCTGTCTCCTTGTGCATCTCCTTTACAATCACCTGCGTGACGGGCGCGCGGCTGCTCGTCAGCCTGCCGACGCATGACCGATCGACGAGTGTTCCCCATGTCCAAGGCCTTCCGTTCACTATCCTCGTATGTCGCGCTTCTCGTCGGCTTCATCGGCGTTCTGTTCGTGCTTTACGCCTGGCACCTCCCGCCATTCTCGTCGAGTATCGAGATCACCGAGGACGCTTATGTGCGCGGGCAGGTAACGATCATCGCGCCGCAGCTCGCCGGCTATCTCGCCGAAGTGCCGGTCCAGGACTATCAGGCCGTCGAGGAAGGCCAGCTGGTCGCCAGGATCGACGACCGGATCTTCGTCCAGCGGCTAGCACAGGCCCGTGCCACGCTCGCGGCGCAGACGGCGTCGCTGGACAACTCCCAGCAGCAGCGTGCGGCGAGCGAAGCGCGGGTCGCCGTCGCGCAAGCGGCGATCGAAAGCGCCGAGGCCGCCTTCCGGGCCGCGCAGTCCAACTTCCAGCGCATCCAGCGGCTCGCCGACGATGGTTATACGCCGAGCAGCGAGCTCGATACGGCCCGCCAGCAGAACGATCAGGCGCACGCCTCCCTCGATCAGTCGCGCGCCTCGCTCGAGGTCGCTCGTCAGGACCTTCAGACGGTCATCGTCCAGCGCGGGTCGCTCGAGGCCGCCGTCAAGGGCGCCGAGGCCGCCGTGCAACTCGCGCAGATCGATCTCGACAACACACGGATCGTCGCGCCGCGCGCCGGCCACCTCGGTGAGGTCGGCGCGCGCGTCGGCCAGTATGTGCAGGCCGGCTCACAGCTCACCAGCGTCGTGCCGGACGCCAACTGGGTGACGGCGAACTTCAAGGAGACGCAGCTCGCCGGAATGCGTGTGGGCCAGCCGGTCACCTTCACGGTGGACGCGCTCGGCCACCGCACCCTCACCGGCCGTATCGAGCGCTTCGCCCCTGCTACCGGCTCCGAGTTCGCAGTGCTGCGACCCGACAACGCGACCGGCAACTTCACCAAGGTCGCCCAGCGCGTTCCCGTGCGCATCGCGATCGACCCGGATCAGGATGGCGCCGAGCTTCTCGCGCCGGGCCTGTCCGTCGTGGTGAGCGTCGACACTGCGGCCAGTGACGCCGAGGCGTCGACGCGCGCCGAGCGCTGACGGCCGCCGCCATCCGCCGCGTCAAAGCGACGCGACGCGCGCCTCTCGCCATTTCACCGCAAAGGTCGTGCCCCGGCCAGGCGCCGAGCGCACTTCGATGAAGCCGCCGTGGTCCGACACGATGTCGTTGGCCATGCTGAGGCCGAGCCCGGCACCCGAGCCGTGTGGATTGATGCGATAGAACGGCTCGAAGATTCGCGCCTGCTTGTCCGGCGCGATTCCCTGCCCTTGATCCGTAACGAGTACGGAGCCTTCCGACGAGACCCGAACCGTGATCTCTCCGCAGCGCCCACCATACTGGATGGCGTTGCGCAGTAGGTTGCCGAAGGCGCGTTCCAACGCGTCGACCTCTCCCTCGATGACCTGCTGGCGCGGATCGGGCTCGAAGGAGATGTCGTAACCCTCGGAGATCGCGAAGGGGGCGAGGTCGGCCACCACCGTGGAGACAAGTCCGTTCAGCTCCACACGGCTGCGACGCGGCGGTTGCTGGCGGTACTTCTCGATGTCGAGAAGCTGGTTCGTGATGGCGGTGAGGCGCTTCACGCCGCTCTGCAGATGCGTCTTCTCGGGGCTCGGCGGCAGGGTGTCGATCCGCACCTGGAGGATCGCGATCGGCGTGCGCAACTCGTGCGCCGCGTTGACGAAGAACCGCTCGGTCGTTTCGAAGCCGTTGTCGAGCCGACGCAGTGCCATGTTGATCCCGTTGACGACCGGGAGCACTTCGCGCGGCAAGCCCGCCTCGTCGACCGCCCCTCCCCGTGCTTCGAAATCGATCCGGTCCAGGCGCGCGTTCAGGTCGTTGAGGGATCGCAGAGACCGCCGCGTCACCCAGGGCACGCCGAGAAGGGTTATCGTGGCAAGGATAAGCGCCGGCACGGCGACGGCGACAGAGCCGATCCACAAGAGGAGCCCATGCTGGGACATCGACACCCCGCCGGCGAAGATCGTCGCCTCCCCAGCGGGCGTTTCCAGGCGCTCCGAACGTGCCAGCGCACCGGGGTCGCCGATATAGCCGTGCATCTCGACCGTACGGAACTGGCGCAGGAACTCCCTGTTCGCGATAATTCCCTCCGGTACGTCGCCGTGAGAGACGATGGTTCCATCGTCGAACTCGGCCAGGAGCCAGAAAGTTGGCCACTCTGCCATCGTCTTCTCGAGGCTCTCGCTCGGGGCAAGCCGGGGCTCCCCCTCTGCGGACGGCTGGATCGAATCGGCAACCTCCTGCGACAGCCAGATCGAGGGGACCGCACGCTCCGGCGAGACGGCCGAGGCCAAATAGATGACAAGCGCGGCCGAGGCCGCGATCGCGCAGGCCTGCAGGACGATGAAACCGAGCGTGAAGCGCCAGCGAAGCGAGGAGCTCTTCATGTCACGCGGTCTCGTGGAGGAAGTAGCCGATGCCGCGCACATTCCTGATCACGACGCTGGAGCCTGCATCCGTCAGTTTACGGCGCAGGCGCGACATGTTCGCTTCAAGAGAGTTCGACTGGATTTCGTCATCGAAGGAATAGACGCTGTCTTCCAGCGCAGAGCGCAGCACGGTGCGGCCACGGTTGCGCAGCAGCGTCTCCAGGATGAGAAGCTCCCGCCGGGCGAGGACAAGCCGCTCGCCTTCCACGCTGACATCGCGAGAGACGCGGTCATAGGAGATGTTGCCGGCGACCACGATGCGCGCAGGCGCTTCGGGCGCCCGTCTCAGGACGGCCGTCATCCGGGCCAGCAACTCGTCGATCTCGAACGGCTTCGGCAGGTAGTCGTCCGCGCCGTCGTTGAGGCCGGAAATCTTCTCGCGCGTCGAGCCCATCGCGGAGACGATGATGGCGCGTGTCGTCTTGCCCCGCGCTCGCAAGTCGGCAATCAGCGCGCTGCCGTCACCGTCGGGCAACTGCCGATCTATGAGAAGAATGTCGTAGGTGGCGAGCGCGACGGCCTCTCTTGCGGTCTCTAGATCGATCACGACGTCGAGGACCACGTCGTGCCGCAGGAGCGCTGCGCGCAGCGCGTCCGCCATTTCGACATCGTCTTCCACGAGCAGCACTCTCATTCGTTCGCACTCCTTCTCGGCGAGGCGACCAATGGAAGGCAGGGCTTACAGGAGAATTACGCGATGAGGTCCGCTAGTTCGTCTTCAAACGAAAACGGCGGCCAGAGGCCGCCGTCAGCATCCGTCAAGCTTCGCGCCCATTACTCGGCGGGCGTTTCGCCTCCCTGGAGCGCCTCGTTCTGCGCATCCTGGAAGCGCTGGCGGCGCGCCTCGGCCTGGTTCTGGAGCGCCTCGTTCAACTGCTGCTGACGCGCTTCAAGTTCCGGTTGCTCGCGCGCGGGGCCATCGAAGGCCTGCGTAAAGCCGCTCAGCGTGATCTCGATCGGGTTCGGCTGGCGCTGGAAGTTGGTGGACGTGACCCGCATCGTGCCGCCCCGCTTCATCGATTCGACGAGCTGGTCGGAAAGCTCGACCTCCGCAATGCAGCGGTCCGGGAAGCAGACCGAATAGTTCAGCGTCTGCGCAGCGTTCTGGTCGATCTGCATCTGGACGCCGGCAGGGATGACGCGTCCCGTCGGCACCACCGCCTGCAGGATACGCTGGTTCACGCTTCCGGAAACGTCGATGAGGTTCACCGCCGTGATCAGCTGACGCGTGTCGGCGATGAGCGTGTACTGCGTGTTGCAGATCGTGTTGTCGCCCTGCGGGGCGCAGACCTTGAACCACTCTGCGGGGAGCTGCTGTGCCTGCGCGCCGCCGGCCGGAAGGCCGATCGCGGCGAGAGCCAGGAACCCGCTAGCCAGAACGGAACGATCGATCATGTGCGAACGGAATTTCACGGGTCTCGGATCCTCTCGAAGCTTCACAAGGAGGTGTTTGCCCTCCCTTAGCGACGTTGGCCGTGCTTAGCAAATACGGCCGTTTGAAGGCCTCCAGCCTCGCGCGAGCCTGCCCCGGCATGGGTGGCAAAGCCTTTGAGTTCCGGTAGGTTCGGGCACGTTCCGCCGACGCCTGATGGAGCCTTTCCGCCGATGCGGCCCACCCTCTTTTCGCGCCCGCGCGCCCTCGCCGCGGCCCTCGCCTTCGCCGCCTTCGCAAGCGCCGGCACCGGTGCATTCGCCCAGCCCCAGCATGCCATCGCCATGCATGGCGAGCCGAAGCTCGCAGCAGGCTTCGAGCATTTCCCCTTCGTGAACCCGCAGGCGCCACAGGACGGCGCGCTCGTCTACGGCGTGGCGGGAGATTTCGACAATCTGAACCCCGTCATCGTGCAGGGCGCGGCGACGACCGCACGCGGCATCTTCTTCGACCCCGAGTTCGGCAATCTCGTCTTCGAGCCCCTGATGTTCCGCTCGCCCGACGAACCCTTCACGCTCTATGGACTGGTAGCGGAGAGCGTGGAGACGGACGAGGAGCGGACCTTCGTCGAGTTCCAGCTCAATCCCGCCGCGCGCTTCTCCGACGGCAGGCCGGTACGGCCCGAAGACGTGATCTTCACCACCGAGATGATGAAACGCCCGGGTATCGTGCGCCCGCACTATACGGCATGGCTCTCGCGCGTGGACCGCATCGAGAAGGTGGGCGAGCATGGGGTCCGCTTCACCTTCGGCGACGCGGCCGATCGTGAATTGCCGCTGCTGCTCGCCGGGCTGCCGGTTCTGCCCGAGCACGACCACGATCCGGAGACGTTCGGCCGCTCGACCCTTCGCCCGCTCGTCGGCTCCGGCCCCTACCTGATCGACCGCGTCGAGCCCGGTTCGCGCGTCGTCTACCGTCGCAACCCGGATTACTGGGGCCGCGACCTGCCGGTGAAGCAGGGGCTCGACAACTACGCGCAGATCACGGTCGAGTATTTCCGCGACGTCAACGCGATGTTCGAGGGCTTCAAGGGCGGGCTCTTCCACATCTATCAGGAGCGCAATCCGACGCAGTGGCTGACCGCCTACGACTTCCCCGCGGTGGAACGCGGCGACGTCATCAAGGAGACGTTCGAGACTGGACGTCCGGCGAATGTCACGGCCTTTTTCTTCAACACGCGCAGGCCGGTGTTCGCGGACCGTAACGTGCGCCGGGCGATCGCCAGCCTCTACGATTTCGAATGGGCGAACGCCAATCTGCATCGCGGCGCCTATACGCGCACGGCGGGGTTCTTCGACAATTCCGAGCTCTCCTCGGTCGGGCGTCCCGCAAGCGCCGCCGAGCGCGAGTTTCTGGCGCAGTTTCCCGCGGCGGTGGAACCCGAAGCGATGGAGGGTAAGCTGACACCGCCTGTCAGCGATGGCTCTGGCGGTGATCGTATGATTTTGCGTGCTGCGCTTACACAGCTTCAGGAGGCCGGCTATTCGATCCAGGGCGGCACTCTCGCGGATGCCGACGGGCGCCCGTTGCGCTTCGAGATCCTCGTGCAGACGAGCGAGCAGCAGCGCACGGCGCAAGCCTTCGCGCGCACGCTGTCTCGCATCGGGATCGTCGCCGATATCCGGCTCGTCGACGATTCGCAGTACCAGCAGCGCCGAATGGCCTTCGACTACGACATGATCCTTTCCCAGCTCACGGGCACGCTCTCGCCAGGCGCTGAGCAGGTCAATCGATGGGGATCGGCCTCGCGCGACTCGCAGGGCTCCTTCAACTTCGCGGGGGCCGCCGATCCCGCCATCGACGCGGCGCTGGACCGCATAGTGCGTGCCCGCTCACAGGAAGATTTCGAGGATGCGGTGCGCTCCTACGATCGGATTCTGATCTCGGGCGCCTATGTCGTGCCGCTTTACCACATCGCGGAGCAGTGGCTGGCGCGCTGGCGCTTCATCCAGCATCCCGACACGACACCCCTCACCGGCTATTACCTGCCGGCCTTCTGGCGCGAGCCGCAGTAGAGGTCCACGATCCCGCGCCATTCGGCTTCGTGCGAGCCTTCGTGGTTCGCCATGCCTGCGCGCGTGAGGACGCCCTTCGGCTTGCAGAAGCTGTAGATCTTCTCGCGCCGCTGGTTCTCGCGCCACGTGACGTTAAAGGCCCAGTAGCGCGGAAAGAATTCCATTTCGGCATAGGGCAGATGGTCGTGAACCCACCACGCCATCTTTCGCCAGTCCCCCTCCCCCTGGAACCTGTCCCAGAAACTCGGCACGACGACGCAGGCCGTGGCGCCCATGTTGCCATGCTCGTCGCGCCGGTCCCAGATGTGCCCGGCATAGTTGCTCTCGTTCCGCGCGCAGTTGTAGCCGGCCTTGCCCGCCTTCTGCTGCTCGTTTCCGAAGATGTTCACTTCCGAAGAGCGGAAGGACGAGCGCACCGCGATGCGTCCGAAGGCATCCTGCAGCGGCTCGAGGATGTTCTCACAGAGCTGACGGCCCGCGGCGATCGCAAGCTCCGGGTCGTCCGGGACGTTCTGGAGCCCGTGAATGGCGGCGATCTCCGAGAACAGAAAATCGCGCATGAAGAAGGATTTCGATAGCCTCGTTCGGCCGAACTCTGTCAACGTCTGAACGGAGGCAGGCCGGTTTCGGGTCATGAGATCAAGCCGCTTTCTTCTCCGTCTCGTCCGCGAAGCGCGCGAGCTGCGTGGCGATCGTCGCCGCCCCGTTCAGGCGCTTCTCAGGCGTGCCCCAGTCGCGCATGAGGACGATGGACTGGTCCGGCCGGATTTTCGCCGCCGCGCCCTGCTCGCCGATATAGCGCACGAGCGCACCCGGATTGGCAAAGGTCTTCTCGCGGAACTGGACGACGAGGCCCTTGGGTCCGGCGTCCAGCTTCTCGATATTGGCGCGTCGGCAGAGCGCCTTGATGAAGACGACCTTGAGCAGATGCTCGACTTCCTGCGGCATTGGCCCGAAGCGGTCGATGAGCTCGGCACCGAAAGCGTCGATCTCGCGCGCATCCTCGAGGTCGGCGAGCCGGCGATAGAGCGTCATGCGAAGCTGGAGGTCGGGCACGTAACCTTCGGGGATCATCACGGCGGTGCCGAGCGTGATCTGAGGCGACCATGCGCCGTTCGTCTCCCCCTCGGTGCCCTTCATCTCGGCGACCGCCTCCTCCAGCATCTGCTGGTATAGCTCGAAGCCGACTTCCTTGACGTGGCCGGACTGTTCCTCGCCGAGGATGTTGCCGGCACCGCGCTGGTCGAGGTCGTGGCTCGCGAGCTGGAAGCCGGCACCCAGCGTGTCGAGCGACTGGAGAACCTTCAAACGCCGGTCGGCGCCTGCCGTCGGCGTCTTGTTGGCCGGAATGGTCATCAGCGCGTAGGCGCGCTGCTTGGACCGGCCGACGCGGCCGCGAAGCTGGTAGAGCTGCGCGAGCCCGAACATGTCCGCCCGATGGACGATCATCGTGTTGGCGGACGGGATGTCGAGGCCCGATTCCACGATCGTCGTCGAAAGCAACACGTCGTACTGGCCCTCGTAGAAGGCGTTCATGATGTCATCGAGCTCGCCTGCGGCCATCTGGCCGTGTGCGATGGCCACCTTCAGCTCAGGCACCTGATCGTCGAGGAAGTCCTTCACGCCTGCGAGGTCCGAGAGGCGCGGCGCGACGTAGAAGCTCTGGCCACCGCGATAGCGCTCACGCAGCAGCGTCTCGCGCACCACCAGCGGGTCGAAAGGGGCGACGAAGGTGCGCACGGCCATGCGGTCCACCGGCGCGGTGGTGATGAGCGACAGTTCACGCACGCCGGTGAGCGCCAATTGCAGCGTGCGCGGGATAGGCGTGGCCGAAAGCGTCAGAACATGGATGTCCGACTTCAGCTCCTTCAGCCGCTCCTTGTGCTTGACGCCGAAATGCTGCTCCTCGTCGATGATCAGGAGGCCGAGGTTCTTGAAGTCGATCGACTTGCCAAGGAGCGCGTGCGTGCCGACGACGATGTCGACCTGCCCTTCCTTCAGGCCCTTCTTGGTCGCCGCCAGCTCCTTGCCCGTCACGAGGCGGGAGGCCTGCGCGAGATTCAGCGGCAGCCCGCGGAAGCGCTCCGAAAAGGTCTTGAAGTGCTGGCGCGCAAGCAGTGTCGTGGGCACGACGACGGCCACCTGAAGCCCGTTCATCGCCGCGATGAAGGCGGCGCGCAGCGCGACCTCCGTCTTTCCGAAGCCGACGTCGCCGCAGACCAGCCGGTCCATCGGCTTGCCTTCGGCCAGATCATCCGTGACGGCGTCGATGGCGTTCTGCTGGTCCTCGGTCTCTTCGTAGGGAAAGCGGGCCTGGAACTCGCCCCACAGCCCTTCTGGCGGCAGGAGCTTGGGCGCCGTTCGCATTTCGCGCTCGGCGGCGATGCGGATCAACTCGCCCGCCATGTCGAGCAGGCGCTTCTTCAGCTTGGCCTTGCGTGCCTGCCAGGCGCCGCCGCCCAGCTTGTCGAGCATCGCTTCCGAGCCTTCGCCGCCGTAGCGTGACAGGAGCTCGATGTTCTCGACCGGCAGGAACAACCGGTCGCCGCCGGCATAGGCAAGCTCCAAGCAGTCATGCGGCGCGCCCATCGCCTCGATGGTCTTGAGGCCGACGAAGCGGGCGATGCCGTGATCGACGTGGACGACGACATCGCCCTCGTCGAGGCCCGAGACCTCGGAGATGAAATCCGCACCTCGCCGTTTGCGCCGGCCTCGCCGCACGAGGCGATCGCCAAGGATGTCCTGCTCGCCGACGACCGCGATGCGATCGGTGACGAAGCCCGACTCGATGCCAAGGACGGCGGTAGCGACTGTGTTGCGCCCCGCTTCCAGCGCCTGTTTCAGGCTGTCGACATCCTTGATGTTGCCGAGGCCGTGCTCCTCGACGACCTGCCGCAGTCGGTCGCGCGAGCCCTCCGTCCATGCCGCGAGAACGACCTGCCGACCGCCCGCGCGCAGCGACGAGATGTGGTCCACTGCCGCCTTGAACACGTTGACGTCGCCCGCCTGCCGCTCGGCGGCGAAGTTGCGCCCTTTGGAGACGTCGAGATTAACGGTCTCGACGGTGCCGCCGGCATCCGTCAGTGCGTAGGCTGAGAGGCGGATGGGGTCGGCGACCGCGAGGTGCCCTGCGAGTTCCTCGGCCGAGAGGTAGAGCTGGTCAGGGCTGAGCGGGTTGTAGGGTACGGCGTCGGCGCTGGCGGCGGCCGTCGAGCGGCGCCGGGCCTCGTAATAGTCCTCCACAAGCTTGCGCCGCTCGCCCACGGCCTCGTCGACGAGATGGTCGAGCACGACCGGGAAACCCGCGACGTGATCGAACAGCGTTTCCACGTTCTCGTAGAAGAGCGGCAGCCAGTGCTCCATGCCGGGGAAGCGGCGCCCTTCGGAGACCGAGACATAAAGCCCATCGCCCCGCGACGGCGCGCCGAATAGCTTCACATAGTTGGTGCGGAAACGACTGATCGTCTGCTCGGTCAGCGTCACTTCCGAAACGGGCGCGAGCTCGAAGCTCTTGCGCTGGCCGGTGGTGCGCTGTGTCGCAGGATCGAAGGCGCGGATCGATTCCAGCGTATCGCCGAAGAAGTCGAGCCGGATCGGCTCCTCCTCACCCGGCGCGAAGAGATCCAGGATGCCGCCGCGCACGGCGTATTCGCCGCGCTCGCGCACCGTCGTCACACGCTCGAAACCGCCGCGCGACAGGACGTTGACGATGTGATCCATCGCGATGCGGCCGCTGGCCTTGGCGTGGATCGTCTCCTCCGCCAGCACTTTTGCCGGCGGCATCTTCTGCAGCATAGCGTTGGCGGTCGTCAGGATCACCGCGCGATGCGGTTCGGTGCGCAACGCATGAATTGCGGAGAGGGCCGAAAGGCGGCGCGCCGCCGCCTCGCTCGACGGGCCAACACGGTCATAGGGCAGGCAGTCCCAGGCCGGCAGCGACAGGATCGGCAGATCGGGTGCGACGAAGCGCAGCGCGTCTTCCAGTTCGCCCATGCGGTTGCCGTCCCGCATGACGAAGACGATCGGCTTCTTGCCGCCGCGCTCGCGTGCGATCTCCGCGAGGAGAAACGCCTCGTAGCCCTCGACGACATTGCCGACGCGCAGCGAGCCGCCGCGAGACAGCACTTTCTTCAGATCCGCACTCACGAGCCGCTCTCCGCCTCGCCCGCATGGAACGCCTTCACCTGCCGAAAGACGGGCGTGTCGTAATTGGCGGGCGTTTCCTCGGCGCCGATCATCCAGGCGAAGAGATCGCGATCCTGCGCCTCCATCAGAAGCTCGTAGTCGGTCAGGTCCTCGTCGCTCAGCGTGCCGATCCGCGCATCCGCGAAGCGTCCGAGCACGAGATCCATCTCCCGCGTGCCTCGATGCCACGAATGGTAGAGCGCCTTGCGGCGCCGCACGTCGAGATCGATGGAGGAGCGCGTCATTCCGCTCATGCTGTTCCCCTGAGGCCGGCCGCTTCGTCAGCGACAGAACGCGCGGGGGCCGCTTTTCAAGCGGCCGCACCTCGCGGCAATGTCCGTTCGTCGCACCGATATAGTTGGCCGGTCACGCCCTGTCAGCCTTGCCAGCGCAGGGCGAGACGATAAAGGTCGCGGCCATGCGCCCCTCCGTCCTCGATCCGCTCTTCGCGCCCGCCTCCAGCCTGCCGGGCATCGGCCCCAAGCTGGCGGGCCTTCTCGATACCCTGCTTCTGCCGGCGGGCTCGCAGAGCGGTGCACGCGTGCGCGACCTTTTGTTCCATCTGCCGAGCGGCATCGTGGACCGGCGGCGGCGCGCCGAGATCGCGACCGCCCCCGAGGGTACGCTCGTGACGCTCGAGCTTCGCATCGACCGGCACCAGCCGGGGGCGACCCGCGCCCAGCCGACCCGCGTCTTCGCCCACGACGAAACGGGCGAGATCGCCCTCACCTATTTTCGCGCGCAGTCGGCGTGGCTGGAGAAGCTCCTGCCCGCAGGCGAGACGATGATCGTCTCCGGCAAGGTCGAGTGGTTCAACGGCCGCCCGCAGATGGTTCATCCAGACTTCGTCGCCCCGCTCGCCGAGGCCGAGACGCTGCCCCTCGTCGAACCCGTCTATCCGATGACGGCGGGGCTTTCGGCCAAGGTCCTGCGCAAGGCCATCGAAGCGGCGCAGGAGCGTTCGCCAGAGTTGCCGCAATGGCTGGATCCCGAAATGGCGCGGCGGCACGCCTTTCCGCCGGTCGGCGAAGCGGTGGCCAGGCTTCACGCCCCGCGTGATCCTGCCGACATCGCGCTCGACGGCCCCGCGTGGAAACGCCTCGCCTATGACGAGCTTCTGGCCAGCCAGCTTGCTCTCGCCCTCTCGCGTCAGCGGATGAAGAAGGCGCCGGGCCGCGCGCTCGGCGGCGATGGCGCGAGGCGTGAAGCGGCGCGCGCCGCCCTGCCCTTCGCGCTGACCGAAGGCCAGGAGAAGGCCGTGGCCGAAATCCTCGCAGACATGGGCCGCGAGGAGCGGATGCTCCGTCTCCTGCAGGGAGACGTCGGAGCCGGCAAGACGGTGGTCGCGCTGATGGCGATGGCGGCGGCGGCCGAATCCGGGGCGCAGTCCGCGCTTCTCGCGCCGACGGAAATCCTCGCCCGCCAGCACCACGCCGGCCTGTCGCGCTGGTGCGAGGCGGCCGGTTTGTCCATCGTCCTCCTGACCGGGCGCGACAGCGGCCGCGCGCGCGCGGAAAAGCTCCAGCGCATCGCCGACGGCGAAGTCGATATCGTCGTCGGCACGCACGCGCTCTTCCAGGACGATGTCGCGTATCACGATCTCGGTCTCGTCGTCGTCGACGAGCAGCATCGCTTCGGCGTTCACCAGCGTCTCAGCCTCACCCGCAAGGGCCGCGCGCCCGACCTTCTCGTCATGACGGCGACGCCCATACCCCGTACGTTGGTGCTGGCCGCCTTCGGCGACATGGACGTCTCGCGGCTGGAGGGAAAGCCAGCGGGCCGCAAGCCCATCGCGACGGTCGCCGTGCCGATGGAGCGCATGGGTGACATCGTGGAGAGGGCGCGCAAGGCGATCGAGGCCGGCGACAAGCTCTATTGGGTCTGCCCGCTGGTCGAGGAGAGCGACAAGAGCGAGCTGACGGCCGCGCAGGAGCGTTTCGAGCATCTGCGGAAGGTGCTTGGTGACGTCGTCGGTCTCGTCCACGGCCGAATGAGCGGCGAGGAGAAGGACGCCGCGATGGCGGACTTCAAGTCGGGGCGCACGCGCATCGTCGTCGCGACGACGGTGATCGAGGTCGGCGTCGACGTGCCGGACGCCTCGATCATCGTCATTGAGCATGCCGAGCGTTTCGGGCTCTCGCAGCTCCACCAGCTTCGCGGGCGCGTCGGACGCGGCGACAAGGCCTCGTCCTGCGTGCTCCTCTATCGCGGGCCGCTCGGCGAGACGGCGCGTGCGCGGCTGGAGGTCATCCGTGACAGCGAGGACGGCTTCCGCATCGCCGAGGAAGATTTGAAGCTGCGCGGCGAAGGCGATCTCCTCGGCACCCGCCAGTCCGGCATGCAGGCGTTCCGCATCGCCAGCCTCGCGGACCACGCCGAGCTGATGGAGATCGCCCGCGACGATGCGCGGCTGACACTGACGCGTGACCCCGAGCTTAAGAGCGAGCGCGGCGAGGCGCTGCGCGTTCTCCTCTACCTCTTCGGCAAGGACGAGGCAGTCCGCCTCCTGCGCGCCGGCTGACGGCTACTCGACTGTAACCGACTTCGCTAGGTTGCGCGGCTGGTCGACATCGGTGCCCATCTGCACGGCCGTGTGGTAGGCCAAAAGCTGTAGCGGAACGGTGTAGACAATGGGGGTCAGAATGTCCGGCATGTCCGGCAGGACGATCGTCTCGGCGGCATCCACTGCGCCCGAAGACGCGCCGCGTTCATCGGTGATCAAAAGGATGCGCCCGCCGCGCGCTGCGACCTCCTGCATGTTCGAGACCGTCTTCTCGAACAGGCGGTCATGCGGAGCGACGACGACGACAGGCATGTCCTCGTCGATCAGCGCGATAGGCCCATGCTTCAGCTCACCCGCCGCATAACCTTCCGCGTGGATGTAGCTGATTTCCTTTAGCTTCAACGCGCCTTCCATCGCGATCGGATAGGAGGAGCCGCGCCCGAGGAACAGCGCATGGCGATAGGTCGCCATCTCGCGCGCGATGGTCTCGATCCGATCCTCCAGAAGGAGCGCCGCGTTGATGAGACGCGGCGCTTCTGCAAGCGCTGCAGTGAGTTCCAGCTCCTGCGCCTCGGTAAGAACTCCGCGTTCGATGCCGGCTCGCACGGACATCGCGGCGAGCGCCATGAGCTGGCAGGTGAAGGCCTTGGTGGAGGCGACGCCGATCTCAGGCCCGGCCAGCGTCGGCAGCACGATGTCGCTCTCGCGCGCCATCGTCGATTCCGGCACGTTCAGGATCGACGCCGTACGCAGGCCCATCTCTTTGGCGTAGCGCAGCGAGGCAAGCGTGTCGGCCGTCTCGCCCGACTGAGAGACGAAGAGCGCCAGATCGACGTCATCGAGCGGGCTCTCGCGATAGCGGAACTCGGACGCGACATCGAGATCGCAGGCGATTCGAGCATAACGTTCGAAATAGTACCTTCCGACATGGCCGGCGAGAAAACCAGTGCCGCAGGCCGAAATCGCCATGCGCTTCACAGCGGAGAAGTCGAGCGGCTGGCCGTGCGGGGCGCGCGTGCGCCCCGTCGTCATGTCCACGAAGGCGCCGAGCGTGTGCCCGACCACTTCGGGCTGCTCGTAGATCTCCTTCTGCATGAAGTGGCGGTGATTGCCCTTGTCCACGTAGAAGGCTTTGCCCACGGCGCGCCTCAGCGGCCGGGAAACTTGTGCACCGCTCGCGTCGTAGATCGTCGCACCGCCGTTATCCAAGACAACCCAGTCGCCGTCCTCCAGGTAGCGCACGGCGTCGGTGAAGGGCGAAAGCGCGATGGCATCCGAGCCGAGGAACATCTCGTCCTGCCCCTCGCCCACGGCCAGCGGCGAGCCCTTGCGTGCGCCGATCAGGAGAGCCTCCTCACCGTGGAAGACGAAGGCGAGCGAGAACGCGCCCTCCAGCCGCTTCAAGGTCGACTGGACGGCGTCCCTGGGCGATGCGCCGCGATCGAGCTCGCGCGTGGCGTAGACGGCAACAGTCTCGGTGTCGGTGTCGCTCTCGAACGAATAGCCATCGGCCGACAGCTCGGCCTTAAGTTCGCGGAAGTTCTCGATGATCCCGTTGTGCACGACCGCCAGACGCTTCGTCGCATGCGGATGCGCGTTGCGCGTCGTCGGCGCGCCGTGCGTTGCCCAGCGCGTGTGTCCGATGCCGATCGTGCCCGGCAGGGCATCTTCGGCCAGCACTTTCTCCAGATTGACGAGCTTGCCCTCCGCGCGGCGGCGGTCCAGCACCCCGTCATGCACCGTTGCGATGCCGGCGGAATCGTAGCCGCGATACTCCAGGCGCTTCAGCGCATCGACGAGACGCGAGGCGACGTCGCTTCGGCTAACGATTCCGATGATACCGCACATGGGCAAGGCTCCGGCTGGGACGCGTGACAAATCAGGGCGATGCCCCATAAATCACGGAGCACGCAACGACGCTGATAGATTTTGATGTCTGAAGATTACCGCCGAGCGAACGTCACTTCGCGTCTGCCTTCGCCTTCCTGGCGGCGGCGACACGCTCCCTGATCTCGCGCCCGCGCCCCTCCTTCGTCACCTGACGCCCGCGGCCGATTGCCAGCGCGTCCGCCGGCACATCGTCGGTCAAGACGCTGCCCGAGCCGATATAGGCGCCATCGCCGATCGCAATCGGCGCGACCAGCGAGGAGTTGGAACCGACGAAGACGTCCGCGCCGATATCGGTGTGGTGCTTGTTGGCGCCATCGTAATTGCAGGTGATCGTGCCGGCGCCGATGTTGGCGCGAGCGCCGACGCGCGCGTCGCCGATATAGGTCAGATGGTTGACCTTGGCCCCCGGCTCGATCTCGGCATTCTTCGTCTCGCAGAAATTGCCGATCTTCGCGCCTTCGCCGAGTCGCGTGCCCGGTCGCAGACGCGCGAAAGGGCCAACCGAGGCCCCGGACGCGACCTTTGCCCCCTCTAGATGCGAAAAGCCGTGAATCACGACCCCCGAAGCGACAGCGACGCCGGGACCGAAGACGACATTGGGCTCCACAACAACGTCCTCGCCGATCTGCGTGTCGAAGGCAAGGAACACGGTTTCGGGCGCAATCATCGTGACGCCCGCCAGCATCAGCTCGCGGCGCCGCCGCGCCTGCCATAGCGCCTCGACGGCCGCGAGTTCCACGCGCGTATTGACGCCGAGAAGCTCGGAGGCGTCGGCCTCGATCGCCCGTACGCGATGCCCCTCGCCACGGGCGATCTCGACGATGTCCGTCAGGTAGTACTCTCTTTTGGCGTTGGCGTTGCCGATCTTCTCAAGGAGCGCCAGCGCGAGGCGTCCGTTGAGCGCCATCACGCCTCCATTGCAGAAATCGACCCCGCGCTCTTCCTCGCTCGCGTCCTTCTCCTCGCGGATGGCCAAGAGTTCGCCGTCCCGCGTCAGGAGGCGGCCATAGCCGGTCGGGTCGGGCGTGCGGAAGCCGACGACGCAAACGGCCGCGCCATCGACCACCTCGGCGCGCGCCCGCGCCAGCGTTTCAGCAGCGATCAACGGCGTATCGCCGAAGAGGATCAGGAGATCGTCGTGGCCCGCCTCGATCGCCTCGCGAGCGGCCAGCACCGCATGGCCGGTGCCGAGACGCTCCGTTTGAAGATGCACGGACACGTTCGCGGCGTGGCGCTTAACGGCAGCCTCCACCGACCCTGCGTCACGCCCGACGACGAGGGCAACGGCCTGCGATCCGGCAGAGCCTGCGGCGAGGACGGCGTGGCCGACCATCGGCAGCCCGGCCACCTCGTGCAGAACCTTCGAGCGCGAAGACTTCATGCGCGTTCCCTCGCCGGCGGCGAGCACGATCGAAAGGCAGCTTCTCGTCATCGGCGACAGGTCCTCGGGTCGGCGTCAGCCGATCATCTGCAGAGCGGGAAAGGTTTCGAGCAGCCAGAACGACATCGACTGGATGCTGCCGGTCAGGAACAGGACGCCCGTGACCACGAGAAGCCCGCCCATGGCCTTCTCGATCGTGGCGAAATGTGCCCGCACGCGTGAGACGGCGCGCAGGAAGGCGCCCGAAAAGGCAGCCGCGAGCACGAAGGGAATGCCGAGTCCGGCCGAATAGAAGCCGAGCAGGACGGCACCTTCCCCCACCGTCTGCTGCGTGCCGGCAAGGCCGAGGATCGCCCCGAGGACGGGGCCGATGCAGGGCGTCCAGCCGAAGGCGAAGGCAAGCCCCATCAGATAGGCGCCGAGGATCGACCTCGGGCGATCGGGCGCGGTGAGCCGTGCCTCGCGCAACAGAAGCCCAATGCGGAAGACGCCGAGGAAGTTCAGCCCCATCACGATGATCGCGATCCCGGCAAGAATCCCGAGCCAGTCGAGATTCTGACGCAGTACCTGCCCGATCGTCGAGGCGCCGGCCCCGAGCGCGACGAAGACGGTGGAGAAGCCGAGGACGAAGACGAGAGCGGTGCCGACGAGGCGCGCATAACTGCGTGTCGGTAGGTCGACACCTGAGCGCAGGTCTTCCGCCGAGACGCCTGCCATGTAGCACAGATAGGGTGGGACGAGGGGCAGGACGCAGGGGCTGAGGAAGGACAGCGCGCCCCCGAGGACAGCCGTCGGGTAGGAGAGCTCGATCAAGAGAACGGCCCTCTCGATCCAAGCGTGGCCAGGGCTGCGGGGTGCATCATGGCGCCGGTTCTATCGCGGCGCCGCGCGAGCGGCAATCGCTCCCGCGCGGATTGACCGCGACGGCTGCCAAACCTATGGTCCGCGCCGACTCGGTGGTTCCCTCACGGGCCGGAGAGCGCGTAGCTCAGTTGGTAGAGCAACGGACTTTTAATCTGTAGGTCCTGGGTTCGAGCCCCAGCGCGCTCACCATTCTTTCAACAGCGTTATCAAAGACTTGGCGGGTCGTCAGTTTACTACGGCGGCGGCTGGCAGTCTGCCCATGTTGCAACTCATTACCCTTGATTTACCGGCGATTCCCTACATCGTCGGCATCTCCGCGCGACATGGATGCGACATGGGCGGCCGCCCTCTGGCGTCGGCGGCGGGGCTGCGTGGTCGGCGAAACGGACCGCGCAACGGCCTCCCGGATTCGCGGATAATTGGCCTCGCCCATGGCTCAGACCGCCGGCCGAACCCACCTAGCGGCCAGCGTTCGACGAAGCTGTCGCCGTCGACGGACGACGCGCGGGTGATCGTCGCTTGGGCAGCGAGGACGATGGTGCGCACACACGAGCCGGACGGCCCCTACACGAAGTACGGCGTTTTCCTCGATGATCTCTCGCCGACGGGTCGTGCGAAGCGGCACCTCTTCCGCACGGTTGATCCGCGCGCAGCCGGGCTACAGTCGTCGAGGGAAGGTCTGAACGCCTGCTTTGAGCGCGACACGCTGGTGCTCGCTAGCCAAGGTCTTGGCGTCACACCGCTGGCTCGGCGGCGAGCCGGCGCGCATATCGGCCGTCCACGGCCGGCGTGAGGTGACGCTGATGCTCGAGCATCTGGCCGGCATGCGAGAGGTGCGCGTGTCGTCGAGCATGGTGCGGCGGGCCGCGTAGCAGCGGCGGCTTGTTCCCGTGAAACGGCACTCAGGCGGAGAATAAGGAGAACTTAAGCGAATGGTCGCCACCCTTGTCATACTCGCGCAAGCTGTTTAGGCCATGCCAACAGAGAGCAATTCGCTCGCGACATAGGCCCACTTCCGAGGGGAAACAGCCATGCTTCGGAAGCTGAAAGTCACACGCTTCAAGTCGATTTACGAGCATGAGTTCGACTTTGGTCGCATCAATTTGCTCGTCGGCTCCAATGGGTCGGGCAAATCAAATCTCCTCGAAGCCCTTGGTGTCCTTTCCGCAGCGCTGTCGAGCGGGCTCGATAGCGTTACCTTGGATTTGAAGGGGGTGCGCCTCTCTCTTCCACACATTTTCAAATCCGCCTTCAAAGGCTACGACCTTCCGAAAACATTTCGCCTTTCTGCTGAGTTCGACCACGGCCGGTACGAGTGCAGCATCAGTTCCAGCCCATCGAGAACCAACCTCGAGTTCACGACTGAAGCGCTCTATTGCGGCGACAAGCAAATCTTCGGGCGCGGTCCGCACGGCGTCAAATTGCATTCTGTCGCTAACCAGCTCCCCAGTTTTCGCAAGGACTCCATCTCGAAAACCCGAAGTGTCTGGAGCGTTCTCAGACCGCTGGTCGAGATACCGGAGGAGTTCCGCTTGGAGCTCGATCACTTTGCCGGTTATGCGATCTATGCGCCTCAGACGGCCGTAATGCGCGGCTTGGCGATCGATTCTCGGGTTGTCGAGCCACTTGGATTAACCGGGTCCGGGCTGGCCTCAGCGTTCAGCACATGTTTGGACTACAAACGTTCCGAAGTTCAAAAACTTATCAACATTATCTGGGAGCCGGGTTGGGCGGATCGTGTTCAAACTGGCGAATTTGACGCCAACATCGTTCCCGGCCAAGTGAGGTCGGAGGGAGTTCTCCTCTACATTCGCGATAAGTATATGAAGAGCGGCCGAAATATGCTTAGCGCCTTCGATGCAAGCGAAGGAACGCTGTATTTAATATTTGTCGCAACTCTTCTGGCTCACCGGGAAACACCGAACAGCTTTGCACTTGATAATGTCGATGGTACCCTTAATCCACGACTAGTTAGAACACTCGCAAAGCATCTCATCGACGTCGTCGGCGATCCTGATACGCCGACTAAACGACAGTCATTTATGACGTCGCATCATCCGTCCTCGTTGGATAGCTTCGACATCTTCGAGAATGACCAGAAAATATTCATCTGCCATCGGAGCACTGATGGGGACCAGGGCGCCTTGGGGCGCTCTCTATTTCGGACGCTTCAACCGCCGGAAAACACCGATAAAGCTCAGTGGATACAGCGCCATCAAGGCAAGAAGCTGTCTGAGCTTCTGCTGACAGAACGTATTCGGGACGCGCTTTGATGGTGAACGTTGGATTAGTCGTCGAGGGTCCACACGATGTCATCATGCTCCGCCCCATCATCGAATACGAGTTCAAAGAACGGTGGAGCGAAGACGTCAATTTCATTCCCATTCAGCCCGTGCAGGATGCTTCTGGCGCATACGGGAATGGGGGGTGGACGAGGGTCATGGCGTGGTGCCTGGCCAATTCTGGCGCTAATTTGCAGAGCCTATTCGAGCCCTTGTTCGCTGGCGACCCTCGCCTCGACGTCATACTAATCCACCTTGATGGCGACGCGCTCGACCTAGTCCGAAATTCGGTCCAATGCTCGCTACCTCCCTCGAACGCCACAGTTCCGGACCGGATGGCCGGCTTGGAGACAGCTGTGACTTCGTGGCTGCAACCCGACCAAGACTTACGAAAGCGGTTGATCTTGGCGTTTCCCACCATGCAGACGGAATGCTGGATTCTCGCTGCGGAGGGACATGCTCAAACCAGTGAGGCGATTAATGCGAAAGTCGTGTTCCGAGCTAACCATCGCGCTGATCGTTCGGTAACTCCGCTTTACAAAAAACGTGTCCGAGACGCAGCAGCAGGTTTCGCCAA
Organism: Aureimonas mangrovi; assembly: GCF_014058705.1. Lineage (NCBI taxonomy): Bacteria > Pseudomonadati > Pseudomonadota > Alphaproteobacteria > Hyphomicrobiales > Aurantimonadaceae > Aureimonas > Aureimonas mangrovi. Next base: position 1,938,053 of record NZ_CP059692.1, read on the forward strand.
CATCAGCCAACTATGCCAAAGCTATGCGCATTTCGAAGCAGGCGTCGCATCGACCGAGTGGTGATCCATACATGGGCCTGATGCAGCAAGAGCAGAGGGCGTCGATCTACCACCCTCTTCGCTGACCGCGCGCGACCCTCTCCCTCTAGCGGATTTTAAGGCGCTCTACGGTGATAGGGTTGAGGCGCCGCGCTGACTTATCATTTGCGGGAGGGTGGCAAGCGCTCGACAAATGACGCCCACGCCTCCATGAGCTTGCTCCGTTTCGCCAGTGCGTCGCTGCGCCGATAGGCGCGCTCGGTTTCGTCGCCGACCGCGTGGGCGAGTGCCTGCTCGGCCAGGTCGCGGGGGAATGCGGTCTCGTTGCCGCACCAGTCGCGGAACGACGAGCGGAACCCGTGGACGTTGACATCGACCTTCATCCGCCGCAGCAGCATGTCCATCGCCATGACGGAGAGACGCATGCCGACCCCCTGACCTGGGAAAACGTGCTCGTCGATGCGTGCTTGAACGCCCAGCATGCCCGGCAGATCTCAGTACGGTTTCGCATCACGCGCATAAGTTCGCGGATCGCCGACTGGCCCTTCGTGTGGGAGTAGAGGTTGCACATAAGGGCAGCCTACTCCGCGTCTGCCAACTCGATCCAGACAGGCGCGTGATCGCTCGCGCCCTCTTCGCCACGAACGTCGCGATCGACGCCGCCAGCCATGAGGCGCGGAACAATCTGTGGGCTGAGGAGAAGGTGGTCCAGCCGTAGCCCCTTGCCCTGCGGCCAACGCTGACGCTTGTAGTCCCAGAACGAGAACATCGGCTCAGCCGGGTGAAGCTTACGGATCGCATCCGTCCATCCCGCGTCGGTCAGGCTCCGGAACGCTGACCGCGGCTCCGGCTGCGTCAGGGCGTCGTCGTTCCAGGACTTGGTGGGGTAGATGTCAAGATCGGTCGGAACGACGTTGTAGTCGCCTGCGAGCACGACCGGGACCTTCGCGTCCATCAACTCGCCAGCATGGCGGACGAGTCGATCGAACCAAGCGAGCTTGTAGTCGAACTTCGGGCCAGGTCGCGGATTGCCGTTAGGGAGGTAGATCGATGCGACGATCACCCCGTCGTAGGCGGCTTCGATGTATCGGCTCTGTGTGTCGCTATCACCGCCGGGGAGTTGGTCGCGGGTGAGGATCGGCGTCTTGCCGCGACCGAGGATCGCCACCCCGTTCCACTGCCGTTGGCCCTTCCATACGGCCTCGTAGCCGGCGCTCGACAAAGCCTTTTGCGGGAAGGCGTCCTGCGCTGCCTTCAGCTCCTGAAGGCAGACAAGGTCCGGCTCGGCCGCCTCAAGCCAGGCCAACAGGTTTGGCAGCCGGCGGTTCACGTTGTTGATGTTGAACGTCGCGATCTTCACAGCAGCTCTCGCTTTGTCCGCTATGGTAGCGTCCAGACGCACGGAGACCACGAATGCCCGCCAAGACCCTCTACATCGTTCAGCAGTTCGAGCGGCAGGGGAAGAAGCTCGTCGCCGGCCGCCAGATGGAGTTCCCGTCGGCGCAGGCCGCCGTCGCCCGTGCCGATCGTGACGCAGAGCGGGTGGCTGGCGTCGTCGCCATCACGCAGACGGTGGACACAGACACGGGCGAAGTTCTGGAGGAGCCGGCCGTACTGGCGCGGCACGGCGAGCTGCCGGCGGGGATGTTCGGGGATGATTGAGCCGCGCATCTCTTAGAGGTTCGTTTTGCGTGCTCACTGTGGAGGTGGCGCGTGGACGGATGCCAATGAGCACTTCAAAAACGCGAATCCGCCCCCCCCCCGAATTAACACTTCCTTAGATCGTCGCTGGTAATCCCTCTTGACGAGAGTACGCCATTGGCATAGTTGAGCAGCAGCTGGGGGATCGTTAGCAGCTCAAGCCAAAGGAAATGGCGTCATGTTGGAGTTGGTGCGTATTGCCCGGGGGGGACATGTCTACCCGATCACAATCGCTGAAATGCAGGGTTTTGATCGCGATATCAGTTCACTGCTTTCCGAAGATGAGCGCAGCGCTCTCGTAGAGCACATAGCACTGAACCCAGAGGCGGGTGTCGTCATTCCTGGGACTGGCGGAATTCGCAAACTTCGATGGATGGGGGCCGGAAAGGGTAAGAGTAAAGGAATTCGGATCATCTACTTTTACCACGACCTAAACATGCCCGTGTTCCTGCTTGCTGTTTATAGCAAGGGTGAGAGATTGAGGTTGACTAAGGTTGAGGAGCGAGCAATGGCGAAAATAGCGGACAGTATCCGTGACGAATACGCTAGGAAGCGGAGTAGGAGGTGCGATGTAGGCGGGATTGCTTAAATCCCTTTCGCCGAGAGGCATATATAAATTTAGGTCAAAACCAATGTCTGGCGCTAAGATTATCGACGGGCTGAATGACGCCCTCGCGTATGCAAGAGAGGAAAAAACTGCTGCACGCGTTCGCAACGTACGCGTGCCCGATAGTATTGATGTTAAAGCCGTTCGAGACAAACTACGTATGTCTCAGAGCGAATTTGCTATGCAGTTCGGGATACCATTAGCGACAGTTCGAAACTGGGAGCAAGGCCGGCGACGGCCTGAAGCGATGGCCCGCGTTTTGCTGCAAATTATAAATAACGACCCCGACGTGGTTGAGAAATTGTTGGCGGTTGGATAATAGTAGCATCCGCATAGGATTTCTGCGCCCGCCCACTGCGAAAGACATTCCTATGAGTGCTTCATCATTTTTTGCGGTAAACACGCTTAGCCTGTTTCTCGCATTCTCTGCATTGATCCTTGCGCTGCGTAAAATGGACAGCTGGGGCTGGTTTCTGTTCGCCGCCCTGCTAACCTTTAGCGGCGCAACAATTCTCGGCAATCAGGCTGAAGCAGTTGAAAGCGCGCAACGCCATGGACAAGCGGCGCATCCACATCTCGAGCTGAACTCGCTGTGACAGGTGGCGCAAAGACCGAGCCATGCATCGGGACGCCGATCACCCTGACCGAACAGCGAAAGTTGCTGGGGTGAGAGCGGTATTGCCTGACTGGATCAGAGTGATTTAACTCCTACCCAACCGTGCGAAATGGTCACTACCATCCTGTCAGCACTTCTGCGTCTCTCGTTTGGTACGTCCGCGTAGCAGCTGACGCTCTTACAGGGCGTAAAGCGGGCCGTCTCGACAACGGTCAACATCTACCCCTCCCTCGCCTGCCCCACCGCTGCCGGATCGATCTCGGCGAAGCTCGCGAACTGCATCACCGTCGGCTCGTGCGCCAGGATGAAGTCGAGGAGTGCGACGAAGAAGGACGGCTTCTCGGCCTCGGCGCGGAGCTGGTCGGCCTGGTAGCCGGACAGGTCGAGGAATCGGCGCATCAGGACCGGATCGGCGGCGAGAAAACTCAGCGCGGCGATGCCGATGGCGGACGGGTCGGAGGTGTGGCGGTCGCGTATGGGCATGGCGCTATCTCCAGCAAGATCGCGATGACCTATAGACGGCAAGCACAGCCCCGTGAAAGATGCTGGCAACGACCGAACGCAGCCGACGGTTACAGAATCACTACGGCGCGACAGCGAAGCTCTTATGCGCCTCTCCGACCTTACCCTGCCCCAGGCGGTGGTTCTCGCGACCCTCGACCGCGAGCGGCCGGACGTCGATCGAATGGGCGAAGAGATGTTCGCAATCGACGAGGGCTTGGTTCAGACGATTGACGATCTGGTGAAGCTCGGCCTTGCTCAGTGGGTAATCGGGCCCAGCATGAAGGCGTGGTTCATGCTGACGGACGAAGGGCTGCTCGTTCGCGATGGAGCCGCGGCATGATCCGCAAAGGCAATCTGCCTTCGAAGTCCTGCCTGCACGGCGGGCGGCCGATGGTCTGGCGCAAGGCGTGGGCCAAGAACTGGGAAGAGGTTCGGTACTGCTCGGATCGCTGCCGACGTGAAGCGAAGGCTGGGCGCAAGGAAGCTCTATCATCGTGAAAGCCCTACGCCGTCGCGACGCGCTCGATCTGGTACGCAAGGCCTGCAACGAGGCGCAGATGAGCGGCGAAGCTGACCAGTCACGCTGGATTTACCTCTTCGACCGGCAAGTGGCGTCGGCGAGCAAGAAGAGGCCCGAGGCCACCCGTAGCTATCGCGTGAAGTTGCGGCACGAACTCCTCGAACAGCTCGCATCGCTGGAAGGTGATGCGCTTTACCTACCGCACCATACGACCGATCCGGGCTACCAAGTCAGTATTAAGCTCTATCGCGCCTTCATCCGCCTACTCGACCGTCGGATAAGCGAGAGTACGTCTGCTTAAGTACCGGATCTATCGACGAGCCTCGCTCAGAGCGCCTTGATTGATCCTTCGCGCGCCATACAACTTGAGGACCGACGCATTCACGGTCGGCAGTGTGGATGGCGTCATGGAAACGATCGAGCGGAACGCGGTAGCATCGGCAGAGGTCGCCGTCCTGCAGGCTGAAGCTCGCCTTGCGCGTCAGATCCATTTCCTCGCGCAGATGGCTGAGGACGCCTGCTACGTAGAGCGTGATGCGCTGGAGCGAAGCATCATCGACCGGCGGCAGACGCTGACATTCTTCGAAATGAAACTCCAGGCGGAACGTGAGCGATGCCGCACGCTTATGGCCTAGCCGGAGCGAGCCTCGACGAACAACGGAGGCATGGTGTTGGAGAAACAGAAAGCTTCGAAGTCGTCTCTGTCGATCATCGCCAATTTGACCGCGCTTCTTGTGCTCTGAGCTTTGCTAGCCGGCGCGGCTGCCTTTTTCTTGAGCTAGCTTAGCCCGACGCCCGCACCAAGCCCTCGGCGCATTGTTGAATTATCGAGCGCAACTGAGCCTCATCGAACGGTTTGGCGACGACGGCGAAATGGCGCCCCGCGATGAGCCTTTCGGTGACGGATGGATCGTTCGCATAGCCGCTGATCAGAATGCACCGTGTGCGGTAGAGATCGAAAAGCTCGTTCGACAGATCGATCCCGTCTACACCATCGCTGAGGCTGATATCCATCAGCGCGATGTCTGGCCGCTCACGGGCTGCCGCGGCTCTCGCTTGATCCGCCGTGAAGGCAACTGCGGTGTTTGCGTACCCGACTTCCTCTACCACCGCCTCGATATGCATAGCGATGACGGGTTCGTCGTCGACGATGAGGATGCAGGGCGACATGCGGATTCCATTCTGGATGCGTGCCGTTCTCTTACGAACACCAGCCGGTTTCCGCTAGGTCGGCAACGATAGATTTCCTGCGGAGGTAAAGAAGAACCCGCCGTCTCTAGGGAGACGACGGGCTTGGAAGGGAGGGAACTTGCGTGGCTTGTGGTAATGAACCACTGCGGAGGCGATTGGTTCCTATCGTCCGGTTTCAGCCAGTCACTGCTTCCAGAGCGTCGTGCGATCCTAAACTGATCGGCCAGCCTCGCACCAGTATCCTTCTGCAAACTTACGTCATCGTCGGATTGTTCGCCCGACTGCCTCCCAAGGCTGACGTCGCCCGTGGTCCAACTCCTCCTGCGACGTGATCGGCTTGCGTCCTGTGGGCCGAAGAGTATGAGGTGGATAAATGTCCGCCCTTCTCCTGATCCGTCTGACGTACTCCTCAAGCCTCCGCCCGACCGTGACCCCGGACGAAATCGACGAGATCGTGCGACGGTCGGACGTCAGCAATCGTCAGTTGGGAATCTCCGGAATGCTGGCCCTCGACGGTGGTCGCGTTTGCCAAATCCTGGAGGGCGCCGAAGCGGGGGTTCAGTCTCTTTACAGGCGGATCGAACGCGACAAGCGGCATGAAGGCGTAGTCGTCATCGACCAGCGGCCGATCAAGTCCCGCGCGTTCGCATCGTGGGGAATGACGCGGCGATCAATGGCCGATGCTGCGATGGTCGCTCTCGCAGCGGACTGATAGGAGAGCAGGATTACGACGCCTGAGCGCAATCGCGCCGGCGTCCAACTTCATCCATCAAACGTCCACGCGTCTCAGATACCGATGCTCGATCCGCTTCAACGAGAACGGACCAAACGGTCGATGCCGACCTAGAGTTGATCTCTGCCTTATTGCCGTCAGAGGTTCGTTTCCATCTGTCGCATTCGTCGACCATCACCAACAGAGAAAGCTCGTCGAGCGAAGACAGGTCGTTGATCTGCACGTCGACGACCGCGTGAGGGAGATGGGAACGATGTGGCACTTCTTCGTCCGAGCTGATCTGCGCTGGGACCATAAAGCGGGGGCACATTCTTGGGTTCCGACCGCTGAGCAATATAGTGACGCCGTCAGGGTTGGGGCGGCCCCGCTACCCCGCGCCGAGCCTCGAGGCGGTCTATGCGATCCCGCATGTCCATCATCGCATCGCGCGCGCCGTAGATTCCGGCCTGCTGCGCTTTGATCTCGTCGAGCTGTCGCTGCTTCTCGCGAAGCTGCTCGTCGTAGGAGAGGAAGACGCGATCGAGTTCGTCGCGCGGGACCAGGCGTGTTTCGACGCTATCGACGCGAGCGTTGGCGTTGCCGAACTTTTCGTTGTTCTCGGTGCGCGAGACGATCCGGTTGTTCTCGTAGGTCGCCTTGAACTCGTTGAACGAAGAGACCCCGAGCGTGCCGGCTCGCAACTCGATGATGTCGCGGTCAAGTCGCATCTGGGCCTGCTGGATCGGCATGTACGCCATGCCGCCGATGACGACGACGATCGTCACCATGACGCCTAGGCCGGTGAAGATGATGCCCCACTGCGGCTTACCGCGCTCGTCGAGTTTCGTGATCAACGAAGACAGCTGCCCGCTAATCCCTTGGACCGACTGCTCGAGCCCGGAGACACGTTGCGATAGGGCGGCGAAGCGTGCCTCTTCCGAATACCCGTTGCCGTTCGACATCCCGGCCTCCATTCCCTTATCCGGCATTGGTCAATCGGCGTTTCGCGGAGCGATGTAGACCGCCAGGAAGCCGATGGCAGCGTAGGTCGCGTTGGCCACGATGACGCCCCACCACGGCATTGCCGCGGTCTGCTCGGTGGTCATTGCAATCATGCCGACGTTGCCGGTCATCATGCCGGCGATGGCGCCAGCGATACCCTTCGATACGGTTCCGATGTTCATGCTCGCTCCTCCAGGGCCGCGCGCAGCCGGGCGGTGTCCGCCTCGATCCGCGCCAAAATGTCGAAAGGGGTCTCTGCCTCTCCTCCCGCCGCAGGAGCGTCGTCCCGTTCCGGCCAGTTCTCGCGCTCGCCGCCGGGCGCGACGTCGGCCGTCTCCAGTGCTTTCGTCAGCACGGCGCGCGTGGCTGGCCCCACGACGCCGTCGGCCTTCACGCCGAACTTGCGCTGCGCGTCCTGCACCGCCTTGACCGTCTTTGGCCCGAAGCGGCCGTCCACCGGGCCGGCGTCGAAGCCGAGCGCGAGGAGATCGGCCTGCAAAGCGCGGATGGCCTCGCCCTTCGAACCGGAACGCAGGATGGCGGATGCAACGAGATCCATGACCTCTCCTCCCGAATGCTTAGCGAAAGCGGTGGCGAGCTTGGTGTGATAGGCATTCCTGGCGTAGCCCGGCCCGTTGTAGCGTCGGGCAAAGGCGTGCCAGTCCTGCCGGCGCATCGCAGCGTCGAGGCCCCATGCGGCGATCAGCCGGCACATGCCCTCAAGCTGCTCGCGCTCGCCGGCCATGAAGGCTTCGACCATCACCCGCGGGCCGGAAAAGCCCGTGTCGGCGTGGTTGGAACCGAGGATCTGCGGCAGGCCCCACGAGCACGCCTTCAGCCCGGCCGGGAAGTCGATCTCGATGGCGCGAGCGAGCCGGGCGTACTGCGCGTTGGACCCGGCCGGATACGGTTTCGCTCCCCATCTCGCGTAGGCAAGCCCCTCACGCACCGCCTGATCGCGTCTCGCCCCGGCGCCGAGCTCGGCGTAGAAGCGATGTGGTTCGAAGAGTATGATGGGCCGGCGCAGGGCGTCGAAGCCCGAGCCTCGCGCCTCCACCTCCATCACCGCGAGCAGCGCGGCCGTCGGTACGTTGATCAGGCGCGCAGCAGCGCCGACGTCGCCTTGGGCAAGGCGGCGCCCTGTGCCGATGAAGTTCATCGGTCCATCCACTTCTTTTCGTTGGAGATGCGCTACATCGCTCGAAGGTGCGTTCGTTGGGGGAGAGCGCTTTGCGAGACAACTTCACGGGTGAGAAGCGCGGGCGGTTTTCGCCGACGCGGCTGATGGTCGTCGGCATCATCCTTGCCGTTTTGGCGGGCAAGCTCGGGGCGATGGTGTTCGACCCGGATCACGAGTGGACACATGCGGTGGCCAAGAACATCAGCGACATCTGGGACGACGTTCCGCCGAGCGGCTGATATGAAAAAGGCGCCTCGCGGGCGCCGGTGTCGGTCAGGTTGTGGGCGCGGCCGTCAGGCGGTCGGATGATCCGGGAAGAAGCCCTTCCCGACCTCCTCGCCGAAGACGTGGACGAACAGCGCCTGAACCGTCGGCCAGGCGTCATCGGTGCTGGTGAAGGTCGAGCCGTTGTTCCAGGTCACACGCTGACGGGCCGGCGCCGGGGGGAAGCGCTCGTCCCAGAGTTCGAACTGCTCGTCGGTGAAGCTGTTGATGACGGCCATGCGCTCGCGCACATGCGGCTGGACAGGTTCAGGGTCCGGCAGCATGTCGTCCGTCAGCGGCGGGATGTCGCCCTCGGCGATCCGCGCCTCGACCAGCTCGCGCAGCTCTGCCGGCGCGTAGGGATCGTCCGATCGGTAGGTGTAGCGGACAATGTCGCCGCCCTCCACCAGTCGGACGCGCAGGACGTGGTAGTCGTCGTGGGCGTAGATCTCGAGCAGTTCCATCAGGCGATCCTCTGGCAGAGATAGAGCGGATTGGCGTTGTTGCTGGAGAGGAACCCGGTGATACCGAGGACCACCCATGTCCCGGCAAGCGGGGTCGGCCCGTTCACGTTGAAGTAGCCAGTCGCTCCAGAGATACCCATCGAAATGTATTGCCGAATGGATAGGCCTCCTGGCCCATAGAGCGCCGTGACAACCGTGCCGATGGGGTAGTTGGTCAGGCTCGGATTGTTGGAGCCTTCCGGCAGGGGCATCTTCGCATCGACTTCCGTCTTGAAGGGAATGGCGAAGAAGGTCTGATCCACGCGGACGTAGTTCCGCGCCCCATCGAAATGGAGCGCCAGCCGCCCACCGGTCGTGTCAACGACAGGCGTGTAGCCGAGGCGGCGCTGGAGGTAATAGAGACCATTGTCAGAGCGGCGCCGGAAGTACGGAAGGTCCGGGTTATCGCCAGCAAAGCCAGCGACACCGATCCCGTCGCCGGTCACCCTAGACGCTGGATCGAAGTTGCCCTCGTGCCAGATGGATTTTTCGCCGGTATCGGTGGCAAGGACGTAGGTCGCGCCTGTCCAGTAGAGATAGCGAGTATCGGCATCGTTCAGAAAGATGACGCCAGTGCCATTTACGCGCGCCGCGCGCACGTCTCCAGCCAGCACCTTGCCGCGCTCAGTGTTGATGCCGCCCCCGGCGAGGATTCGGAATAGCGATGCGCCGCTGTTGTTGTCGGCCAGGACGAGATCGCCATTCGCCCCAAGTGACCAGCGGGACGTCTTGACGCCGGGTCGGTGAAAAATGAGCGACACCGTGCCGTCGTTCACGATGGTGATGCTGTTCGCAACGCTGAGCGCGCCGGTCAGCGCACCCCCTGCCAGTTTCAAGAACCCACCAGTCACCCAGTCGAACAGCTTCTTGAGCGTGTTGCGCTCTTCGTCCACGCCTCCGCGGATGTTGCTCTCAGCCTGGACGGCGCGCTCGCTGGCAAGCCCCGCCTTCTCGTCGGCGGTCGCTGCAGCCACTCGCGTCGTCGTCAGACCGTCCGCAATGTTCGCGAGCTCGTCATCCATCTTCTCGGCGGAGATGAAATGATCGGGCGGGCCGGCATTGCGGTCCCGCGTGAAATTCTGGTTGCGGATGAAGTTCCAGCCCTGAAACGGCATGGCATACCCTCATGAAAAAGCCCGCTCGGAGCGGGCTGGAATGTCGTTCAGGGTGGTGAGGCTCACCGCCCCATCATCGCGTCAGCGAGAGGATCGCGCTGCGCAGGCGGCAAGGGCGTGACGGTGATCTGCGGCATGGTCGGCGCAGTCGGTCGCCGATCATCGTTGCTGCCTGACGCGATGGCCGCGGACGACAGCGCCGTCTTGGCGTAGCGCCGCGCGAGCGACCGGAACATGGCTTCCTCACGCGCCGAATTGTTCGCCGGCACCTTCGACAGGAGCATCCGCGCCCGGTTGGGGTTGAGGAGCGCGTCCTGCACCAGATCTTCGACTTGGGCGATGCCGTTCTGCCGAAGCGCCCCGACGAGCGCAGCTGCGCCAGCGCCGAGCGCTGCGCCGCCTCCCCCGCCAACACCGAAGCCCGCCAGGGCGCCGCCCGACGCCATGCCGGCGGTTGCCAGCTTGCCGAGGATCGTGGTCGCGCTGTCGCCGGACGTGACGGCCAAGGCGTCCTGCACCGTATTCGACTGACCGGGGATGCGCACCGCGCTCAGCGAGCGATTGGCACGCTGAAGGTCGGCGGCGATCGCCTCGAGGGTCGACACCTCATCGGCAGAGAACACCGTGCGGAGCGCGTTGCGGTTCTGGCGGACGAAGGTCTGCATCTGATCGGCGCTGATCAGCGTGCGCCCGCTCGTGGCGGCCTCCGTGTTCGAGACGAGACGCTGCGACAGGAATTCGGCAGTCGCCTTGCGTAGCCCCTGCATGGCCTGCTCGTCCTTGCCGATCGCACGCCGGAGCGCGCCGAGCTGCTGCACGCTGTCCTGGCGCCCGAAGAGGCCACCGACGATCCGCGCGATATCCTGCGGGTCTTCGGCGCCGACAAGACGCCCGACGGCGCCCTTCTGCGCGTCGTCCAGAGCGGCTTTCCGGGCAGCGGCATATTCGGCCACCGTCGCCGACGTGCGCGCCGCGTCCTGCACCCGGATGTCGAGATCCGGGAAGGCTCGTAGGGCGTCGGCATAGCCACGGCGCCAGCGCTCGACCTTCGCGGGGTCGAACGTGCCGTCGTCGTTCATGGCCGCCTTGCGCAGCGTATCGATCGCATAGCCCTCGATCGCGGCCATCGTCCGCTTTGCGTTCGGCCCGGTCGCCTCGCGCAGCCGCTGCATGCGCTCGAAGCCGCTGGAGCCCGGCACGAAGATGCGGGCGGCAACGCGCGCGCTTTCCGTGGTGTAGGCGGCGTGATCGGCCGAGCGCGCGAGAAGCGGCTTGATCTGGCGGTTGTCGAAGATGTTGGCTCGGTTGCGCGTCGCCTCTGTCGCACGGTCGAGCCGGTCTTTCGCTGCTCCGTCGAATGCCCTATATTCAAAAGTAGCCGGCGAGGCGGAGGATGCGTCCGTCTGTCGTAAGGCGTCGGAGCGGAGTGTCGTACCTCCGGCGCGCCGGCTCTTCTCTCCCGGATCGAACGCCGTAAGCAGCCAAGTCTTCTGCTGCCCGTCGTATTCGAGGCGGACTCCGGCCTTCGTTCGATCACTCTCGAGCTGAACCCGGTTTCCGCTCGCCTTCACCACGCGCATTTCAGCGAGGCGCTGCGGGAGGTCATCGAGCACTTCGGGATGGAACTGGGCGATCTTTGCAAGCCCGGCGCCGTCGCTGCGGCCGCTCCCAGCGTGTCCCCATACGAGGTCGATCGGCCCAATTTCAGGATGAGACAACGCGCCTCGAACATCGCCGGTCTGCGCCTGCGTCAGCCAGGCGACGGCATCGTCGTAGCGTCCCTGAAGGCCATCGACTGAAGGGCCAAGCGGCCCATCGTTCGCGACAATTCGAGCACCGGTTGGAAGCGCCGGGAGCGAGCCTACAGCTCTCGCGGTGTCTCCTCGCGGCGCACTTCCACCAGGAACGCCCGATAGTCGCGGATCGCCTGAAGCTTGTGGCGCGCCTCGAGCGCCGCCGCCTCCTCCAGCATTTTGAAGGTCGCCTCGAAGTCCGCCTCCTCCATCACGTCGAAGAGGTATCGCATCGCCCCCAGGAACTGCCCCTCCAGCCGCTCCTGTCGAAGCCATTCCGGCTCTTCCTTCGGAGGCGACGCCGGCTCGACCGGATGCGGCTCCGAGAGTGGCGCCGGCTCCTCCAGCATCTTGCGATAGTCCCGGATCGCCCTGAGCGTATCGAGGTCCGAGCGGTCCTTCGCCTTCTGCTCTAAGAACGCCAGCAATGCTGGCACGTCCGCCGGGTGAACCCCCGCCAACGCTCGAACTACCGCCAGTGCCGGTCGCCGCCTGTTGAGCAGAATTCAGACCCTCAATATCACGCTGTATCGCTGCAGCGATCGTATCTTCACGCCGCATCTGCCCATCGGCAACCATCTGCTCTTCGACGAGTGCACGGCGTTCAGCGGCTTTCTCAAGGTCGCTTTCGATAGCACCCCGCAGACGAGACAGTCGACCCCATGCCTGATCGCCACCGTGCGAACGCTCATAAGCCATCGCCTCGCTGACGCGCGAGCGAAGTGCAGCCAGCTCCCGAAAGCTCATGACGTCGCTGTAGCGTTCGACGACGCTGTAGATTGCTGCCTCCTCGCCACCCGGTCGACGTGCCGAGGCGGGCAAGTCGGCCATAATCGCCGTCCGTGCCGCGCGAGTGTCCTGCGGCGGCAGAGCGAAGGTGCCGTCGGGATCGACCGCGGCCCACAGCCGGCGCTCCTTTTCCTTCGTGAGGTCGCGGCGACGCTGCAGGGTATCGCGGATCTGGTCGCCCGCATCCTCGGCGCGCACCGACTGGCCGAGCTGCTGGTTGCGGCCGCGTGCGACGTCGCGGGCAAGGTCGAGGTCGGAGGCGGTATCGCGGTCGATGTCGGCCAGACGCTGGCGCAGCGCGCGCGTGACCGCCTCGGAAGAACCGGACGGCTGGATCGCGTCCATCGCCTCACGGCGCGCGGCGTTCTGATCGGCCCGGCGTTGCTGGAATGCAGCCGGGTCGCGAGACTGCGCCGCACGCTCGGCGGCAAGAAGACCCATGTCGCCCGTCACCTGCCCCGTCGTCGGACGAGAGCCAGGAACGAGCTCGGCGGGCTGATTATCGAGCACAGCACGCGCGGCAGTCGGATCGGTGGCGGCATCCCGCAGGCTTTCGCCGGCCAGACGCTCGCGGCCCGCCTGCGACAGCGGCGCAGCGAATTCCCGACCCGCGCGAACACCTTCCCGCATGACGCCCGGAAGACCGGTCGCGGCCGTTCCAGCCACGCCGCCGGCCAGACCGCCGATCAGACCAGCCAGCGGGTCGTAGCGATCCGGCGTGAGCTCCATCGCCGCCGTTGCGCCGGCACCGGCCGTGCCGCCGGCCAGAGCATCAGCCCCTGCCGCTCGCACCGAGTTCGATCGCCCAGCGACCTGCGCTCCGATTTCCGCGCCCTGCGCGCCGAGGACGCCGCCGCGCGCGAGCCCGCCAACGACGGCGGCAGGCAGCACCGTGCCGGCCACGCCCTGCCCCGCTCCACGCGCCACACGCTCGGCCGCTGTCTGGGCTTTCGTGTTCTGCGGGTCAAACTCTGGCCGCACCGCGCCGAGCGTTTCGGCGATATGGCGCGAGCCACCGAAGGAGTTCTCCGGGATCATGCCGACGTCCGAGCCGGTCGCCGCGTTGAAGCCGCGCACGCCGAGGTTCATCGCGCCGCGCATCAGATCGACCGGCGCGCCGGCAATCGAATACAGCGTCTCGTTCGCGCCGGCGGTCGCGTTCATCGCCATGCCGCCGAACTGCGGCTGCTCGTCGACGACGGCGTCGCGCTCCCAGAAGTTGCCCCCCGTGGCAGCCTGAGAGACGATCGCGTCGCGTTCCCACCAGTTCGCCATTACTGCTTCGTCCTCACCGTGCCATCCGGCGCGCGGTACTGCGTGCCGGGGGGAAGCGCGTCGTAGGCTTGCTGCGAGGTGACGACGGGCATGGAGCGCGGATCACCCGCCGCTGTCGTCTCACCCATCCCGCCGACGGGCACGCCCGCTTCGTCACGCCTGGTCGTGTCACCCGTCGGGCCCGGCGCCTGAACACCCTGGGCACGAGCCCTCGCGCCTTCTACGATGCCTCGAAGCTCCGAGAGCGCGCCACGGAAGTCTTCTTCGCTCTGAGCGGTGTCGAGGCGGGCGATGGCGCGAGTGGCCTGAAGGCCCTCGATCTCAGTGATGGCGCCTCCGCCCTTGAGGCTTTCGAACGCTTGCAGGAAGGCTTGCCCGCCAAGCTGATCAATGCGTGCGCGTGTGCCGGGTATTGTCGTGCCGGGCACGGACGGGATCATGCTGCCGAGACCCACGGCAATGCCGAGGTTCGGATCGTTCAGGACTCCGTCGATGGACGAAATCATGTTGTCGGCTTGCTGGATCGTCTTCGGCGCGACGGCTGCGCTATCGACGTCGCCCTTGCCCTGAGCCGCACCCGCCGCACTGTCGTAGGATTCCTGGTAGTTCTCCTTCGCGATGGTCCCGACCGTCTGACCAGAACGCTTGTCCTGCAGCACCCAATGCGTGCCAGCGTCCACGCGCTCGACACCGGTCGATACGGTGATGCCATCGGGCATTCGGGACTGCACCACCGTTCCGTCGTCGCGCGGCTGGAGTAGAACCGCGTTGCCGTTTGCGTCGGTGCCGTAGACCGGCGTCAGGCTGGTCTTGGGGCCGTCCGTAGTCGAGGCTCGCTGGCGCTGAATCTCAAGCGCCTGATCGGCGCGGCTGTTCGCGATTTCGTCCTGTCCGCTCTGATACTCGAACTGCTGCTGGCGCCACGCCTGATCCTCTGCGCGGTTCGCAGCCTGCGCGCGATCTTGCTGCTGAGAGAGGATGGCGTTTGCCAACGAATTGCGGTCGCCGCCGAGTTGCGCGGCCAGCGCATAGGACGGGTCAAGGCCAGAACCGGCAAGCGCCTGCTCGAGGGCATCGGAGTTGGCGGCGTCGTTCTGCTTGATCTGCCTCTGGCCGGCGTAGACCTGTGCGAGCCGACCGGCCAACTCAAGAGGATGGGAAACGTCGCCGCCGCCCATCGCCTGCGCGAGCATGGCTTCCGCAAGGCGGTTCGACTTCTCGGGGCCGATATTGAGCATGGGGCGCGAAGCCATAGAGCCTCCGGTGTCGCCGATCGGCGCGTTCGATGTCGAGGATGCGGTTTCCATGCGCGGCCCGCTTTCGAGCATCGCGCTTTCGATGGCGCCCGTGGCGCCGCTGGCCGGTGGGGATGATCCGCCGTAGGCATTGCGCAGCCAGTCCGGCGCATTGGCGCTGCGTCCGCCCGCGCCCCAGACACCGGGAGAGCCGAAACCGACATGCATCGTGCCGGCGCCCATGTAGCCGGGACCGGCGCCGAACCCGGTGATCCCGGCCGCCCGGCCGCGGCTGACGATCTCCTCGAACAATGGCCGGTCGCTGTCGCGCGCCCAGTCGAGTTGCCGCCCGTCACGATAGAATCGGAAGTCGCCGGCATTGCCGTGGTCGTGGCGGGTCGAGCCGACGCGTTTACCGCCGCTGCCTTTGCCGGGCTGACCGCCAGAGTAGACCTCGGCCATGATGCCCATGTCACCGAGATAACCCAGCGCCGAGACGAGCCGCGGGTCCAGCGGCTGGTTTCGGGTCGCCCCCTGGTTGGCGTACCGGAGGTAGGAGGGCGTGCTCATCACGCGGCCTCACGCAGAGCGCCGTAGTCGACGGCGAGGAAGGCGCCTGCTTGGCGAACCGCAGACGGAACCGCGCGCGCTACGTCCTGCGCCATGACGCCGACCTGATACGGCCCGCCCCAGACGTAGCGGAACAGGTAGAGCGGCAGCCCGCGCCAGCCGGTGCCGATCCGAGAGATGTCGCGCTTCAGGCGGCGATCGGAGAACATCAGCGCCGCGCTGCCAAGGCCGAACAGCCCGTTCATCATCCCGGAGCGCTGCTGATTATACTGCCCCATCTGCTGCTGGTAGTTGTTGTTGATCAGCCCTGCGATGTCCGGTGCGCCGACGTTGTAGGCGGGGTTGTTCTGGAAGCCGGGCATGCCCATCGCGGGCGATCCCGTCAGAAGCGCCGAGGCCTCGTTGAAGGGCTGGTTGCGCAGCATGATCGCTTCCGTCAGCGCGTCGTTGCGCGCCTGGTTAGCGAAGCCTGCCGATTGGGCGTTCTGGCCGAACTGCTGTCCCTGCGCCGCGTTGCCGGCCCCCATCGCCGCGAGATCCTGCCCGAACCGCTGCCCGGCCGCCTCGTTGTTGAAGCCGGCCTGCGTCAGGCCTTCGCCGAACATCTGGCTGCGAGCACCGGAGGCGAGCCCGAACAGGCGTGATTGCTCCGCACCGCCCGCCGCGACAGCGTCGTAGGCCGCGCGGTTCATGGCCTCGCTCTGCGAGCGCTCCATGCGCGTCAACTCCGCCTGGCCGGCGGCGCTGTCGAGCGGAATACCGCGATCGGACAGCGACTGCTCCATGCGCTGGCGGTCGAGCTGCTGCCCCGGCTGAAGGAGGGCGTGCGCCTTCTGGAATGCCGCGTCCTGCGAGCGCTGCGCTTCCGCTCCGAAGTCACCTACGCCCGGCAGAGATGGAAGGCCGCTCGGATTGAAGTTGCCGACTTCGCCCGACCGCGAGCCGACTCCCATCTGGATCGAGCCTGCGCCGCCGATGGAGTTCTGCCGCCCAGGCAGGCCCGAGATGTCCATCGGGCCGGTCGGTATCTGGCCGACGAGTTGCCCGGCCTTGCCCGTCAGTTGCTCGGCGATCCCCATCTGCCCGCTGTGAATTCGATCACCTTGAGGGGTCAGCGTCACCGTCTGCGAGGCAGGCGTGCCATCGCGATTGCGCTGGTAGGTCGTCGAGCCCCAGGGGCCGTACTGATCGACGGCGTTGACGCGCGCGCTCTCGCGGACGGCCTGCGCGTTCGCCTGCGCCTGAGCGTTTGCGGTGGCGACCGGATCGGGCGCCTTCGGTGCAGACTTACCCATCCTGTTCGATCCCCTTCAGCCATCTGCATTCGTCGCGAACCATCCCGTAGGACAGCAGCGTTCCCCCGTCGGCGAAGGCCTGACGGTGTGTTCCCTCGAGCTTGAAGCCGATCTTCTCGACCAACTTGCGCGAGGACTTGTTCGTGCGCTTCACCATCGCCGTGATCCGGCGGCAGTCCTGGTCGAGGAAGGCGAAGGCGAACCCGGTTTTCAGGAGCCGGCGTGTCATCCACGGGCCGAAGTCACCGACGCCAGCCACGGTGACGCGGATGTCGGGATGGCGCAGTTCCGTGAAGGCGATGCCACCGACGAGGTGATCGCCTCGCACCGCGCCGAAGGCGACCGCGCCTGTCAGGTCCGAGGCGTCCTTCATCTGCGCCGCAATCCAGCGGGCGACCAGCGCGTCCTGACCGAGGAGGATGCTGTAGTCGCTCAAGCACCGATCTCCGCCATCAGCGTCGTCGCCAGCCATTTCACCGGCCCGGCCGAGGTGTCGACGCGCAGGCCGACCGAAATGAACTCGCCGTTGATGCCGCCGCCGCGGAACTCGGCCGTCACCCTCTCGGCGCCGGACCACGCAGCACGATCCCAGACCGACTGGTCCCAGATGCCGATGTCGGAGGCGACCGGCAGCGAAGCGACGGCGCCAGAGCCGGGGTTGCGGAAGTCGGCACCGATCAGGTGCCGTGCCATCGGCGTCGAGACGGAGGTGACGAAGGGCTTCACCAGCCCAACCTTTTTCTTGCGACCGGGCACGCCGAGCGTCGACCACGCGCCCTGGCAAAACGCGACGATCGGCGAGCCGCCATCGCTGAACGCGCCATAAGTGGCGATCCTGCCGTCCGGGGTGCCGAAGCACAGGTCGTCGCCGACATGCCCCCACACGCTGGCCGGCAGGCCGCGAAACCGCGACCACGCGCCGGTCGAAAGGTTGCAGACGTGCTGCTGCGAAGACGTCGCCGTCTCCGGCACGTTGACGAGGATCATCTGACGGAGCGGATGATAGACGATCTGCCAGCCGAGGTTCCGGCCGTGCGAGCGCGCAGCGGACAGTGCAAGGCGCCCCATGCGACGGCCGAAGCCAGCCACGGGCGAGCGCCCGGAAGCGAGAACACGCGACAGCTCGGCGTAGCCATCCAGCGAGGCGGTGAGCACGTCGCCGGCATGGCTCTCGGCGACGATCGGGCGCGCGACCGGGAAGACGCCGACGCGGCCCCAGTTCATCGCATCGTCCGGGCTGGAGCCGCGATAGACGATCGCCTCGCCCGAGGTCATGAAGAAGACGATGGCGTCGTCGTCGCCGCCCTGCCCGCCGTCCGGTGCGAGCGTGGCGATCTCCTCGATGGTGCCGCCGCGGTTGCCGATACCCGACAGGTCGAAGCTCTTGAGCTCGCCCTGCACAGCGTTCAGTCCGCCATACCAGAAGCTGGCCGAACCGCGCTCGGCGAAGAACAGGCGCTTGGCGTGCGAGCGCACACGGAACAGTCGTCGCGCATCGCCGATCCCGGTGAAGGCCGGCGTCACGACCGCAGCGCCGACGACCGCGCGCGGGGCGTCGAAGCCGTTCACGAGGAACAGGCGGTCGTTCATGATGGCGTGCCGCCAGCGGTCGGATTGGAAGCCGGACGCCAGTTCAGTCACGGCGCCGGCAATGCGGAAGAGCTTGCCGCCCGATGCGGCGATGGTCCGCTCGTCGCCGTCGTCGAAATCCTGCAGGAACAGCACCGGGGCGCCGGTGCGGAGGTCGTGACGGATGGTGTATCCGCCACGCGTCTCGATGCCGCCGTCGATCGGGAAGAAATTGACCATGTCGACGGCGTCGGTCGGCTCCATGCCGCCGGCCAGGGCGTCGATGCCGTTGATGCCGCCGAACGGCGAAGGCAGCGTGATCGGCTGCGCCTTCGCGACGCCGGGACTGGCGCGACGGATCAGCGGCTGGCGCATCAGTAGAAGACCTCGCCCGCGTTCGCCTTGGTGTGGCGCAGCGCAGCGCGCGACAGGCTCTCCTCGGACTGGCGGAAGGCCTCGGCGTAATCGAGCCCGTTCCAGTCCCGCCAGCGCCAGGTGATCGCCGCTCGGATCGTCGGCGTGTCGAACAGGATCTCGTCGGTGTCGAGCGTCGGCGCCGGCTTCAGGACGCCCATCTCACCCGCCCCACGCGCCCATTCGCCGGTCGGCATCAGGCGGTTGTTCGGATAGCGATTGACGAGATCATCGGCCGCCGATCCGAGCGCCGCCAGCATCTGGGCGACGGACGGGTCGGGATTGCCGATGACGGTGGCGGGCTTGGGAAGCTGAAGCCCGACCATCACGTCCTGCACCAGCGTCAGGAGGTTCATCAGGCGGCTCCGCCCTTGGGCTTTCCGCCACTTTGTGCCGGCGCGGCCTGCGCCTTATCGAGTTCGGACGTCAGCCGGGCAACGTCGGCGCGAAGCTCGTTGTTGTCCTCGAGAAGCGCCTTTTCGGACGCCTCAAGCTCGGCGATGTGCGCGGCGAGGCGCGGCGCGTCGTCGTGTGTGCGCTCGATGAAGTCACGCGCACGGCTCTGCGCATCGCGAAGCTCGCTCGGCGCCGACGACATATCGGTCTCGATCAGCTTCTCCAGCGTGTGAATGCCGCGCTCAGCCAGCCCCTTGCGGTCGGCCTCGTCGATCTGCGGCCAGGCCGCGAGCGGGAAGCCTTCGTGGTCGGGCTCGCGCGAGGCGAGATAGTCCTTCCACTCGTTCGGATGCGCGACCTTGTCGCCGCCGCGCGCCGGGCGCACCACGCGCGTCACCGCGCTCTTGTACGCCTCGAAATACGGGACCATCGTATAGATCGGCAGGCCGTCCTCGCCCTTGCCACGCTGCACGGCCTTATCGAAAAATCGGATCATCGTCGGTGCTCCTGACCGGTCACGAAAAAGCCGCCGCGAGTTGCCCCGCGACGGCCGGTTTCAGTTTGGAAAGGCCCGGTCAGTCGAGGCCGGTGACGACCAGGCGACCGTGGCGGTTGCGCTTGTAGGTCGTCAGGGCGCCCATGAAGCCGAGATGCTTGGTCACGGCGTCGAGGTCGGGCGTGGTGTCGGCGAGGTCCAGTTCCTCGAACAGCCGACCCTCGTAATACTCGAGCGCGAGGAAGTCGGTGTTGACGAAGTAGCCCTGGTTCTCGGGATGCGCCGAGCCGTCGCTCTCCGACACCACCTTGGCCTTGCGGTAACGCAGCGTGTCGAAGCCGAGCTTGGCGCTGTCGGCGTCGGTGTAGCGCTGGTTGTCCTGCAGGCCGCTCTCGAAGATGCCGAACACCGGATCGTCGAGAGTGATGACGTCGGGCTGCTCCGTGCCGACCGAGCACTTGCGGTAGAGCTCGGACATGCCGGCACGCAGGCGACGGAACTGCGCCTGTTCGTCAGCGCCGGTCATATCGACCGTCGTGACCTTGTTCCGCCACCAGGCCGCCGCCGAACCATCGATGCCGCCGACGGTGCCGACGGTCGGATCTTCCGACACGAAGGAGTCGAGGCCGACGAATGAGTTGGGCGTCGTACCGTCGCCGTAGATGCCGCGCGTGATGCCCGACTTGATGGTGTTCTCGGCGTTGTCGAGCTTGCCGCGCATCAGCTTGACGATCTGCGCGCGGCCCGAGTTCTTCGCCCGCTCCTCGCCCGAGATCGTCACGGACGCGACCGCCATGCCGGGATCGAATCCGGCCTCGGTGATCGTTTCCTTCTGGTCGCGGCTCAGCGGATCGAGCCCGCCGTACCACTTGAAGATTTCCTCGTCGAAGATGACCGGGCCGCGGATGTCGTGGCCGCCGTCGACGGCCGTGATGCGCCCCTTCGCCCTCAGCGTGGCGAGGATGAGGTTGGAGCCGGTCACGTTGTCGTAGAGCCGGCGCTTGTAGTTGGAGAGGGTGGTCGCCAGAAGCTGGCGGGTGACACCTGCGCTCAGAGGCATGGGTCGATTTCCTTAGATGCCGCCGATGGCGTCGATGGCGGCGTTCACCGCGTCGTCGCTCGACTTGATGGTGGGTGAGGTTTCCATGCTGCGGCCGCCACCGCGCACGTTCGACCGAGCGGCCTTCGCCGCGTTGGCCGCTTCCGAACGCTGTTTGCGCTGCGCGGCTTCCTGCTCGGCCTGCTGCACCTTCTGGCGCGCGGTGGGGTTCGCCCACACCGCCCGTCCGTAGGCGTCATCGAGGCTCATGCCGGGGTTTGCGCGCAGATACGCCGCCATGTCGTCCTTCACGTCCTCGAGGTGAGGATGCAGAAGGGCGCCGCTGGCGTCCTTGGCGTTCTTGAACGTGTCGATCGTCTGCCGCACGGCTTCCTGCCGGCGGCTCATGGCGTCCTGCTGGACGTGGTTGGAGAGCGCGCCGAGCTGCTGCTGCAGGTCCGCGACGCGCGGGTCCTGGAAGGCATCGTCGTGCGACGGCGCCCGCTGATCGCCGGTCAGCCCGAGTTCCTTGGCCGGGTCGAGGCCGAACCGCTGGCGAACATGGTCCGCGACGAAGCGAAGGTAGTCCGCAGGACGCTCGCGCGCGAAGCGTTCGAGGTTCGCGAGGTACTGAACCCCCTGAACCTCGTTCATGCCGCTCTGCGCCAGCACGTCCCGGAAGCCGCCCTCGTCCACGACCGAACGAATGCCCTTGCCGAGTTCGACGTCGGCGGCCATCGCCTCGGTCTTGCCGGTGTGTTCCGCCTCGATCGCCTTAATGCGCCGTTCGACGAGGCTCTTCACCTCGGGCGACAGCGCGGCGAGCGCGGCATCATCCTTCTCGCTCCACTGATCGGGCGCCGGCTCGGCCTGTTCGGCGTTCGCGGCGGGCGTCTCGGCGGGCGTGTTCGTGTCGGCGGACACCGCGGCGTGCTGCTCGGCAGCGGCTGCGGCGGCATCGCCGGAATGGGGGGCGTCGCCACCCTCAGTGGCGCTGATCTCGTCGAAGGCGGCGCCGATCGCGTCATTCAGGTCGAAGCTCTCGCCTGCGTTCGGATCGCTCGCGCCGGTGTCGGGGGTGTTGCTCATGTCAGCCTCGATGCCTCTTGCCGTTGGCCAGGAGTTCGCCTTTGAGGTCGCGAGGATCGACCACGTTGTGGCGCCTCATTTCCTCGCGGCGGTGCGAACGCGACGTGATCGGCTTGCCCGTGATCGGGCTCGCGTAGGTCTCGATGTCGCGCATGAAAAAAGGCCCGACCGAATGGAGGGCCTTGGATTTCTCGACGAGCTGGCCGTCGCGAATGACGAAGGTGGTTCGGCTCACCGGACCGCCTCCTTCAGGACTTGAAGGGTCAGTGCGGCGACGAACGGCTTCATCCCCATGATCTGCTGATCGGTGATGACCACGCCGTCCGACCGGTGCCACAGCGCCCGCCCTGAGTCGCGACGCCAACTCACTGGCCGGGCCTCCCAAACAGCGGCAAGCGAGCCGGCGCCATCGCGGCGCGCTGGGCAAGCATCCGCATCTTCGCCTCGTGCTCCTGCCCGTCCATCTGCATCTCCGCGCTACGCTGCGCCATGTCGGCCTGGTGCTCCTCAGCCTTGATCTGCATGTCCTGCTTCGCCCCTGCCGCCTTCAACTCGAGTTCGGTCCTAGCGGCCTCCGCGGCCGGGTCCGGCTGTTCCTGCTGCGCGCCCTGATTCTGCTCGGCGGCGGCCATCGCCTGCCCGATCAGGTCGAGGAGATCGCGAGAGCCCTTGAAAGGCTTCAGGATCATCTTCAGGAGCTCGGCCAGCATCTCGCGCGGCACCATGCCGTTCTGCACCAGCGGGCCGAACGTCTGGATCAGGCCGCCGACGGCCGAGACGAGCGTCTGCGACGCCTCCTGCTCGGCAGACTGGTCGATCGCGACGGTCGAGTCCGTCTCGATGTCGACGTTGCACATCAGCCGGCTTTCCTTGCGCAGGTACTCCTCGAGCTCCGGCTGGATCTCGCGGCCGGACATGATCGACAGCGTCGACGCCGAGAAGCGCGAGGCCATGATCTCCGCCGAGATCCGCGTCAGGTCTCGCAGGAACGACGAGAGCCCGCGCCGCCGATCGTCGATGCGCAGCGTCCCGAAGTTGCCCTTGATCCTCTGCGCCCCCAACGTCTCGCGTGGGTCGCTCGCGCCGCGCAGGACATCGGAGATGCCGGACACCTCGTAGAGCGCCTGCTTGGCCTGCTCCCGCGCGCCATACAGCGCCACGGCCGTCGTCGCGAGAATGTCGAGCGGGAGGAGCCAGACATTGGTGTTCATTGCGGCTTCCATGTCGACGCCCGACACCGCGATCATCTGCCCGTCTTCGCCATCCAGGACGTCGGCCAATTCCTCGACCGAACCGTTGAACATGCCGCGCACGCGCATGCGCTTGATGATCGCGTCGATGCGATCGGTGATGCGCGCCACCTCTGCAGCAAGGTCGCGCCAGATCTCATATTCCGGCACCGGCACTTGGCTGTTCGTTGTCGCGATCGACGTCATCGGCTCCGGGCACGGGAAGAACAGCTCGAGGTCGAGCGGGTCCTCATCACGGCGCAGGAGAAGCGGCACCTGTCCCGGCACGATCCAGTCGATGGTGCGGCGCTCGCGGTCCCAGCACTCCCACAGCATGACGCGCGGTTCGGCCGCGTTCTGCGCCTTGCGATCCTCGCGCTGGAGATCGACAGGCGAATGCACGAACGCGCCGCGCATCCATTCCTCGTCCTTCAAGCGCTCCATCACCTTCGGATCGTCGCCGAACTGCTTCTCGATCTCGGATCGCGTCAGGTAGAGCCGGAAGGCGCACCACACCGCATCGCGCCAGCGGCGGACGGGCTCGACGACGAAGTCCTCCCAGAAGACGTGCTCGAACTCCAGCGTCTCCCACGTCTTGCGCGGCTCCATCACCGGCTGACTGTCCTCGCCCATCAGCGGTGCGCCCGTCATCGGGTCAATCGCGGGGCGGTCCTCGATCGTCGGCACCCAGCGGACGCGGATCGTGCCACGGCCCGGCAGAAGCACCTCCTGCACAGCCCTGCGGATCTCGGCGTCGAGGTTGCCGATCTCGAACGCGCTGTTGAGCGCACCCTGCAGCACGCCCGATGCAGCATCGGCCAGATCGTCGGCCCGCTGGAACCTGCGGCGCACGTCAGCCTGCGGCGGCTGCTGGTACATCGACGGGAACAGGATCGACGTGTTCGCGAACAGCATGTTGAAGCGACCGCGACCAGACGCGCCATCGGCCTGACGCTCGGCACGATAGATGCCGATCGCCTCCTTGCCCTTGTCGCGCCAGTCCTTCTCGACGCTCATGGCGTCGTCGATCCGGCTCGTCCAGCGCTCGGGCGCGAGCCCGTCGTCCTGCGGTGTTGCTTCGGTTTGGCTCACAGTCGATCTTTCGGTTTGCGCAGGGCGAAGGCGTTCTTGGCCAGCATGGGGTTCAGGCTCTCAGCCGCCTTCGGCAGCGCCTTGCCGCGCATGCCGTCGAGCATCTGCGTCATCTTGGTGATCGCATCGACCTGGTCGTCGTATCGCCCGTTCGGGAACACCATGAGCTCGGACACGAGGTCGGCGCGCCATTCGGTGCCGGAGCGGAAGAAGACCTTGCCGCTCGCCATCATGCCTTGAAACGATCGAGCCCTTGCGACCTTGTCGACGGTCGAAGCCTCCTGCCGTCGGTTGAAGAACACCTTGCGCTCGTTCATGCGGCGCTTCAGCAGTGGCCCGACCGACTTGTTGATCTGCCCCGACTCCTCGGCCCAGGCCGTCGGGTTGTGCTCCGTGACGAGATCGAGAAGCGGGTCGATCCACTTGTCCGCGTCGCCCTGACCGCGCCACAGGTCGTGGATGTAGAGGTTGCCGTCGCGGTCGGTCGCCCCGACCACATGCACGGTGAAGTCGCCGTCGTCCGACACCGCATAGTCCGATCCGCCGTACATCCGGCAGCCTGCCGGCAGCTTCTCGTAGGTCTTCAGCCACTCCCGCTTGAAGATGTCGCCGTCGTCCGGCGCGGGACGCTGCTGAAACAGCGAAGCCCATGTGCGTGGATTGCGCTCGAACTGCTTCCAGTGATCGCGGCCGAACCATTCCGGCCACAGGTACTCGCCCGGCTGGCGCCCGAGCGGATCGTCGTCGCGCTCGGCCTTCGCCTGCAGGCAGATGACTTCCCACTCCTGACCATCGCGGCACAGGATCATGCCGCTCTCGCCCGCGTAGCCCTCCGGCAGGATCGAACCCGCCAGGTCGTCCTCATTCCAGCGCGTCTGCACAATGATGACCGAGCCGCTAGGCAGAAGGCGGGTCATCAGGTCGTCCTGGTAGGCCTCCAGCGTCTTCTTGCGGATCGTCGGGCTGTCGGCGTCCTGCCTGCCCTTCACAGGGTCGTCGATCAGCACGAGGTCGGCGCGATTGCCGGTGATACCCGACAGGATACCGCCGGCCATGTATTCCGAGCCGCAGTCGAGCGACCATTCGTCCGCGGCCGCGCTCTCTGACGACAGACGCGCGGTGAAGAGCCCGGCATAGCCCCGCTGCTTGACGATCGACCGACACCGGCGCCCGAGCTTGCGGGCAAGGTCCGATGCGTAGCTGGCGCCGATCACCCGGAAACCCGGCCAGCGCCCCATCGCCCAAGCCGGCGTGACGACGCTGACATAGGTGCTCTTGGCCGAGCCCGGTGGCATAAACACCATCAGCCGGCCGTTCGGCGTCTCGATGCACCGCTGCACCGAGCGCATCAGCAGGAGGTGATGATCCGCGACGCCCGTCTCGACGTTCACGAAGCGCTCGCAGTCCTCGTCATCGTCGTCGATCGGCTTGCCGGGGATGTCGATCGCCTGGGCGAAGCCGATCAGGCTTTCACGCGCCCTCCTTCGGCGCAGCAGCTCCGTTGCCGCCACCGAGGGCGATACGTGCAAGTTCATCGTCGGTGAGATCCTTGACCGAGTGGCTGTGCTCGATCGCGCCGCCGCTGGCTCCGGTTAGCGCCACCTTGTCGCCGTAGACCTTCGGACGCAGCTTGCCGGCCATCCACTTGCGAGCATCAACCCGCAGAACCGACCGCCTCATCGCCTCGCCGTTTTCGGTCCAGCCGATATGCTCGCCGTCGGCGTTGCGCTTCTCCATCCAGTCGTTCCGGCCATCATCGGCGATGTCCACGATCTCGTCGAAGAGCGCGTCAGCCTGAGCTTCGCGCGCGCGGGCGTACTGGTCCGAGAACGACGTCTGCTCGCCGAGCCATTTGAAGACACTGCTCTTCGAAGGCATTCCCTCGTCCGAGCAGATCGACCGTAGGCTCTCGCCGTCCGCGATGCGCTCGCAGATGACGTCGGCGATCTCCTGTGTGAAGGTGGAGGGACGGGACATGGATCATCCTAGGGAGATCGGGAATGCCGAGAACGCTGAACGAAATCGCCAATGACCTCGATGCGGCACACCGCACGCTCAAGCTTCTCGGTGAAGCCGAGGCTGAGCGGCTCGGTGGAGACCCCGCCCGAGGCGACTTTGAAATGTTCGATGAACAGGGGCGCCTACTTGATCTCTCGACCATAGCCGCCGAAGTCCGAGAGCATGCCGCTCGGATCGGTGAGAGCGGAGAAGGTTTCCAGCGATCGGTCGGTAATCGCCTCAAGCCATCCTGAAACGAAAAGGCCCGCTCACCGGCGGGCCATAAACCTTCAAGTGTGCCGCTCGGCCTGTCGCCGGGGCTGGGCCCAGGCATACCGCAATGGCAGGGGCCCAAGTCATCCTGCGAGATATTTACTCCGCAGCTTCAAGAAGTTCAAGCGGCAGGTCGAGAGTTTCAACAGCCCCGCCGAACAGTTGCACGATCACCGTCGCAGTGCCGCCGTTGATCTCCTTCACCGGGACTTTCCAGCCAGAGAACGGGCCGCCGGTCACTTCGACCTCGTCGCCCGCTGCAAACTCGTGGTGCGTCTTCATGAAGCGATGCGCGTCCGGCGCGCTGAGGCCGCCGCCAGTCTTGCGCAGTAGCTGGGCCATAGCGACTGTCGGCACGGGCTTCGGCGTCCCGTTGATCCCTACCGCGGCGTGGATCAGCGGCAGGTTGAACAGATCGAACCACAGCGGCGTGCCGGGCTTGAACCCGGCGAAGATGTAGCGCGGCGCGACGGCGTAGGTCTTGACCTCCTTAGCCTTCGAATACTTCGACCGGCGGCGCCATTCGTGCCGGCAGGGCACGTAGGTCGCCAAGCCGTAGCGTTCGAGAATGACCTGAGCCGCGAACTCCTTCTGCGCGGTGACGAGAAGGCCGTACCACTCCAGCCCCTCGGCCAGCTTCAGCAGTTCGGCGAGCGTGTGGTCCTTGCGCGGGCGCAGATGCAGACGCGAGCGCGACGGCCGCCGCTTCGCCTCAGCATTCTCCGGCGTCAGGGCGGGCTTCGCCTCTGGCAGGCCTTTCGGATACCAGCGGGGCTTCCTCATCGGCTGGCCTCCTCGATGACCCAACTGTCGTGCATGGTCGGCGTCCTGTTCCCCGGCTTTGTGGCGTACCACTCGACGCGCTTGGCTCGGGCGATGCGAGCCGAATGCATCCCGCACGCCTTCACAGTCTCCAACGCAGCTTCTTCCGAAGCGAACATTGCCTCGCCCCACGGCCGGCCTCGATCGTCGATGATCGCCCAACCTTCGGAGGTGTGAATGTCTGGCTGGGTCATCGGATCATCTCCTGCCCCACCCAGCGCCCATGCGCGGCGGCCCCCGAAGGGCCGCGCAAGCGCATATGGGGGTATGGGGGACGTGTACACCATAGGGTCTGCAGGGGGGTCTGCACCGTCCGCAGGGGGGTATGCAGGGGGGTGCGCATCAGTCTGCACCTGCGTCCGCAGGGGGGTATGCAGGGTCTGCACCCCCAGCGTCCGCAGGTAGAGCCAGGCGCTTCGTGCCCTTGGACGGCGGGCCGTAGGGCTCCACTACGACTTGTCCTGCATCGAGTAGCCTGCGCAGCGACTCCACGAACGCGGCCTTCTTGATGCCCTCGGCGCGGGGATGCTTGGCGAAGAGAGACGGTCCGTATGATGCTGACGGAGATGGGCTGACGTTCCGCCCCTGAGCGCGGAAGACAGTCAGAAGCTCGAGGAACTTTTCATCGACCTGTTCGCCTGCCATGATGGCGCTCGCCTTGGCCGGCCCTGCGATCATCAGGGGGGCGGTGTCGACCACGATCACCCCGTCCGACCACCGGAGCCGCTGGGCGCCGCCGACGGGACCGTAGTTCGACTTCTTCGTCGTGAGGATCCGGACATTGGGATCGGGCTCGACGAGTCGACGGCTGTCACTGCGTCCGGCCCATTCGAACGACCGTTCGAGATAGAGACGTGAGCGAACACTGTTGCTCCAGCCCGTCGAACCGGATGATCCGGTCCCTGACGATATGCCTGCCGCGGAAGGATGTGCGAGACAGACGATCGTCGTGCCGCAGTGGCGGGACAGGCGACGAAGGAGGGTGACGAACTGACGGGCCTGTGCCCGCACGTTCTCATCGCCCCCGAAGAGGTCAGCCAACGTGTCGAGGACGAGCAGTGCCGGAACGCTAGTCTGGATGGCTCGATCGAGTGCGTTGTAGAGCGCCGTCGGCTCGATCATCCGCGTATCGGGGTTCCAGATGCCGAGAAGCGCGTCTTCCCCGACTTTGGCGTTGACCATGAGGTAATCGAGATCGGCGCGATCGATCCCCTCGCGAGCGCAAATCGTGGCGATGCGCCGGTGGACCTCGGCCTCGTCATCCTCCGCAGTCATGAAGATTGCCGGCCCCTGGCGGACATGATGCCCAAGCCATGGCCGATTGGCCGAAGTCGCGACGGCGAGCTGAAGTGCCGCCAAGCTCTTCCCGGTCCCGCCATCGCCGAACAGGAGCGTAGGCAGGCCGGCGGGGATGAGCTTAGGGACATGCCAGGACAGCGGCTCGGGCTCCGCCTCCAAGAGCTCCGACGCAAGCGTCAAACCGAACTCTTCGGTTGTCCCACTATCCGTACCGTTGAGGACGATGGCCCTTGCGAAGTTGCGGCCGAAGGTTTCCGCGATGAGGATCGCGTCTTTCAGCGTCGAGCAGGGCCACGTCGCAAGCAGGAGGTTGTTGCCAAAGAACTCGACCCGGAAGGAAGACTTTGCCCGCCCATGGTTGTCGTTCGCCACGCCGACCACGCTCGCGACGATGTCCCAGTCCCCCTCGATCGCGTCGCGAAGGTCAGGGCTCCCATTCGAGAGGAAGGCATGGCGATCACGTTCGTTCGGCTGGAGCTCGACCTTGTAGGCGTGCTGCCGCCAATTTGCGGGAAGCTTGCCGATCATCAGGCGCCCCCCCGATAAGGCCGTGCGTCTTCCGCCTTGGCTATGGCGGCGTTGATGCTCCCCATTTCAGTGCTTCGATGGTCGCCAATCAGGACGACGGCAGCCCGCAGCGCTTTCAACATGTCCGGCGCCGATGCGATGAGCGCTGCATCCGGCCGAGAGAGGCCATGAGCAATCACGACCTCAGATTCATCGGACGTCACGGTGTAGTCGTCGGCGTCCGAACCATCGCCCCACTGAACCATGTTCCAAGGGCCCATGGTGCAACGACCCGCACTCATGCCGCCGCCTCCAGATCATTAGCGCCGCCCCACGCCATGGTGCGGGTCCAGCCGAGCGACGGTTCGCCGTCCGGATCTGGCTCGAGGTCGGGATCGCCATCGAAGGCGTCGAGCGCTGAGATCAACGTCTCGATCTGGAGCTCGATCTCGCGGCGGGTGAAGGGGCCGAGGGGATATTCCCCGGCGCCCTGGGTGATGCAGAGGGTGAAGGTCATGCCGCCCTCCGATCCGATGCTGCTTCTTCAGCCAGCGCCACGAGGTCGCGGCAATCAGCGTCCTCACGTTCAGCTTGCGCCATCATGAGAAGGAAAGCTCGGGTGGTCGCCTCGGCCGGTGTAAGGTCAGCACTGCGGCTAGCCGCCTCATCTTCCATCTGTTCAGCGAAGTTGCATACCAGATTGCACAGATCGTCCAGGATCTCGCCCGCATTGTTGTAGAGGCCGTCCCGGATAAATCGCGGCTGGCAAAGAAGGCCGCTGAGCACGTCGGCAACCGTGACCATCGCTTCCCGTGCGTCGCGAAGCTCGCGCATTGAAAGGTTCTGCAACTGAACGCTCATTGCGCGAACTCCGGACCCGCGTTGAACTTCTTGGTCCAGTCGGCGTCGAGATCCTGGGCCGCGGCCTGAGCTTCGGAGGTCAGGAAGAAGAGATGGTCGACTACCGCCTCGTTGGGCGGGTCGGCCGGAAAGCGGCGTCGGTCCTCGTCGAGGGACTCTGAAAGGTAATGCGCGACCGACGCGAACGAGACGATGCGGTGAATCTGTGTCTCGAGGCTGCGATATGCCGTCCGATAATACGTCTCGCTTGCAGCCGCGGCCTGGGCGCTGCTATTGTCTCGGCTGTTCATAGCTGTCTCCTTCCGGGGTTTGCTGGAACCACGGCTCGGCAGCGCTCCAACGCTGGCCGGGCCTTTTGCTTTCGATGCGGAGGACGTCAAAGGATCGTCCTCCGGTCTTGCGATTTACGGATGATTGTCGCGATCCGCTTGCTGGCTTGAGCGACCTCGCGTCGAGCGCGCCCTGCCAGATCTTCCGCCGGATAAAGTCGCTGATCTTCACGCCGCCGCTCCCGTGAAGAACTCTACGAGCTTGCCTCGCTCGATGACCCACCGGCCGGACACCTTGCGAGCGGGAAGCTCGCCGTTCTCCAGCATTCCGAACGTGGCTCGCGGACTACGACCGATGATCTTCGCGATCTCAGCTGCACCCCATACGAGGTCGAGGGTTCGATCCATTCCCTTTACCCTTCCTTAAGTCGGCGACATTACCGTGAGATGACATTACCGTAATTGAATTGCCCGTCAAGTGATGTGGCATTACGGTAATGTCGTTTTGGAAAGGTGGGCCACGGATATGAGCAAGGCTGGTCGGGGCGCGGAGCAGATCTCGCTTCGGCTCCCGGAGGGGATGAGAGATCGCTTGAAAGCCGCGGCCGACGCGAACGGCCGCTCGGTGAACAGCGAGATCATTCTCAGACTTCAAAATGCTTTGGAGCGACAGGAAGACGGCTCGATCTCAGTATGGCTTCCGAAGGAAGTGCTCGATCGCGTCTATGAAGAGGCGCACGAAGCGGAAATTGATCCCAACCTCCTCATCCTCGAAGCCGTGGAAAAAGAGTATCCGCCTCGGCGGGACGTAACGCGCCTTGCGCAAGAGCTAATCGATGAAATCGAGCTCAGCCGCGCAGGCTCGTCGGAGAGCGCGAAGGATGTAGCCAAGGCCTTACAAATCCTGATCGATAAGGAGTTTCCTCCGGCCCCTACGCCTCCATGGAAGAAACGCGGAAAATGAGCGTCCGCAAGCGCTCCTGGGCGACGCCGAAGGGCGAGGAGAAGACGGCGTGGGTCGTCGATTACACCGATACCAACGGAAAGCGCCGGCTGAAGACATTCAAGCTGAAGAAGGCTGCCGACAATTTCGCCGCCACGGCCCACGTTGAGGTTCGCGAGGGAACGCACGTCGCTGACAGCGCGAGCGCTACTGTTAAGGCAGCCGGTGATTTGTGGATTCGTCGCGGCGAGCGGAACGGCTTGGAGCGGACAACCATCATCCAATATCGGCAGCTCCTCGAGTTGCACATCGCCCCTGCCCTCGGCTCGACACTCCTTTCGAAACTTACCGTTCCTGCTGTGCGCCAGTTCGAGGACGATCTCCGTGAGAAGGGCACCTCCCCCGCTATGGTGCGCAAGATCCTTGTCGCACTCGGCTCGCTGCTCGCCGACGCCCAGGAGCGCGGACTTGTTGGCAGGAACGCCGTCAGAGAGAAAAGTCGTAGCCGGACGAAGGGCACCGATCGTCGCCGCGAGAAGCGCGCGAAGGGCAAACTGAAAGTTGGGACTGACATCCCTTCCGGCGCAGAGGTGAAAGCTCTCGTTGGCGCCTTGGAGGGCCGGTGGCGTCCGCTGTTCCTCACAGCCATTTTCACAGGCCTACGCGCGTCGGAGCTTCGCGGTCTCCGCTGGAGCGACGTTGACCTCGATCGCAAGACCGTTCGCGTCCATCAGCGTGCAGACAGGTTCGGAGACATTGGGCGCCCGAAATCGGCGGCGGGCGAACGGACGGTCCCGATCCCGCCGATCGTCGTCTCGGCATTGAAGGAATGGCAGCTCGCCTGCCCTCGCCCGAAAGACGAAGAGATCAAGCCGGCGCAGTTCGCTTTCCCCAACGGCTTGGGGAACGTGGAGAGCCACGCGAACATCGTTCATCGTGGCTACGAACCGGCCCAGCTCACGGCAGGGGTAACCCGCGATACGGGCAAGGTTGACGAGCACGGCCAACCGGTTCTTGCGGCTAAATATCCAGGCCTGCATTCGCTGCGGCACTTCTACGCGTCGTGGTGCATCAACAGGAAAGAGGACGGTGGGCTCGGACTGCCTCCCAAGATGGTTCAGGAGCGTCTAGGCCACTCCACGATCGGGCTGACAATGGACACTTACGGCCACCTGTTTCCGACCGGCGACGATGCCTCAGAACTCGCTCTTGCAGAGGCTGCCCTGCTCGGCTAACGCGACATAGGCGCGACATGGGCGGAGAATGCTCAACGATTACAACACTCCTAGAAAGCCTTTTAATCTGTAGGTCGTGGGTTCGAGCCCCACCGCGCTCACCACATTTTCTCATTTTCGGTCCGCGCCTTGAAGGCTTCTTGCGTCCCGTGCCAGCGGTGGGCAGTCGTTTCCTATTGCAGCCCGCCCCCTGCCCCCTTCGAGAGCCGACCGCTCCGCGCGGCATGAGCAGCCTGCCGCCCGAGCGGCAGGAGCGGGCTGCGGCCCGTCATGGCATGAACATGCCCGTCGGACGGGTATTCGGTCAGCGGCGAGCTCTACGCGCCGACGATCGTTCCACCGTTCGGATGGAGAACCTGACCAGTGAAGTAGGAGGAATCCTCGCACGCCAGGAACAGAAGCGCCGGCGCCACCTCGTTAGGCTGGCCTGCCCGGGCCATGGGCACCTGCGCGCCAAATTCGGCGACCTTTTCAGCCGGGAATGACATCGGGATGAAAGGCGTCCAGATCGGGCCGGGCGCAACGCCATTCACCCGAATGCCCTTCTCGACCAGGTTGGAGGCCATCGAACGCGTGAACGCCGTGATAGCCCCCTTCGTCGATGAGTAGTCAATCAGGGTGTCGTTGCCCTTATAGCTGTTGACCGACGTCACGTTGACGATGGCAGATCCCATCTCAAGGTGATCAAGCGCTGCCTGCGTCATGAAAAAGTAGGCGTAGATGTTCGTCTCAAATGTCTTGGCGAGCTGTTCCTCGCTGATATCCCGAAGGTCTTCCGCAATCTCCTGATGAGCGGCGTTGTTCACGAGGATATCGAGCTTTCCAAACTCCTCGACCGCTCGCGACACGGCGGAGGTGCAGAACGCCTTTTCGCGAACATTTCCCCGGATGAGGAGCGCCTTTCTCCCTTCCGCTTCCACTGCCTTCCGGGTTTCCTCGGCATCGCGGTCTTCGTCGAGGTACACGATCGCGACGTCCGCTCCTTCACGCGCGAAGAGCACGGCTGTCGCGCGACCGATGCCCGAGTCTCCTCCGGTGATAATTGCTGTCTTGCCTGCGAGGCGCCCCGAACCAGGAAAGCGCGGCTGGTAGTCGGGCTCGGGCCTCATCTCGTGCTCAAGACCGGGATCGCGATCCTGCATCTGTGGGGGACGCTGATTTTCCATGAGTGACACCTCTTTTCTGCCTCTCGAGATCGTCTCGATCGGTTCGTGTAGGAAGGCTTCAAAGCTGCTGGTGTTCCTGGAAACTACGGCGAATTCGACGAGACTTCGCGTTGCGCAGCTATCGCTGACATGCCCGCCATGACGCAGGCGGTGGATGCGGACACGGGCTAGGTGCTAATGGGCCTGGCCTTGCTGGCGCGGCGTGGCGTGTTGCCCTTGGGCATGTTCGGTGGGGATGGATCAAATGGTTCAAGCTGTTGTTGCCAAGCTGTTGCGTGGGCACCCATTGCCGCAGGCCGACCGCGATCTCCTGCATGCGGTCGTGGGTGCGGGACGCTCGCTCCCTCCGGGCGCCGAGATTGTCAATCAGGGAGATGCAGCGCAATTTGTGCATCTCGTCCTCGAAGGCCTGGCTTACCGGTACAAGCTATTATCGAATGGCAAGCGGCAGATCATCGGCTACCTCGTGCCGGGCGACTTCTGCGACCTTTACACTTTCGTCCTCGAGCGGATGGACCATAGCATCGCGGCGCGAAGCGAATGCGTCGTCGTCCGTCTGAAGGAGGCGGACATCGCAATGCTCATGGGCCGGCCAGCGCTGACGCGCGCCTTGTGGTGGTCCTCGTTGGTCGATGAGGCGATCCTGCGGGAGTGGCTTCTGAACGTCGGACGCCGGGAGCCCGAGCGCCGGGTAGCGCATATCATCTGCGAACTCTTCGTTCGGCTGCAGGCAGTCGGTCATGCGAGCGGAAATAGCTTCCGGCTGCCGGTAACGCAGGCCGAATTGGCCGATACGGTCGGTCTTACAACGGTATCGGTGAACCGTGCTCTCCAGATGATGCGCCGCGCCAAACTCATCAGCCAAGTGGGTCGCGTGATCACGATTCCGGATATTCCGGCCCTCACGGCCTTCGCCGATTTCAACCCGGCCTATCTGCATTTCAGAACGGACGGCGAGTCGGAGGAAACTGTCGCCTATCGGCAATCGCTCTCGACGCAGACCCGCTGACGTCGGTCGGCGTGCCGAGAGTTAGCAGTCGATGCCGCCAGTCGGCCGAAAAATCCCAACCGGTTTTGTCAAATTTAAAGCGGTATAACAGGATCGGCTTGGCGAACGCCGATAATGCTCTTCCCAAGGTACTTCCCCCCTCCTGCCCCGGAACGCTCCGTTGCCAACGGCGTAGCTCCACAGGGCGCTGCATCCAGCGATGGAGAGGGCGCCGTTACTCGAAAGGGATACTCATGTTCTATACGGACGGTAAACTTCAGTTTCCGGTGCGCGTCGAGAAGCCGAACCCAATGTTCGCAAAAGCTCTGCAGCAGGCGATCGGAGGTGTCGAGGGCGAGATCCGCGTCGCCATGCAGTACATGTTTCAGGCGTTCGGCGCCCGTGGCCCGGCCAAGTACCGCGATATGCTTCTGAACACGGCGACCGAGGAGCTCGGCCATATCGAGATGTTGGCGACCGCCGTCGCGCTCAATCTCGAGAAGGCCCCGCTGTCGCTACAGGAGGATATCTCGGCGGACGTCGCCGGCGGCGCGGTGTTGAACGGGATGGACATGCGCCACATCCTCTCGGCAGGACTTGCCGCGATGCCGGTCGATTCGAACGGCATTCCGTTCGACATGACCCACGTCTACGCCTCCGGCAACATTGCGGCGGACATGTACGCCAACGTCACGGCCGAGAGTACGGGGCGTGCATTGGCTGTGCGCCTCTACAACATGACCGATGATCCGGGCATGAAGGAGATGTTGTCCTTCATGATCGCGCGCGACACGATGCACCAGCAGCAATGGCTCGCCGCACTCGAGGATATGGGGGGCGATGCTGTGAACCTGCCGATCCCGAACTCCTTCCCGCAGACGGAGGAGAACCAGAAATACTCCTACGCATACTTCGGTCACATGACCGATGGCTCCATTCCAGAGGGTCGCTGGACCGCCGGCCCGGCGATGGACGGCAAAGGTGAGTTTTCGGCCGTGCAGTCGGAAGCGATGGGCGGAAAACCCTCGCTTGCACCAGCCCGCCCCGACGGCGGTGCGCAGACGGGGCAGACGTCGAAGTCTGGCGCTGACGGGCTCTTGGGCCGAGTTGAGGGAGCAATCGAACGGAACTTCTAGCTCGAATTGGTATGAATGGGGCCGCCGGGTGTAGGCGGCCCCTACCCGCAAACTTTCACTGAACGCCCCTATCGCGGACTCC
This sequence comes from Aureimonas mangrovi, assembly GCF_014058705.1. Lineage (NCBI taxonomy): Bacteria > Pseudomonadati > Pseudomonadota > Alphaproteobacteria > Hyphomicrobiales > Aurantimonadaceae > Aureimonas > Aureimonas mangrovi. The sequence goes on from NZ_CP059692.1 coordinate 1,973,867, forward strand.
TGACGAGGCAGTCCTACGCTCAGAGCGACCGACTCGTTGGACGCGCGGACACCTGCTTCAGGCAAACGTCCGTTTCGCAGGCCTAAAAGTTATACGAGTATAATGTCGCACCCGGCTTAGCCCTCTACCCAACGCCGTGAGGCAACTGGAGGCATGAAGGCTTGCGCGAAGAGCGTTCTGATTTGGCACCGGGTGCACTTGGGGTGCTTCAATGGGTTGCCGCGGAGGATGTTCGAGTAAGCTTGGTACCGGGCGAGATAGCGGGGTTTCTGGAAGTCCTGAAAGCTCGCGGTCTCGTAACGTACGAGGAAGACGGCGTTGGGCTTGCCTCTGTGCGCATCACACCAGAGGGGCGTCGCCTTTGCGATCAGGAACATTTCTCAAACCTGGAATGACAGATGCGTGCTGGTTCGGTGTTCCCAAGTGCTTGAAACGACCGATCGTCCCTCCGTCGCGCTCGCCGAACTGGCGGTCATGCGGGCCGAAGCTCGCCTTGTTCGCCAGGTCAACTTCCTGATCCAGATGTCCGACAACGCACCCTGCGCGGAGCGGGACGTGCTTGAACGGATTGTCATTCAGCGACAGCACGTGCTCGCGTCCAGCCGAGCCGGGCTCGCTGTCAGACGAGAGGACCGACATGCCGCTGCTCAAATGAGCATGGACCGTTTGAACGGGAGCTTCCGCCTTCTTGCACAATCCTTGCTGCCTCGTGGGATTGCTCGCGCGCGACGTCAGCTTTCCGAAGGTGCCCGACCTCAGCTTGTTCCGAGCCCTCCGCTCTAGATTGAAGTTGAGGCCATGAGCACGATTATCAGCAGGCCGCACCGGCGGTCGAACATCCATCAGCCAGCACAATGTGAGCGTGCGATAGAGCCCAGACTTATCGATCTGGAGGCGGATACGCGAGCGGCGGGATGGAGCGCGGAGGAGTTCGTGGACGCTTTGCTGAACTATGCTGAGAAGCGTCTGCTTGCGCATCGCCGGTCGGTTATCAATCAGGGGGACCAGCAAGCTTAGCCTGCATCTGACGGCAGGAAGCTCAGCGTGCCGACGCAAACGCGGACGGGTCGGAAGATTTGTGGTTGCGTGTAGGCATCACAACTTCTCCTCGTCTCTTCCCCGCTGCCGCCCGCCTCTCCTCGCTCTTATGTCGAGCTTTTCTTGCGGGAAAGATCCGTACCTGTCATGCTTCTGTCCGGCCGCACTTTCGCGGCTCCCAGTTTTCGAAAGTTGTTCATGGCCACCGGCACTGTAAAATTCTTCAACCCGGACAAGGGTTTCGGCTTCATCACCCCCGACAACGGCGGGAAGGATGCATTCGTCCACATTTCCGATATCGAGCGTTCGGGTCTCTCGACGCTTAATGACGGCCAAAAGGTCTCCTTCGACCTCGAGGCCGACAAGCGCGGCAAGGGCGATAAGGCGGTCAATCTGCAGGCCCTCTGAGTCACTGACCTGCATATAAAGTGAAGCCCCGGCCGATGTGCCGGGGCTTTTGTGTTCGCGGTCCGGCTATGCCGGAGTGGCGGCATACCAAATGTTGTAGACAAGGAAGATCGCGACGGCGGTCGCGAATATGACGATGGCTACGACACCAAGGCCGCGTTTCTTCCGGTGTTCCGGGGGAAGGTCGGACAAAATCGGCTCCTGGATTGATGAGGCGTCAGATAATGAACGGCGCTGAGTGACGCCCGTTCCGTTCACCGTCCCCGATCCGGTTCATCTCAAAGCCTGTCCAGTTGGCGGCGCGGTCGGCCGACGGATCGCCGGTGCTCAGTCGCGTTGATCTTCCGGCTGACCATCGCGGTCCGATCGACGTAGCCGTCTTCATGGCGCAAGATTTCGTCCATGATGCGGATAAAGTTCCCGGCAGCCATCGCGGCCTCCAAGCATGTGGCGACGAAAAAGGGCGGCTCCGAAGAACCGCCCGCTGTTTGAGGCGTTGGCTCCAACAGCCAGAGAAAGGGAAACGGAGGAACACATGAGCGAGATTGGCCGCGAACTCAGGATCGAGCCCGCAAGCGGCGGGGTCACGATCAAGCATCACGACGCCGTTCTTGGCTCGAGCAATCGAGCCTTGGTCGTGCGCGGGGAGCGGGAAGCCCCTGTTCACTACCTTCCGAAAGAGGACGTCTACTTCGAGCAGTTGCAGGATAACGGAACAGGCACCATCCCGAACGGACACGCGGCGCGCTTCTGGTCCGTCGTCGCGTCCGGTGGGGGCGTTCAGAGCGCGGCTTGGCAACTCACCGAGACGAACGGTCGGACGAACGAGTTGTCCGAGTACATCGGCTTCGACCCAGCTCAACTCAGCGTCATGACGTGAGCCTTCACCACCAGTCCGTTGACCGAATGTAGGGAGGACTGAATGCAGAAGCGACAAGCAGCTCTACGAACGGTTCATTGGCTGCTTCTCGCTGCCTGCGTTGTCGTGGCTTTCGCCATCGGGCGATTGTTCTGGGCAGATGCGAGTGACGGCCGCGATAGCAGAGAGATCGAGCGTATCGGAGGAGCGCAGGGTCGCGCGGGCGGGAGCCTCTCGCCGCCGGACGCCCCAGCGCAGGATTAGTCTGCTTCGTCGCCCCCTTGGGAACGCGGATAAATGGCGCCGTGCGGGCGCCGGGCGCCGGTCGGGGGTTGGATAACGGTCGCGTTCGCTAAGGCGAAGCGCACCAAGCGGATCGCTTGCGTCTCCACCGCGTTCCGTCTCCCGCAACGCGAGATGGAGAGTGCCCCTTGCCCGAACTGAAGAGCGTCCTGAAAGAGATCGTCGAGGAGACCGGCAAGGTCGCCGAGCCCGGCAAGGCGACGGGCAACATTCCCCTCCTCTCCAAAGCCGACACGAAGAAATTCGGGATCGCCGTTATCACCCGGGAGGGCGAAGTCGCGGTGGCGGGGGACGCCGACGAAGCCTTCTCGCTTCAGAGCATCTCAAAGGTGTTCTCGCTGACGCTGGCGCTCGAGGACCAGGGCACGAAGGTCTGGGAGCGCGTCGGCCGCGAGCCCTCGGGCGACCCCTTCAACTCGATCATTGACCTTGAGCGCCACAAGGGCTTCCCACGCAACCCGTTCATCAATGCCGGCGCGCTCGTCATCGTCGACATGCTCCTGGACGGCGGGAACGGTAAGGACAAGGATCGCGTCTGCGAACTCCTTAAGCGCCTCACCGGAGAAGACACGATCGCCGTCGACGAGGAGGTCGCCAACTCCGAGGAGTCATCGGGCTTCACAAACCGGGCACTCGCCAATTTCGCCAAGTCCTTCGACAATCTGAACAACGAGGTCGATGACGTCATCCACGCTTATGTGCGCCAATGCTCGCTTGCCTTGTCGTGCCGGCAACTGGCGAAGGCCGGCCGCTACCTGATGCTGGAGGGCGTCGATCCTGAAACGGGCGTCGGGCTTTCGGAGCCGAGCCGCGCGCTGCGCATCAACTCGCTGATGATGACCTGCGGTCAGTACGACGGTTCCGGGGAGTTCGCGTTCCGCGTCGGCCTGCCAGCCAAGAGCGGCATTGGCGGCGGCATTCTCGCTATTGCGCCGAACGTCGCCTCGATCGGCGTCTGGTCGCCGGGACTCGACCACAACGGCAATTCGCTTCTCGGCACGCTCGCGCTCGAGCGCCTTTCGGAGCGCATGGGCTGGTCGGTGTTCCGCTGACGCTCCAAAGCGGTACATCGGAAGACGGGCGCGCATCGAAGCCTCATCGTGGCCGCCGGAGACGATCCATAAAAGCGATTTGTGCGCCTGCCTTCCTGCCTTGCCGCATCGCCCTTCTTCGCTTTGCCATAGCGTCAGTTGGCTCGCGTGCTACGTCCTGCAGCGGCAGGAGGATGGCTCGATGAAGATCGTCGGCGTTCAGCTTCGGCGCGACGCGGTCATCGCGACCTGCTTAGCCCCGCTTCCGGTCGGCCTCGCCACGCGCCCAGCCGGCCTTCGTCTCGGCCATGAAGTCGGCGTAGTGCCCGGCCTCGATCGCCCCGCGAATCCCGGCCATCAGCGATTGGTAGTACGCAAGGTTGTTCCAGGTCAGCAGCATGCCGCCCAGTGCCTCGTCGGTGCGCGTGAGGTGGTGCAGGTAGGCGCGTGAATAGTCGCGCGTTGCCGGACAATCGCTCGTCTCGTCGAGCGGCGAGGCGTCTTCGGCGTGGCGCGCGTTGCGCAAGTTGATCCGCCCGTGCCGCGTGAAGGCGAGACCGTGGCGCCCCGCCCGCGTCGGCATCACGCAATCGAACATGTCGATGCCCCGCGCGACCGATTCGACGATGTCGTCGGGCGTGCCGACTCCCATCAGATAGCGCGGCTTATCCGTCGGCAGGGACGGCAGTGTTTCCGCCAGCGTCTCAAGCATCACCTCCTGCGGCTCGCCGACCGCGAGGCCGCCGACCGCATAGCCCTTGAGGTCCATCGACGACAGCCGTTCAGCCGAGCGAATGCGCAGATCCGGCTGGTCGCCTCCCTGCACGATGCCGAAAATCGCCTTGCCGGGCTGGTCGCCGAAGGCCCTGGCCGATCGCTCGGCCCAGCGCAGCGAAAGCTCCATTGCGCGTTCGATTTCGCGCTTGTCGGCCGGCAGACGGATGCACTCGTCGAGCTGCATCTGGATGTCGGAATCGAGCAGATGCTGAATCTCGATCGAGCGCTCGGGCGTCAGCCGGTGCGACGATCCGTCGATATGCGAACGGAAGGTGACGCCGTCCTCGTCGAGCTTGCGCAACGAGGAGAGTGACATGACCTGGAAGCCGCCAGAATCGGTGAGGATCGGCCAGGGCCAGCGGGCGAATTCGTGCAGGCCGCCAAGCTTCGCCACGCGCTCGGCGCCCGGCCGCAGCATCAGGTGGTAGACGTTGCCGAGGATGATGTCCGAACCCAGTTCGCGGACCTGGTCCAGATACATCGCCTTGACGGTGCCCGCGGTGCCCACCGGCATGAAGGCCGGCGTTCGGATCGTGCCCCGCGGCATCGTGATCTCGCCGCGCCGAGCCTTGCCGTCCGTCGCAAGAAGCTTGAAGGAAAAACGGTCGTTCATGTGCGCTCCAGGAGGGAGGCGTCGCCGTAGGAGTAGAAGCGATAGCCCCCGGCGATGGCGTGGTCGTAGGCTGCGCGCATCCGCTCGAGGCCGCAGAAGGCCGAGACAAGCATGAACAGCGTTGAGCGCGGCAGGTGGAAGTTCGTCATGAGGACGTCCACCACGCGGAAGCGGTAGCCGGGCGTGATGAAGATGTCGGTCGGCGCGGCGAAGGGTCGGATCGTCCCGTCCTCGCCCACCGCACTTTCCAGAAGCCGCAGCGAGGTCGTACCGACGGAAACGATGCGCCGACCTTCGCGCTTTGCCGCGTTGAGCCTTTCGGCCGTCGCCTCGTCGATCGTTCCGATCTCCGAATGCATGCGGTGTGCTTCGGTATCGTCAGCCTTCACCGGAAGGAACGTGCCCGCCCCGACATGCAGCGTGACGAACTCCGTGCGGATGCCGGCCTCGCGCAGACGCCCCATCAGTTCGGGCGTGAAATGAAGCCCTGCGGTGGGCGCTGCGACGGCACCTTCCTCGCGCGAGTAGATCGTCTGGTAGTCCGTGCGGTCCTGATCGTCGATCTGGCGCTTGGAGGCGATGTAGGGCGGCAGCGGGATCGCGCCGACGGCCGCGATCGCCTCGTCCAGTGCCGGGCCGGAAGATGCGAAGGCGAACGTCACCTCGCCGCCCTCGCCCTTCTCCGCAACGGTCGCGTCAAGCGTGCCCGAAAGGCAGGTCTCTCCTTCGCCGCCGAAGCGCACCGTGTCACCGGGCTTGAGCTTGCGCGCACCGCGCACGAACGCCTTCCACGTCCCCGCATCCATTCGCATGTGGAGCGTGACGCCGATCGCCGGCTCGTCCTCGCCGCGCCCGAGGCGTCGCCCCTCCAACTGGGCGGGGATGACACGCGTGTCGTTGAAGACGAGAACGTCGTCGGCGCGCAGAAGCACCGGCAGGTCGCCCACGATACGATCCTCCAGCGGCCCCCTTGCCGGGACGCGCAGAAGCCGGGCCGATTCGCGCGGAAGAGCGGGTCGCAGCGCGATCCGCTCTTCCGGCAGTTCGAAGTTGAAGAGGTCGACGCGCAAGTCTTACTCGGCGATGTCGGCCGCGACCTTCATGGAGACGATCTTGTCGGGATCGCGCACGGGCTCGCCGCGCTTGATCTGGTCGACATTCTCCATGCCCTCGATGACCTTGCCCCAGACCGTGTACTGGCGGTTCAGGAAGGGTGCGTCATCGAAGCAGATGAAGAACTGCGAGTTCGCCGAGTTCGGGTTCTGGGCGCGGGCCATCGAGGCAGTGCCACGCACGTGCGGCTCGGGATTGAACTCGGCCTTGAGGTCCGGATACTGCGAGCCGCCCGTGCCGGTGCCCTTCGGGCAACCTGTCTGGGCCATGAAGCCCTCGATCACGCGATGGAACACGATACCGTCGTAGAAGCCCTCGCGAGCCAGCTTCTTGATGTGCGCGACGTGCTCGGGGGCAAGGTCTGGGCGCGTCTCGATGACGACGCGGCCCTTGGTGGTCTCGAGGACGAGGGTGTCCTCCGGCTTTTCGAAGGCCATGCCTTCTCCCTTCCTGGCTGGAATCGCGACCGGCCGCGAAACGCTCGCGGCCGGTCAGATGTCTGGGGCGTTCTGCCGTATTCGGGTCCGTGGCACAACCCGATGCGCTGGATCAGGAGGCGTCGCCGACCCGAACGCTCGTCATCGCGTCAGGTTGGTCGACCTGCCCGTTAGAGGCCGAGTCGCCCTTCTTGATCTGGTCGACGACGTCCATGCCGGAGATCACGTCACCGACGATCGTGTACTGCCCGTCGAGGAAATCGCCGTCGGCCAGCATGATGAAGAACTGCGAGTTAGCCGAGTTCGGGTCCTGGCTGCGCGCCATTCCGACGGTTCCGCGATCGAAGGTCTCGTTGGAGAATTCGGCGGCAAGGTCGGGGCGCTCCGAGCCCCCCATACCGGTGCCCGTCGGATCGCCGGTCTGCGCCATGAAGCCGTCGATCACCCGGTGGAAGACGACGCCGTCGTAGAAGCCCTCGGCAGCAAGCGCCTTGATCTGCTCGACATGGTTCGGCGCGAGGTCCGGCCGCAGACCGATGGTGATCTCACCGTTCTGCGTGGTGATGACGAGCGTGTTCTCGGGGTCCGCCTCCTGAGCACTCGCAGGGAGCGCGAAGGCGGAGGTGAGAAGCGAGAAGGCGAAGCCGAGGCGGGCAAGGAACGTCAAGGGGATTCTCCAACGATGACCGGACGATGCCGATCAGGCGAATTTGCGTTTCAGGGCGTCTGCCACCGTCTGCGGCACGAAGGCCGAGACGTCGCCACCCATCTTGGCGATCTGGCGGACCAATGTGGCGGTTATGGGCCTGGTGGGCGGGCTGGCGGGCAGGAAGACAGTGGTGATTTCGGAGGCCATCGTCCCGTTCATCCCCGCCATCTGCATTTCGTAGTCGAGGTCGGTGCCGTCTCGCAGACCGCGTACGATTGCGGCGGCGCCGACGTCACGCGCAGCGTCCACCACGAGGCCCGGAAAGGCGACGACGCGGGTCTCATCACCGAGAACCGCGCGGATCAGCCCGACGCGCTCCTCGAAGGTGAAAAGCCCGCTCTTGCTCGGCTGGACCCCGATGCCGACCACGACATCGTCGAACAGCCGGCTGGCCTGCGCGAAGATGTCGGCGTGGCCGTTGGTCAAGGGGTCGAAAGAGCCTGCGTAGAGCGCCGTACGCTTCATTCATCCTCTCCTAACCGTGCGGACCGAAAGCCCGTGTTCAGCAATCTTGGGCGGCGTCATGCGAAGGGTTTGGAAAGGCGTGAGGCGCCAGTCTGTGCGCAGGCCAAGCGCAAGCGCAGCAACGCGATCGACACTCGTCGACGGCGCATGGAACTTATTGTTCCTGCGGCCGTTTTCGGAGCGAACTGGAGAACATGCCATGATGATCTTCGCCCTCTCCCTCGCCATGATCGCGACCCTTGTGACCGCGACGGCAATCGCCATTCACACCGAGGCGGAGAATTCCCGCGTCAAGGCCCGCGTGCGTAGCCGCCGGATCATGCACTGACGCAACGATCCGGCCGCAGCCCTGCTTTTATGCCGGTACGGTCGGAACGTCTGCCCTACTCCTGCGTCTCACCCGCGCCGCCGGTGTCCGTTTCGCCGCCGGTCTCGTCTTCCGAACCTTCGACGATCTCATCCGTGCCTTGGTCGGGAATACGCTCGACCGAGACCACTCGCTCGCCCTGAGCGGTATTGAAGATCGTGACGCCCTTCGTCGCGCGGCTCGCCATGCGAATGCCGGAGACGGGCACGCGGATCATCTGGCCGCGATCGGAGATCAGGAGAATCTGATCGCCGTCCTCCACCGGGAAACCGGCCACGAGCTGGCCGATATCGCCCAGCTTGGAAACGTCCGTCGCCCGGATGCCCTTGCCGCCGCGGCCGCTGGTGCGGAAGTCGTAGGACGACGAGCGTTTGCCGTAACCGAATTCCGAGACCGTGAGGACGAACTCCTCGCGAGCGCTCAGGAACGCATAGCGCTCCTGACTGAGCGAAACGTCCTCGACCGCCTCCTCGTCAGCCGCGACGTCGACCGCCTCGCCTTCCACGGCCCTGCGCATCTTCATGTAGGCGGCACGCTCCGCCGGCGTCGCGTCGACGTGGCGCAGGATCGCCATCGAGATCAGCCGATCGTCACCGCCTAGCGCCATGCCGCGCACGCCGACCGAGTTGCGGCCCGCGAAGACGCGCACGTCCGTCACCGGGAAGCGGATGCACTGGCCGGAGGCGGCCGTCAGAAGGACGTCGTCGTCCTCCGAACAGGTCGCGACGGCCAGGATCTCATCCTCCGCCTCGTCGAGCTTCATCGCGATCTTGCCGTTGCGGTTGACCTGGATGAAGTCGGCCAGCTTGTTCCGCCGCACCGTGCCCTTGGTCGTGGAGAACATGACGTTCAGCTCGGCCGCCGCCTGCTCGTCGTTGGGCAGCGGCATGATCGAGGTGATGCGCTCGTTCTTCTCGAGCGGCAGCATGTTGACCAGCGCCTTGCCGCGAGACTGCGGTGTGGCCAGCGGAAGCCGCCAGACCTTCTCCTTGTAGACGATGCCGCGCGAGGAGAAGAACAGGACCGGCGTGTGCGTGTTCGCCACGAACAGCCGCGTCACCGAATCCTCGTCGCTCTTCAGTGCCATGCCCGAGCGGCCCTTGCCGCCGCGGCGCTGCGCCCGGTAGACGCTGAGCGGGACGCGCTTGATGTAACCGCCCGCCGAGACGGTGACGACCATGTCCTCGCGCGGGATCAGGTCCTCGTCATCCATGTCGGCCGCACCCTCGGACAGTTCCGTGCGGCGGGGCGTGGCGAACTCGTCGCGCGCGGCGGTCAGCTCTTCCTTGATGATGTCCCGCACGCGGACGCGCGAGGACAGAATGTCGAGATAGTCCTTGATCTCGAGGCCGAGCGTGTTCAGCTCGTCGCCGATCTCGTCGCGGCCGAGCGCCGTCAGGCGCTGCAGGCGAAGGTCTAGGATGGCACGGGCCTGCGCCTCCGAAAGCCGGTAGGTGCCGGCCTCGGAGATGCGGTGGCGCGGGTCGTCGATCAGACGCACCAGCGGGGCCACGTCCTTGGCCTCCCACTCGCGCTCCATCAACTGCTCACGTGCGGTCGCCGGATCCGGCGCGCGGCGGATCAGTGCGATGATCTCGTCGATATTGGCGACAGCGATCGCGAGGCCGACGAGGACGTGGGCGCGTTCACGCGCCTTGCGCAGCAGGAACTTGGTGCGCCGGTTCACCACCTCTTCGCGGAAGGCGATGAAGGCCGACAGCATGTCGACGAGCGTCATCTGCTCGGGCTTGCCGCCGTTCAGCGCCACCATGTTGGCGCCGAAGGACGTCTGCAGCGGCGTAAAGCGGTAGAGCTGGTTCAGGACGACGTCCGACGAAGCGTCGCGCTTCAGCTCGACGACGACGCGGTAGCCGTCGCGGTCGCTCTCGTCGCGGATGTCGGAGATGCCCTCGATGCGCTTGTCGCGCACGAGCTCCGCCATCTTCTCGATCATCGTCGCCTTGTTCACCTGATAGGGAACCTCGGTGACGACGATCGCCTCTCGCTCGCCGCGCATCTGCTCGACATGAACCTTGCCGCGCATCAGGATCGAGCCGCGGCCGGTCGAATAGGCCGACTGGATGCCCGCCCGGCCGAGCACTAGCGCGCCGGTCGGGAAGTCCGGCCCCGGAATGATCTCCATCAACTCCGGCAGCGTGATCGCCGGGTTGTCGATCATGGCGATGCAGCCGTCGACCACTTCGCCGAGATTGTGGGGCGGAATGTTCGTCGCCATGCCGACGGCAATGCCGCCCGAGCCGTTGACGAGAAGGTTCGGCACGCGGGCCGGCAGAACGACCGGCTCGCGCTCGCGTCCGTCGTAATTGTCCTGGAAGTCGACAGTCTCCTTGTCGATGTCGTCCAGCAGCGCTTCGGAGACCTTCTGCAGGCGGCACTCGGTGTAGCGCATGGCCGCCGGCGGATCGCCGTCGATCGAACCGAAATTGCCCTGCCCGTTGATGAGCGGCGCGCGCAGCGACCAATCCTGCGCCATGCGCACCAGCGCCTCGTAGATCGAACTGTCGCCGTGCGGATGGTACTTGCCCATCACTTCGCCGACGACGCCGGCCGACTTGCGGAACGGCCGGTTCCAGGCCAGCCCCATCTCGTTCATCGCGAAGAGCACGCGGCGATGCACCGGCTTCAGCCCATCGCGCACGTCCGGCAGGGCGCGGCTGACGATCACGCTCATGGCGTAATCGAGATAGGACCGCTGCATTTCTTCGATGATGGAAACCGGCTCGATGCCCGTCGGGCGCTCGGGGGTCGGTCGCTTGTCGTCTTCGTCGGCCAAGAGGCTCTTCCGGATGCTTTTGCGTCAGTCAGGGGTATGGAACCTGAAAGTCGGAAGCGCAAGGGTTGCGGCGCGCTTGCTCCCTGCCGCATGAAGGAGCCGTAGCGCTCTTCGCACAACGCCTGTCGCGAGGGGCTATCGTGGCGGTGGCGATCGAGACCGGGACGCCAAGGGCGGTGAACATGCAGGGGGCGATGACGCGATGACCGAACTGCTCCTGAACGGCTTCGTGACGCTCTTCGTCATCATCGATCCGCTGGGCCTCTGTCCACTCTTCCTGGCTTTGACGCCGGGCGCGAGCGCGACTGCGCGTCGGCGCATAGCGCTTCAGGCTTCGATCATCGCATTCGTGATCCTCCTCGTCTTCGCGCTGGCCGGCCTTGCGATCCTCGAATCGCTGGGCATCACGCTCGGCGCCTTTCGAGTCGCCGGCGGCCTGTTCCTCTTCACCATCGCCTTCGAGCTGGTCTTCGAGAAGCGGCAGGAGCGGAAGGGCAAGAGCGCCGAAGCGGCGGTGGAGGACGGTGCGGGAACGTCGGATCACGCCGATGTCGCCGCCTTCCCGATGGCGATCCCGCTGATGGCCGGGCCGGGCGCCATCGCGGCCGTGATCCTCCTGTCGGGCTCCCTGCCCGGCTTTGCCGGACAAGGCGCGCTGGTGGCCGTCATCGCCGTCGTGATGCTGGCGACATTCGGCTTTTTGCTCGTCGCCGATCGTCTCGACAAGCTGATGGGCCGCACCGGCCGCGCGGTGATCACGCGTCTCCTCGGCGTGATTCTCGCAGCGCTGGCCGTGCAGTTCGTCGCCGATGGCGCGGCGGAACTGATCGCGTCAAACCGAAGCTGATCGCTGTCTCACACGGGGCGCGGACCCTCCGATAACGAAATCGACCCGGAGATCGAGACGATCCCGGGCCGATGCCGAATGCGATCTGTCGCTTCCGGCGCGCCTGAACGAGCGCGCCGCATCACGGATCAGAACGGAATTTCGTCGTCGAGATCGCCGCCGCGACCACCACCGCCGCCGCCACGGTCGGACGAACCGCCACCATAACCGCCGCCGCGGTCCGACGATCCACCGCCGTAGCCGCCCCCGCCGGAGCGACCACCGCCGCCACCGCGCTCGTAACCGCCACCGCCGCTCGAACCGCCCTCGAACGAGCCGCCGCCCTCGCCACGTCCGTCCAGCATCTGGAGCTCGCCCCGGAAGCGTTGGAGCACCACTTCCGTCGTGTAGCGCTTCTGGCCAGACTGGTCGTCCCAGGAGCGGGTCTGCAACTGACCCTCGATGTAAACCTTCGAGCCCTTCTTCAGGTACTGCTCGGCCACCTTCACGAGGTTCTCGTTGAAGATGACGACGTTATGCCACTCGGTGCGCTCGCGCCGCTCGCCGGACGCGCGGTCGCGCCAGCTCTCCGAAGTCGCAATGCGCAGGTTGACCACCGCGTCGCCCGAGTTCAGCCGGCGAACTTCCGGGTCGGCCCCGAGATTGCCGACGAGGATGACCTTGTTCACGCTGCCTGCCATGGTGCTGTCTCCTGCGCCCTTTGAAATGTCGCGCGAACCTATGGGCGAGCATGCCCCGATGGAAGCGCCTGCCCGAGCTTTCCCCGTCTATTCCGGAAATTCGATCGTGCCGTCTACGGCGGGCACGAACATCGGCGCGTAGGCAATCTCCCACGGATGACCGTCCAAGTCGGCGAAATAGGCGACATAGCCGCCCCACTCCGTCTCGTTCGCCCCCTTCAAAAGCCTGCCGCCAGCCGCCAGAGCCTCGGCGAGCAACGTCTCGACTTTATCGCGCGAGCGCGTGTTGTAGGCGTGCGTTACGCCACCCGGCATTGGCGTATCGAGGCCCGTGTCACGCGACAATTCGTCCTGCGGATAAAGCGCCAGTCCGGTCCCGCCGAGGCTGAAGAAGGCTATTCCGCTCTGGCTGACGCTCGAGGCACGCCAGCCCAGCGCCTCGTAAAACGCCCTCGCTCTTCCCACATCGGCCACGCCGAGCGTAAGAAGCGTCATTCTCTGTTCGAACACCCGCATGTCTCCTTGAACGCGTTAGATCTTGGCTTTAAGAACATAAAGAGAACATCGAACGCTTTCGGTCAAGCGTCGTTTCGAACCGGTGCTGCATCGACGTCCGGTCGGTGCGGTTCGCGGGGATATCACCAGCTGAGCGGCAGGCTCCATGAAGAACATCATCTCGGTGCGCGGTGCGCGCGAGCACAATTTGAAGAACGTTGACCTCGACCTGCCGAGGGACAGCCTGATCGTGATGACGGGCCTGTCCGGCTCCGGCAAATCCTCGCTCGCCTTCGACACGATCTACGCCGAGGGCCAGCGGCGTTATGTCGAAAGCCTCTCGGCCTATGCGCGCCAGTTCCTGGAGATGACGCAGAAGCCGGATGTCGATCAGATCGACGGCCTGTCGCCCGCCATTTCGATCGAGCAGAAGACCACGTCGAAGAACCCGCGCTCGACGGTCGGCACAGTCACCGAGATCTACGACTATCTGCGCCTTCTCTTCGCGCGCGTCGGCGTTCCCTATTCGCCCGCCACCGGCCTTCCGATCGAAAGCCAGACCGTCAGCCAGATGGTCGATCGCGTGCTGGCGCTTGAGGAAGGCACGCGGCTGATGATCCTCGCGCCAGTCGTGCGCGGCCGCAAGGGCGAGTATCGCAAGGAGCTTGCCGAGTTCCAGAAGAAGGGCTTCCAGCGCGTCAAGATCGACGGGCAGCTCTACGAGATCGCGGACGCGCCGACGCTCGACAAGAAATACAAGCACGACATCGACGTGGTTGTCGATCGCGTGGTCGTTCGAGACGATCTCGGCACGCGCCTGGCCGATTCGATCGAGACCGCGCTCCGCCTGGCCGAAGGGCTGGCCGTGGCCGAGTTCGTCGACAAGCCGCTCGCGGCCTCGGCCGTTGCCGGCGGTGGCGGCGCCAACAAGTCTCTCAACGACACGCACGAGCGCCTGCTCTTCTCGGAGAAGTTCGCCTGTCCGGTCTCTGGCTTCACGATCCCCGAGATCGAGCCGCGGCTGTTCTCCTTCAACAATCCGTTCGGCGCATGTTCGACCTGCGACGGGCTCGGCGCGCAGCAGTCGGTCGACCCGAAGCTCATCGTGCCGGACGAGAACCGCACGTTGAAGGGTGGCGCGATCGCGCCCTGGGCGAAGTCCACCTCGCCCTATTACGCGCAGACGCTCGAGGCGCTCGGGCGCGAATACGGTTTCAAGCAGACCGACAAGTGGTCGGAACTGCCTGCCGCCGCTCAGGACGCCATCCTGAACGGCACCGGCCGCACCAAGATCGAATTCCGCTACAATGACGGGCTTCGCTCCTACAAGACGACCAAGAACTTCGAGGGCATCGTTCCCAACCTTGCCCGGCGATACCGCGAGACCGATTCGGCGTGGTCGCGCGAGGAGATCGAGCGCTACATGTCGGCGACGCCCTGCCCGGCCTGCAAAGGATACCGCTTGAAACCAGAGGCGCTGGCGGTGAAGATCGACGGCCGGCATGTCGGCGAGGTAACCGAACTGTCGATCCGCAAGGCCGTCGCCTGGGCCGAGACGCTGCCCGAGCACTTGACGGCCAAGCAGAACGAGATCGCCGCGCGCATCCTCAAGGAAATCCGCGAGCGCCTGCGCTTCCTGAACGATGTCGGGCTCGATTATCTGACGCTTTCGCGCTCGTCCGGCACGTTGTCGGGCGGTGAATCGCAGCGCATCCGTCTCGCCTCGCAGATCGGCTCCGGGCTGACAGGCGTCCTCTACGTCCTCGACGAGCCCTCCATCGGCCTTCACCAGCGCGACAATGAGAGGCTGCTCGTCACGCTCAAGCACCTGCGCGACATCGGCAACACGGTGATCGTCGTCGAGCACGACGAGGACGCGATCCTCTCGGCCGACCACGTCGTCGATATCGGCCCCGCCGCGGGTGTCCACGGCGGGCAGGTCATCGCGGCGGGCACGCCGGCAGAGATCATGGCGAACCCGGCCTCGCTGACGGGGCGCTATCTCTCGGGCGATCTCGGCGTGCCGGTGCCGACCAAGCGGCGCAAGGCCACCAAGGGAAAAGCGATCAAGGTCGTTGGCGCGCGCGGCAACAATCTCAAGAACGCCTCGGCCGAAATTCCGATGGGGCTGATGACCTGCGTGACGGGCGTGTCCGGCGGCGGAAAGTCGACCTTCCTTATCGAGACGCTGTTCAAGGCAGCTGCCCGGCGCATCTCCGGTGCGCGGGACGTGCCGGCGGATCACGACCGGATCGAGGGGCTGGAACTCCTCGACAAGGTGATCGACATCGACCAGTCGCCTATCGGGCGCACGCCGCGTTCCAATCCGGCCACCTACACCGGCGCCTTCACGCCGATCCGCGACTGGTTCGCCGGGCTGCCGGAGGCGAAGGCGCGCGGCTATCAGCCCGGGCGCTTCTCCTTCAACGTGAAAGGCGGGCGCTGCGAGGCCTGCCAGGGCGACGGCGTCATCAAGATCGAGATGCACTTCCTGCCGGACGTCTACGTGACGTGTGACGTGTGCCACGGCAAACGCTACAATCGCGAGACGCTGGAGGTGACGTTCAAGGAGAAGTCGATCGCCGATGTCCTCGACATGACGGTCGAGGAAGGCGTCGAGTTCTTCGCTGCTGTGCCTTCGATCCGGGACAAGCTGGCGACGCTGAAGGAGGTCGGCCTCGGCTACATCAAGGTCGGCCAGCAGGCGACGACGTTGTCGGGCGGCGAGGCGCAGCGCGTCAAGCTTGCCAAGGAGCTGTCACGCCGCGCGACGGGGCGCACGCTCTATATCCTCGACGAACCGACGACGGGCCTGCATTTCCACGACGTGGCCAAGCTCCTCGAGGTGCTGCATTCGCTCGTCGATCAGGGCAACACGGTCGTTATCATCGAGCACAATCTCGAGGTTATCAAGACGGCCGACCATGTGATCGACATCGGTCCGGAGGGCGGCGACGGCGGCGGCGAAATCGTCGCGACAGGTACGCCGGAGGCCATTGCGAAGGTGGAGCGTTCGCACACGGGACGCTTCCTTGCAGAACTCCTGCAACGACGCCCGGGCCGTCACGCGGAGGCCGCGGAATGAGCGGTGACATCCGAACCGGGATCGGCGGCTGGACGTTCGAGCCATGGGACAAGAGCTTCTACCCGAAGGGATTGGCCAAGAAGCGCCAGCTCGAATATGCCTCGCGCCAGCTTTCGACCATCGAGGTGAACGGCACCTACTATCGCACGCAAACGCCGGAAACCTTCGCCAAGTGGGCGGCGGAAGTGCCGGACGGGTTCGTCTTCGCGCTCAAAGCCTCGCGCTTCTCGACCAACCGCAAAGTGCTGGCGGAAGCCGGCGAATCGGTCGAGCGCTTCATCGGCTCGGGCCTCGCCGAACTCGGCGACCGGCTCGGGCCGATCGTGTGGCAGTTCGCGCCGACCAAGCAGTTCGATCCGGACGATTTCGGCGCTTTCCTCGCGCTCCTGCCGGCGAAGACCGACGGTCTCGCCCTTCACCATGCCGTCGAGGTGCGCAATCCCTCCTTCGTGTCGCAGGATTTCGTCTCGCTGGCGCGCCGGCACGGCGTCGCGATCGTCTACGCCGAACACGAGACCTACCCGGAGATTGCCGATGTCACGGCCGACTTCGTCTATCTGCGTTTGCAGAAGGGACGGGACGAGATCGAGACCGCCTACCCTTCCGACGAACTGGATCAATGGGCCGGACGGCTGAAGACGCTCGCCGCCGGTGAGACGCCTGGCGATCTGCCGCTGGCGGCGCCGGACGCGCCCGCAGAGAAGCGATCGCGGGACGTCTTCGCCTATTTCATTCACGAAGGAAAAGTGCGCGCGCCGCACGCGGCGATGGCGCTGGCACAGCGCCTGACCTGACGGTCCAAGTTGTCGCCTACCCGGCGTGCAGCCTGGCGAGGGCTTGCGGCACGAGGTCGGGCAGATCCTCGGCGATCAGCCCGATGCCGAAGGCCTTCGCCGCTTCCCCGTGGACCCAGACTCCGGCGCAGGCCGCCTCGAATGGGGGCACGCCGTTGGCGAGCTGCGCCGCGACGAGCCCGGCCAGAACGTCGCCCGAACCCGCTGTCGCCAAGGCCGGCGTGCCGTTCGCGTCGATCGACGCCCGGCCGTCAGGGCTGGCGATGACGGTATCGGAGCCCTTCAGGATGATGGTTGCATCGGCGCGCCGCGCCGCCGCCCGCGCCTTCTCGATCTTGGATGGCTCATCGGCAAGGTCCGGGAACAGGCGCTTGAACTCGCCCGCATGAGGCGTCAGCACCAATTCCGGCCCCTCGCTGCGCGCTGCCGCGAAAAGCGCGTCGGGCTCCTCGGCGAAGGCCGTGATTCCGTCGGCGTCGAGTACCAACCGGCGTTTCCGGCCCAGGATTGCCAGCGCGAAAGCGGAGGCACGAGCGAGATCGCCGAAGCCGGGCCCGAGCACGAAGGTCCCCAGCCTCTCGTCCTTCAAGAGCGTTGCGAGTTCACCGGTGTCGGCACAGCGCTTTAGCATCACGGCCGTCAGATGCGACGCATTGACGAGGGTTGCGGAAGGGGGCGAAAGCACCGTGACGAGCCCGGCCCCACCGCGCAGGGCCGCCATCCCCGCCATACGTGCAGCACCGGTCTGCGTGGGGCCGCCGCTAAAGACGCCGACGTGGCCACGATCATACTTGTGCTGCGCCGCCTGCGGCCTCAGGAGATGGGCTGCGAACAGCGCGGGCTCGTTTGCGAACGCCTCAGGCGGCGTGGCGCCGAGCGCTTCGGTATCGATACCAATGTCGGCGACGGTCAGAACGCCGCACAGGTCTCTTCCGGGCAGGAGGAGGTGTCCCGGCTTGCGGGCGACGAAGGTCACCGTCGCGTCCGCCATCACCGCCTCGCCTTCCACGCGTCCGTCCGCCCCGCGTACGCCGCTCGGCACGTCGACCGCGAGGACGCGCGTGTCGGCGGCGTTGACGCGGCGGACGAGGTCGAGAAAGACGCCGTCGAGCGGTCGCGAGAGCCCGGCGCCGAAGAGCGCATCGATAACGAGCGCGAAGGCGCTCGGGTCGAAAGAATAGAAGGGCTCGGGCGGCGCGTTCCACTCCTCGGCGAAATGCCGCGCATCCGTCTCCGACGGGCCCTCAGGAAGAGCGAATAGCCGGACTTCTTCGCCGGCATCGCGCAGTTCGATGGCTGCGGCATACCCGTCACCGCCGTTCTTCCCCGGGCCGGCCAGAACCGCGACAGGACCTCCCGGTTTCAACGTGCGTGCGCAATCAGCGACCGCGCGTCCTGCACGGGCCATCAGAGCGGTGCCGCTTTGCCCCGCCTGGGCCGCGGCTGCATCAATGCTGCGCATCTCGTTCGGCGTGAAAAGGGCGACTGATGGCAGCGGAAAGCCCATGTTGCCTACTTTCAATTCACTTTGCCCAAAAGATTTGCGATCGTTTGACTGAAGGTCGATCAGTTCGACGTCAACGAGGTGTGGCGCGCTCCACGGCGAACCGATACACAACGGCCGATACGTCGCACGAGTCTCGCCCGGAGGCGAGCCCGCAGCGGCACCGGTGACAGGCTTCGATCGTGCCAGCACGCTCGTCGGTTGCCGCAGGGAGGCACGAGGAGAAGAGGTCCGATGAAAAAGGTCGAGGCGATCATCAAGCCGTTCAAGCTCGATGAAGTGAAGGAAGCCCTCCAGGACGTCGGCCTCCAGGGCATCACGGTCACCGAGGCCAAGGGCTTCGGGCGCCAGAAGGGCCACACGGAGCTCTACCGCGGCGCCGAGTATGTCGTCGATTTCCTGCCCAAGGTGAAGATCGAGATCGTGCTGGCCGACGAGGCCGTCTCTGGCGCGGTCGAGGCCATCCGCAAGGCCGCCCAGACAGGCCGGATCGGCGACGGCAAGATCTTCGTCTCCAACATCGAGGAAGCGATCCGCATCCGCACCGGCGAAGCCGGTGTCGACGCGATCTGACACTTCATTCCATCCGCCACGTTCCCAGACATTCCAGGAAGGACGTCATGACCTCAGCGAACGACATTCTGAAGCAGATCAAGGATAACGACGTCAAATTCGTCGACCTGCGCTTCACCGACCCCAAGGGCAAGCTGCAGCACGTCACGATGGACGTTGCGATCGTCGACGAGGACATGTTCTCCGAAGGCTCGATGTTCGACGGCTCGTCGATCGGCGGCTGGAAGGCCATAAACGAGTCCGACATGGTGCTGATGCCGGATCCCGAGACGGCGCACATGGACCCGTTCTTCGCTCAGTCGACCATGGCGGTCTACTGCGATATCCTCGACCCGATCTCGGGCGAGAGCTACAATCGCGACCCGCGCTCGACGGCCAAGAAGGCCGAGGCCTACCTGCAGCAGTCGGGCGTCGGTGACACCGCCTTCTTCGGCCCGGAAGCCGAGTTCTTCATCTTCGACGACGTGAAGTACAAGGCCGACCCGTACAACACGGGCTTCAAGCTCGACTCCACCGAGCTGCCGTCGAACGACGACGCCGACTACGAGACGGGCAATCTGGGCCATCGTCCGCGCATCAAGGGCGGCTACTTCCCCGTCCCGCCGATCGATTCCTGCCAGGACATGCGCTCGGAGATGCTCACGGTCATGGCCGAGATGGGCGTCTCGGTCGAGAAGCACCACCACGAGGTGGCGGCTGCGCAGCATGAACTCGGCATCAAGTTCGACACGCTCGTGCGCAACGCCGACAAGATGCAGATCTACAAGTACGTGATCCATCAGGTCGCGAACGCCTACGGCAAGACCGCCACCTTCATGCCCAAGCCCGTCTTCGGCGACAACGGCTCGGGCATGCACGTCCACCAGTCGATCTGGAAGGGCGGCAAGCCGGCCTTCGCCGGCAACGAGTATGCGGGCCTCTCCGAGACGGCGCTGTTCTACATCGGCGGCATCATCAAGCATGCGAAGGCGCTCAACGCCTTCACCAACCCGTCGACCAACTCGTTCAAGCGTCTGGTGCCGGGCTACGAGGCTCCGGTGCTGCTCGCCTACTCGGCGCGCAACCGCTCGGCCTCCTGCCGCATCCCCTTCGGCCAGTCGCCGAAGGCCAAGCGCGTCGAGGTCCGCTTCCCGGATCCGACGGCGAACCCGTACCTCGCCTTCTCCGCCATGCTGATGGCCGGCCTCGACGGCATCAAGAACAAGATCCATCCGGGCGCTGCCATGGACAAGGATCTGTACGACCTGCCGCCCGAAGAGCTGAAGGAGATCCCGACGGTCTGCCGTTCGCTCCGCGAAGCGATGGAGAGCCTCGACGCCGACCGCGACTTCCTGAAGGCCGGCGGCGTGTTCGACGACGATCAGATCGACGCCTTCATCGACCTGAAGATGGCCGAAGTGCTGCGTTACGAGATGACGCCGCACCCGATCGAGTTCGACATGTACTACTCGGTCTGAGCTTCGCGCTCGAACGACGAACAGGGAGGCCCCCGCTTGCGGGGGCCTTTTCGCGTGGGGATATCGCATCGCCGAACGCCACCGCACCTTGAAGAACATTTCGTGAAAGTATAGGCCTTGGACGTGGCAGAACCCCGCAGATCCGGGAGTTGAGGCGAATCACCCGACGGACCCTCCGATGAGCGACGATCTCTTTTCCGGCGGTGCAGCGCGCACGCGAGGCGGCACCAGAGCGGCGGCGCTGCGCGCCGAACGCCCGGTCGTGACTGCTCCGGAGACCGCCTTCGTCCCCAACGCCGACTACACGGCTGCCGACATCGAGGTTCTGGAAGGGCTGGAGCCGGTGCGCCGCCGCCCCGGGATGTATGTCGGCGGGACGGACGAGAAGGCGCTGCACCATCTCTTCGCCGAGGTCATCGACAACTCGATGGACGAGGCCGTCGCCGGCCACGCGACCGTCATCGAGGTTTTTCTGGATGCGGACGGCTTCCTGACCGTTTCGGACAACGGGCGCGGCATCCCCGTCGATCCGCATCCGAAGTATCGCGACAAGTCGGCGCTCGAAGTCATCATGACGACGCTGCACGCAGGCGGAAAGTTCGATTCGAAGGTCTACGAGACCTCCGGCGGCCTGCACGGCGTCGGCGTTTCGGTCGTCAACGCACTGTCGGAACGGCTCGAGGTCGAGATCGCGCGCTCGCGCAAGCTCTATCGGCAGGTCTACGAGCGCGGGAAGGCGGTGACCGCGCTAGAGGAAGTGGGTGAAACGCAGAACCGGCGTGGCACACGCGTGCGCTTCAAGCCAGACGAGACGATCTTCGGCAACGGCGCGACCTTCGATCCCGCACGCGTCCACGCGATGGCGCGATCGAAAGCCTATCTCTTCGGTGGAGTCGAAATCCGCTGGAGCTGCGATCCGCGCCTCCTGCCCGCCGACTCCACGCTGCCGGCGCGCCAGAGCTTCCACTTCCCGGGCGGCCTGAAGGACTATCTGGCCGCCGCTATCGGTCAGGAGCATCGCGTCGCGGCACAGATCTTCGCCGGACGCACCGAGAAGGTCTCGGGCCACGGATCCGTCGAATGGGCGGTCTCCTGGACGACGGGCGACGGCTTCGTACGCTCTTACTGCAACACGATCCCGACGCCAGAGGGCGGCACGCACGAGGCGGGCCTTCGCGCCGTTCTCCTGCGCGGTTTGAAGGCGTTCGCGGAAATCTCGGGCAACCGCAAGGCCGCCTCGATCACCGCCGACGATGTGATGGTTTCGGCCTCGGCCATGCTTTCGGTGTTCATTCGGGAGCCGGAGTTCGTCGGGCAGACGAAGGATCGACTGGCCACGACCGAGGCGCAGCGCATCGTCGAGAACTCGATCCGCGACAGCTTCGACATCTGGCTGGCCTCCTCGCCGCAGGATGCCGCGCGGCTGATCGAATGGGTAGTCGAACGCGCCGACGAGCGCCTGCGCCGACGCGCGGAAAAGGAGGTCAGCCGCAAGTCGGCGACGCGCAAGCTCCGCCTCCCCGGCAAGCTGGCGGATTGTTCGCAGACGGGCGCTGCGGGCGCCGAACTCTTCATCGTCGAGGGTGACTCGGCCGGTGGCTCGGCCAAGCAGGCGCGCGACCGCGCTCGGCAGGCGATCCTCCCCTTGCGCGGGAAGATTCTCAACGTCGCCTCGGCGGGGCGCGAGAAGCTCGGCGCGAACCAGCAGCTCGCCGACCTGATCCAGGCGCTCGGCTGCGGCACGCGCTCGAAATACCGCGAGGAAGACCTTCGCTACGAGCGCGTCGTCATCATGACCGACGCGGACGTCGACGGCGCGCACATCGCCTCGCTCCTCATCACCTTCTTCTACCAGGAAATGCCGGAACTGATCCGCCAGGGGCATCTCTTCCTCGCCGTGCCCCCGCTCTACAAGCTCAGCCAGGGCGGCAAGACGATCTATGCGCGCGACGACGCGGATCGCGAGCGCATCATCGCGCGCGAATTCAAGGGTAAGGGCAAGATCGAGGTGTCGCGCTTCAAGGGCCTCGGCGAAATGCTGCCGAGCCAGCTTAAGGAGACGACGATGGACGTGCGCAAGCGCACGCTCCTGAAGATCGCGATCGATGATGGGCCAGGAGCGGGAACCTCCGGTGCGGTCGACGCGCTGATGGGAAACAAGCCAGAGGCGCGTTTTCGCTTCATCCAGGAGCGGGCCGCCTTCGTCGAGGATCTCGACGTCTGATGATGTTTTTCCGGCAAAGGAGCCATCGACCCATGCCGAACCTCGTTTCGTCCTCGCTCGCGCTCGTCCTTCTCCTTGCGGCTGCCCCCGGCGCTTTCGCACAGGAGGCGGCGCCGCCTGCGGACGCGGCCGCACAGCCGGCAGCCGAGACACCGGTGAACGACGCGCCGCAGGCTGATGCAGATGATGGTGTGGCCGAAACCGATGCGGCAGCCGATGTCGAGGCGCTGTCGCCTTTGGTCGCCGACGTTCAGGTGCTCGGTCCGTGGACGGACGGGGATCGGCGCGGCATCTGGCGCACCGTCATGCTCCAGCCGCAGGGCGAAGGGAGCGGCAACCGCTTCTTCGTACAGCAGATCGAGGAAGTGGACGGCGCGCCCGCCGTCTCGTCGAGCGTCGAGATCACAGAGATCGGCGAGATGAACGGCGCGGTCGTCAGTTATCGGCCGGATGAGCCGTCAGAAGCCCAGCCCGAACTCCTGACCCTGTTCATGGACATCGTGCCGCTCGACGGCGAGATCGCCGAGACCTACGAACTCTTCTACACCGCAGGCGAGCCCTACACGTTCGGCCCCGCCTCGAACTGAGCGGTCAGCCCCCCCGCGAAGAACGCGCGCAGCAGACCGTCTACGATCTCGGGCTTCTCCAGCGTCGACAGGTGCCCGCAATCCTTGACAATTTCGAGTTGCGCGTCGGGGATGCCGTCCGCCATCTCCCTCGCGACCTTCGGGGGCGTCAGCGCGTCGGCCTTGCCGACGACGATCAGGGTCGGGACGCGGATGGACGAAAGACGCGGGCGCATGTCCGCGCGGCCGATGATCGCCTCCTGCTGCGCGGCGAAGGCGTCCACGCCGACATCCTCCGCCATCGCCTCGACGCGCCGGACGAGATCGGCGTCATCGAGCGCGCTCTCTGCGACAAGGTTCGGCAGGAGACTGCGGATCACCGGCAGGATGCCCTCCGCCCTGCCCTTCGCAACGAGGTCGCGCCGTGCGAACTTCTGCTCCTCCCGATCCGAGCGTGCGGAAGTGTCGAGGAGCGCCAGTCTCTCGACGCGTTCGGGCGCGCGGGACAGCACCTCGAAGGCGACGTAGCCGCCCATCGACAAACCGACGAGAGAGAAGCGTTCGGGTGCGTTCGCAAGCAGCCGATCGGCCATCGCGCCGATGCTCGCATCCGACAGAGTGTTGGCGATCGAGAAGTCGTCCAACCCCTTCGTCTGGTCCCGGAAGAGATCGCCCGTGCAGAGAAGGCCCGGAATGAACACGATATGCTGGGCCAACGTTGTTTCTCCCTCGACGTTGAGCTTCTGTGGGTCCATATAGGCGGCAAGAGCTGCCAGATGAGCCCCGCATGGCCGCCAAGCTTGACTTGGCAAGTGCCTGTGCGTATCGCCACGGCGGACGGACGACTGGCATCGCCCCCTTTTCCGCACAGAAGAGAACCGCCACCTCAATGCCCTTTTCCGAACTCGGCCTCAGCGCCAAGGTTCTGTCTGCCGTAGAAGACGCAGGTTACACGGAACCCACCCCGATCCAGGCTCAGGCGATCCCGCACGCGCTGGAGCGACGGGACGTTCTGGGCATTGCGCAGACGGGCACGGGTAAGACGGCCTCCTTCGTGCTGCCGATGCTGACGCTACTGGAGAAGGGTCGCGCAAGGGCGCGCATGCCGCGCACGCTGATCCTCGAGCCGACGCGCGAACTCGCGGCGCAGGTGGAAGAGAACTTCGTCAAGTACGGCAAGAACTCCAAGGTCGATGTCGCGCTCCTCATCGGCGGCGTCTCCTTCGACGAGCAGATCAAGAAACTCGACCGCGGCGTCGACGTCCTGATCGCAACGCCGGGCCGCCTGCTCGATCATTTCGAGCGCGGCCGCCTTCTGATGACAGGCGTCGAGATTCTCGTCATCGACGAGGCCGACCGGATGCTCGACATGGGCTTCATCCCGGACATCGAACGCATCTGCAAGATGATCCCCTTCACGCGACAGACGCTGTTCTTCTCGGCCACCATGCCGCCGGAGATCACGCGCCTTACCGAACAGTTCCTGCAGAACCCGGTCCGCGTCGAGGTGGCGAAGGCCTCGTCGACGGCCCAGACGGTCGAGCAGCGCATCGTCGCCTCCCGCAAGGAGGACTACGAGAAGCGCGCAACGCTCCGGAAGGTGATCGACGAGCAGGGCGATGACCTGACGAATGCGATCATCTTCTGCAACCGCAAGCGCGATGTCTCGCTGCTTTTCCGGTCGCTTGAGAAGCACGGCTATTCCGTCGGCGCCCTGCACGGCGACATGGACCAGCGTTCGCGAACCGCGACTTTGCAGGGCTTCCGTGACAACAAGATCAGGCTTCTTGTGGCCTCTGACGTCGCGGCGCGCGGCCTCGACATTCCCATGGTGAGCCACGTCTTCAATTTCGACGTTCCGATCCATGCCGAGGACTATGTCCACCGCATCGGCCGCACCGGCCGGGCCGGTCGCTCGGGTAAGGCCTACACGCTCGTCACGAAGGCCGATGGCAAATATCTCGACGCGATCCAGAGCCTGATTGCGCGCGAGATCGAGTGGAAGGACGGCGACCTTTCCTCCGTTCCCGCGTCGGAGGACGTAGAGGACCGCGAGGGCGGACGCGGCCGGGCCCGCCGTTCTGCTTCCAGCGCCACGGGAGAGCGCACGCGTTCGCGCAGCGCCTCGCGTTCACGCAAGCGGGCCGAGCCCGACGCTGAGCCCGAGGTGAACGATGTCGAGGCAGGTGACGTCGAGATGGACGCTCACGAGGCCGCGATCGACGTCATGGTGGAGCCCAAGCCGCGCCGTGCGCGCGGCGGGCGTCGCGCGGCGGCCGAAGCATCACCAGTCGTCGTGGCCGACGAGGCGCCCACGGCTCAGCCTCCCGGCCGCCCCGAATCCGGCAACCGTCGCGGCGGTTCGCGAGACGATGATAAGGCGCCTGTCGGCTTCGGCGATGACGTGCCGGCTTTCATGCTGATCCAGACCGGCGCCTGAGCGGCGCTGTCCTTTAGCTACTTTCGCGAACGCCGCGCGCTTGAACGCCGCGGCGTTTTTCGTGCGGCAAGCCCGGCTTGAAGGGCGCGCTCGGCCCAGAGCGCCATGTCGTCCGGGTCGTCAAAGACGCTTTCAGGCGCTGCGTGATAGGGCATCGCGACGGCGCCCTTTCCCTCGCGGGCATAGGTCCACCGCTCGCAGCCCTCATTTTCGAAGAAGGGCTGCGTCGCCTCGTCGGTCTTCAGATAAAGGCGGTCGCGGATGACGAGCGCAACGATGGTTTCGCCGCTGTAGATGCCCTGCCCGCCGAACATTCGGCGGATACGGACATCGGAAAGTGAAGCGAAGAGATCGCGAAGATGCTCTTCGTCCATCATGGACGGATCAGGCCTGAGCGGCCGCCAGCGCGTCGAGGTCGGCTTTCTGCAGTTCCACCGATTCGCCACAGCCGCAGGCCGACGTCTGGTTCGGATTGCGGAAGGTGAACCCGGAGCGCAGCACCGTCTCTTCGTAGTCCATTTCGGTGCCGAGCAGGAAAAGAACTGCCTCGGGCGCGACGAAGACGCGCGCGCCGTCGCGTTCCACCTGATCCTCGCCCGGCTTGGAATTGGTCGCGAGGTCGATCGTGTATTCCATCCCCGCGCAGCCACCCTTCTTGACGCCGACACGGATGCCGAGCGCATCGCCGCCTTTGCCGGCCACGATCGCGTTGACGCGGCTGGCCGCGGCGTCGGTCATTGTCAGAACGGAGAAACGGCCCATCGTCGGCCCCTTTCAATGCAATTTGGCGGCTGGCCCGAAAATGGCCCCGGCCGCCAGTCTTGGCAAGAAGCGATCAGAACCAGCCGACCGCCACCTGCGCTTCCTCGCTCATACGCTCGGGCGTCCAAGGAGGATCGAATACGAGTTCCACACGAGCCGCCTGAATACCCTCGACCGACGACACCGCGTTCTCGACCCAGATCGGCATCTCGCCGGCCACCGGGCAACCGGGCGCGGTGAGCGTCATCTGCACGTCGACGTTTCGGTCGTCGTCGATGTCGATCTTGTAGATCAGGCCGAGCTCGTAGATGTCGGCCGGGATCTCGGGGTCGTAGACGGTCTTCAGCGCGGCGACGATATCGTCGGTCAGGCGCGCCAGTTCTTCGGCCGGGATCGCAGAGTCGGTAGCGCCGCCCTGCGCCATCGCCACGTTCGCCGTCGCAATATCGTCGCTCATCTCGTCATCCTCAGGCGAAGAACCGCCGCGCCTTCTCAAGCGCTTCCGCCAGGCGGTCGACCTCCGCTTTCGTGTTGTACATGCCGAAGGACGCTCGGCATGTAGAGGTTGCGCCGAAGCGCTTCAACAGCGGCTGCGCGCAATGGGTGCCGGCACGCACCGCGACGCCCTCGCGGTCGATCACCATCGACACGTCGTGTGCATGGATGCCTTCGAGGTCGAAGGAGACGATGGCCCCCTTGCCGGGCGCATCCCCGTAGATGCGCAGCGCGTTGATGGCGCGCAACCGTTCGTGCGCATAGTCCCGAAGGGACTCTTCATGCGCACGGATCGCATCCCGGCCGACCTCCCGCATGTAATCGAGAGCGGCGCCCAGCCCGATCGCCTGGACGATCGGCGGCGTGCCGGCCTCGAAACGGTGCGGCGGATCGGCATAGGTGATCGCATCCTCGCTGACGTCGACGATCATCTCGCCGCCGCCGTTGAAGGGGCGCATGCGCCGCAGCATCTCCGCCTTGCCGTAGAGGACGCCGATCCCCGTCGGGCCGTACACCTTGTGGCCGGTGAAGACGTAGAAGTCGCAGTCGAGATCCTGGACGTCGACCGTAAGGTGCACGGCCCCCTGGCTGCCGTCGACGAGAACGGGAATGCCGCGCGAATGCGCCAGCGCCGTCACCTCCTTGACCGGCGTCACCGTGCCGAGAACGTTCGACATGTGCGTCATGGCGACGAGCTTCGTGCGAGGCGTGATCGCCCGTTCGAAAGCCTCGACCGAAATCGAACCGTCGTCCTCGACCGGCACAAAGATGAGCTTCGCACCCTGCCGCTCCCGGATGAAGTGCCAGGGCACGATGTTGGAGTGGTGCTCCATGATCGTGAGGACGATCTCATCGCCCTCGCCGATCTCCGGCATGCCGTAGCCGTATGCGACGAGGTTGATCGCCTCGGTCGCCGATCGCGTGAAGACGATCTCCTCGGCGCCACCCGCATTCAGGAACGCGCGCACCGTCTCGCGCGCGGCTTCGAACGCATCCGTCGCGCGGTTCGAGAGATAGTGTAGCCCGCGATGGACGTTCGAATAGTCGTTCGCGTAGGCGCTCTGGATCGCATCCAGAACCGCCTTCGGCTTTTGCGCCGAGGCGCCGCTGTCGAGATAGACGAGCGGCTTGCCGTAGACCTGCGTCGACAAAATCGGGAAGTCGCGGCGGATCGCCTCGACATCGTATGGTCTCGTCTGATCGTCCATCGTGCGGACCTCCGCCTGCGGCCGCTTCAGGCCGCCGTCTGCTGCTGCGCCGGGCGCTCCACCGCGAGCCACGCGTCGATGCGCGCTTCCAGCGCTTCGACCGCCGCCTCGTGCTCGATCTCCTCGACCACCTCGTCGACGAAGGCCTTCACCAGCAGCGCGCGCGCCATGTGCTCGGGAATGCCCCGGCTCATCAGGTAGAAGAGGTGATCGGCGTTGATCTCGCCCGCCGTCGCGCCGTGACCACACACCACGTCGTCGGCGAAGATCTCGAGTTCTGGTTTAGCCGAGAAATCGCCCTCGTCCGACAGAAGCAGCGAGTTGCAGGCGAGCTTCGCGTCAGTCTTCTGCGCGCCCTTCGCCACCCGGATCATGCCTTGGAACACGCTATGCCCGCCGGTGACGACGTTGCGGAAGACCTCGGTCGAGGTGGTGTGCGCGACGTTGTGGTACAGCGTCGAGGTCACGTCCACATGCTGGCCGGACTGGAGGAGGTTCACGCCGCGGATCTGGATGTCGGCACCCTCGCCGACCGTCTCGGCGTGGATCTCCTGTCGCACGACCGCACCGCCAGCATTGAGCACGAAGAGCCGCAGCTTCGAATCAGCGCCGAGACGAACGTTCAGCTGACCGAGATGCGTCTCGTCCGTGCCCTTCTCCTGAACGACGATCCAGAGGATCTCCGCACCCTCTTCGAGTTCGACGGAGCTGACGGTCGAGGAGACGGCGCCGGCAGCGCCAGGCGCCGCGCGCTCGACGACGACGGCCTTGGCCCTGGTGCCAATGTTCAACGTCGCGTAGCCGTGCGCGCCTTCGGCACGCGGCTCCGGGCGCAGTTCGATCGGCGTGTCGACATCGGCTCCGGCCGCAACCTTGATCGCCGTGCCGGTGGCGCCCAGCGCCGCGTTGACGACGCGGATCGTGTCGACCTCGCGGTCGAGGTGATTGGCCGTCTCGCGCCAGTCGGCCGCGCCGTCACCGCGCGCGATGGCCAGGCCCGGATGAGCGTCGTTGCCCGCAGGCTCGGCGCCCAGTTCGACGACGAGGCTGTGCGGCAGGAACGGCGTCAGGAAACTCGTGGCAGGCGCCTCGGCGCCGGCGGCCGCCGGCACGCGGCCCATCAGCGCGCGCAGATCCGTGTAGTGCCACGCCTCGACCCGGCGGTTCGGCAGACCATAGGCGCGCAGCGCCTCGATCGCGTCCTTGCGGCCCGCATCGGCCACCGCACCGCTCGCCTCCGCGCGCTCGACGAGTGCCGTCTCAACCGGCGTCGTCACGGTCTTGTTCGTCAGGGACATCGTATCAGGCCGCCTCGCCGATGATCTGCGCGTAGCCTTCGTTTTCGAGCTGCAGCGCGAGATTCTTGTCGCCCGACTTGATGATCCGCCCCTTGTAGAGGACGTGGACCTTGTCCGGCACGATGTAGTCCAGCAGGCGCTGATAGTGCGTGATGACGAGGAAGGAGCGCTCGGGCGAGCGCAGCGCATTCACGCCGTCCGCCACGATCTTCAGCGCGTCGATGTCGAGGCCGGAATCGGTCTCGTCCATGACGCAGAGCTTTGGCTCCAGAAGCGCCATCTGCAGAATCTCGGCGCGCTTCTTCTCGCCACCGGAGAAGCCGACATTGAGCGGACGCTTGAGCATATCGGCGTCGATCTTGAGATCGGCCGCCGAAGCCTTCACGCGGCGCATGAAGTCCGGCGTCGTCAGTTCGGCTTCGCCGCGCGCCTTGCGCTGCGAGTTCAGCGCCGTCTTCAGGAACGTCATCGTGGCGACGCCCGGAATCTCCAGCGGATACTGGAAGGCGAGGAAGACGCCCGAGGCAGCGCGTTCGGCGGCGTCCATCTCGAGGATCGAATCGCCGTTGTAGAGGATGTCGCCACCGGTGACCTCGTAGTCCTCGCGGCCTGCGATGATGTAGGACAGCGTGGACTTGCCGGAGCCGTTCGGCCCCATGATCGCGGCAACCTCGCCATCTTCGACCGTCAGGTCGAGGCCACGCAGGATCTCGGTTTCAGTGTCCGCGACGCGCGCGTGGAGGTTACGGATTTCCAGCATCGAATGTCTCTCGTCGTGCGAATGTTAGTCGGCAGCGGCGGGCTGCGTTTCAAAGAGTTGTGCGCCCTCGGGGAACGGTGCCCAGGCCGGCGCGGATTTCGTGAAGAGCACCATTTGCGGCCGGAAGAAGGAACGATTGTCTGGCGCGCCAAGGCGCACGGCGCTGAAGGGCATATCCTCGACATCGGCCATCATCACGTCACCGCAGGAGCGGCAGAAGCGGCGTACCACCTGCGAGCCGCGATCAGAGGCACGTCGATGCTCGCCTATGTCCCGGCCGGACATCTCGACATGCTCGGATGCCACGATAACGCTGCGCGTTGAACCGCCTCCGGTCTCCTTCTGGCAATCGTCGCACCAGCATTCGGCCATTGCGACGAGATGCCCGCGCACCGTCATGTGAACGGCGCCGCAGGAGCAGCGCCCTTCGACGTCGATCCCCTCGATCATCCCACGCTCCCCTCGAGCGAGATGCCGATGAGCTTCTGGGCCTCGACGGCGAATTCCATCGGAAGCTGCTGGATGACGTCCTTGACGAAGCCGTTGACGATCAGCGCCACGGCCTCCTCTTCGGGGATGCCGCGCTGCATGCAGTAGAACAGCTGGTCCTCGGAAATCTTCGAGGTCGTCGCCTCATGCTCGAACTGCGCGGTCGAGTTCTTGGACTCGATGTAGGGCACGGTGTGCGCGCCGCACTCTTCGCCAATCAGGAGCGAGTCGCACTGGGTGAAGTTGCGTGCGTTCGCCGCGCGGCGCTGCGCCGTCACCTGCCCGCGATAGGTGTTGTTGGACTGCCCGGCCGAGATGCCCTTGGAGATAATGCGGCTCGACGTGTTCTTGCCGAGATGGATCATCTTCGTGCCCGAGTCGATCTGCTGGCGCCCGTTGGACACCGCGATCGAGTAGAACTCTCCGCGCGAATTGTCGCCGCGCAGGATGCAGGACGGGTACTTCCAGGTGATCGCCGAGCCCGTCTCGACCTGAGTCCACGAGATGCGCGAGTTCGCGCCCCGGCAGTCGCCGCGCTTGGTGACGAAGTTGTAGATGCCGCCCTTGCCTTCCTTGTCGCCCGGATACCAGTTCTGGACGGTGGAGTATTTGATCTCGGCATCGTCGAGCGCGACGAGCTCGACGACGGCGGCGTGAAGCTGGTTCTCGTCGCGCTGGGGCGCCGTGCAGCCCTCCAGATACGAAACGTAAGAACCCTTGTCAGCGATGATCAGCGTGCGCTCGAACTGGCCGGTGTTGCGCTCGTTGATGCGGAAATAGGTCGACAGCTCCATCGGGCAGCGGACGCCCGGCGGCACGTAGACGAAGGAGCCGTCCGTGAAGACGGCGGAATTCAGCGTGGCGAAGAAGTTGTCGGACACGGGCACGACCGAGCCGAGATACTTCTTCACGAGTTCGGGGTGCTCGCGCAACGCCTCGGAGATCGGCATGAAGATCACGCCGGCTTTCTCGAGCTCCTTCTTGAAGGTCGTGGCAACCGAGACGGAATCGAACACCGCATCGACCGCGACCTTTCGGCCGTATCCGTTCTCGGTCGGCTCGCCGTCCTCGTCGAGCGTCGACGGCTCGTCCGCCCGGCGCACGCCTGCCAGGATTTCCTGCTCCTTCAGCGGGATCCCGAGCTTCTCGTAGGTGCGCAGGATTTCCGGATCCACCTCGTCGAGCGAGGCGGGACCGCTCATCGACTTCGGCGCGGCGTAATAATGGATGTCCTGGAAATCGATCTCGGGATAGTCGAGGCGCGCCCAGGACGGGCTCTCCATCGTCTTCCAGCGCTCGAAGGCGGCCAGGCGCCATTCGAGCATCCATTCCGGCTCGTTCTTCTTGGACGAGATCAGGCGGATGATGTCTTCGTTCAGGCCCTTCGGGGCCACGTCCATCTCGATCAGCGTCTCGAAGCCGTATTTATACTGATCGACATCGATGCGGCGGACCTGATCGATGGTTTCCTGGACTGCAGGCATTGGTCGTCTCCATACTCGCCGGGTTCAAAGCCCGGTGGACGGGGCAGGCGCGATTCACGCCTCTTTATAATCGTTCAAATGGGCACGCCAGCATCAAACTTGAAGTCAGAGCACAAGTTTAACGCCGACCGCTGCCGATCATGCGGCCTCTCTCGCACGCGCTCTGCCAAGCAGGCCCGCGATGGCGTCGGCCATAGCATCGATCTCGGCGTCTGTCGTCTCGAAGCCGAAACTGATGCGGACAGCGCCGAGCGCAGGCTCGATCGCGAGTCCGCCTCGGGCGTAGGCGGACAGGACGGGGCTGACGTCTACCTTGCCCGACGCGCAAGCCGAGCCGGACGAGACGGCGAAGCCCTGCAGGTCGAGCGCGATCTGCGCGGTTTCGCCGCGAAGGCCGGGCGCGGCGACGAGCAGGGTGTTCGGCAGGCGCACGGCGCCCTCGCCAACGAAGACCGCCTCAGGCGACGCGCCTCGCAGACGAGCCTCCAGCCGTTCGCGCATTGCGAGCATCGCCGCGCGCTCAGTATTTGTGCGCCGAAGGGCGATCCTGGCTGCCGCGCCGAAGGACGCGATCGCGGCGACGGCCTGCGTTCCGGCGCGCAGACGGCCTTCCTGCGCACCTCCGCGCAACAGCCGGGCCGGCGCGGTGTGTTCGTCCCGCAGGACGAGGGCGCCGACGCCCGTCGCCGCGCCGATCTTGTGACCGGAAAGGATCAGCGCATCCGCGCCGAGCGAGGCGATGTGGAGCGGCATGCGCCCTGCCGCCTGCACCGCATCGACGACGACCATCGTGTCCGAGCCGGCGAGGCCTTCTCGAACGGGATCGACCGGCTGGACGACGCCGCTTTCGTTGTTGGCGAGCGCGAAGGCCAGAAGTCCGGGGGCGCCCTGCCCGGCCCACGCGCGAAGCATCGAGCCATCGATCACGCCGCGCGCATCGACGTCCAGTTCCTCGACCGCCGCCGGATCGAAGCGCCCGCCCGCCGTCAGGCAGGGATGATCCCCCGCGCACACTGCGAGCCTTTCGCGGCGCAGAGCCTCGCCGCTGCGGGTCCAGTCCGGCGTCAGCGCGAGATTGGCCGCCTCGGTGGCGCCGCTGGTGAAGACGACACAAGCCGGCTCGGCGCCGACGAGCGCGGCCACGGCCTCACGTGCATGTTCCACGGTCGCATGCGCGCGCCGCCCCTCGGCGTGCACGGAAGACGGATTGCCGCCTGCGTCAAGCGCTTCGAGCAGCGCCTCGCGCGCCTCCGGCAGAAGCGGGGCGGAGGCGTTGTGATCGAAATACAAACGGGATGCGCCGTGCGTCATCGCGTTGGTCGGCTCCCCTTCGAAATCGGCGCCCATGCGCAAATTTCTTGAATTCGCGTCATGCCACGGACTACATAGCGCCGTCACGGACATCGCGTAGTTTTGAATTGTTCTAAACTGGAACGTACGAGGCTGCCTATCCTCCGTCAAGGCGGAGCCACCGACCGCCGGTCGATCCTATAGGACAAGAGAATGCCCGAAGTCATCTTCAACGGCCCGGCTGGGCGCATCGAGGGCCGCTATCAGGCGGCGAAGGAAAAGAACGCCCCGATCGCCATCGTCCTGCATCCGCATCCGCGCTTCGGCGGGACGATGAACAACCAGATCGTCTACCAGCTCTTTTACATGTTCCAGGAGCGAGGCTTCACCACGCTGCGCTTCAACTTCCGCGGCATCGGCCGCAGCCAGGGCGAGTTCGACCACGGGGCGGGCGAACTGTCGGACGCGGCCGCCGCGCTCGACTGGGTGCAGGCGCTCCACCCCGACTCCAAGAACTGCTGGGTGGCCGGATATTCCTTCGGCGCCTGGATCGGCATGCAACTCCTGATGCGCCGTCCGGAGATCGAGGGCTTCATGTCGATCTCGCCGCAGCCCAATTCCTACGACTTCTCCTTCCTCGCCCCCTGCCCGTCCTCGGGCCTCATCATCCACGGCGAGAAGGACCGGGTGGCGCCGCCGAAGGACGTCCAGACGCTGGTCGAGAAGCTGAAGACGCAGAAGGGCATCCTCATCACCCAGAAGACGATCGAGGGCGCGAACCACTTCTTTTCCGATCACATGCCCGAACTGATGGCGGAGTGCGCGGACTATCTCGACCGGCGCCTTGTCGGCGAGCTGACGCCCGGCGCTCAGCCCAAGCGCCTGAAATAGCCAGACGGGAGCGCGCTCCCCGCGTTCCCCAGCACACGCATGTTCCGGAAGACCACCCGATGAGCCAGTACAAGTCCGATTTCCTGCGCGTTCTCGACGAGCGGGGCTTCATCCATCAGATCTCGGACCCCGAGGGCCTCGACGCGCTTGCGATGAAGGGACCGATCACCGGCTATGTCGGCTACGACGCGACCGCGACGTCGATCCACATCGGCAATTTGATCACCGTCACCATGCTCTACTGGCTGCAGGAGACCGGCCACAAGGCGATCAGCCTCATGGGCGGGGGCACGTCGATGGTGGGCGATCCGTCGTTCCGCGACGACCAGCGCCAGCTCCTGACCCCTGAGCAGATCCAGACGAACATCGACGGCATCCAGCGGGTCTTCGGCAACATCCTGAACTACGGCGGCTCCAACCCCGCCATCATGGTCAACAATGCCGAATGGCTTTTGAAGCTCAACTACCTCGAATTCCTGCGGGACGTCGGCCGGCACTTCTCCGTCAACCGCATGCTGTCCTTCGATTCGGTGAAGCTCAGGCTCGACCGCGAGCAGTCGCTGAGCTTTCTCGAATTCAACTACATGATCATGCAGGGTTACGACTTCACCGAGCTTAACCGGCGCTACGGCACCGTGTTGCAGATGGGCGGCTCGGACCAATGGGGCAACATCATCAACGGCGTCGACCTGTCGCACCGTATGGGCGGCCCGCAGCTCTACGCGCTGACGACGCCGCTTCTGACGAAGTCCTCCGGCGAGAAGATGGGCAAGTCCGCCTCCGGAGCCGTGTGGCTGAACGGCGACCTCTTCAGCCCCTATGATTTCTGGCAGTACTGGCGCAACACCGAGGACGCCGATGTAGGCCGCTTCCTGAAGATATTCACGCGCCTGCCGCTGGACGAGATCGCCAAGCTCGCGAGCCTCGGCGGATCGGAGCTCAACGAGGCCAAGAAGATCCTCGCCACGGAAGCGACGGCCATCGTTCACGGACGCGAAGCTGCCGAAAAGTCCGCCGAAACCGCGCGGATCGCCTTCGAGGAAGGTTCGCTCGCAGTGGATCTGCCGACGATCGAGGTCGCACGCGGCGAACTCTCGGGCGGTCTTGGCGTCTTGACGCTACTGGTCCGAGCCGGCCTTGCCGGCTCCAACGGCGAGGCGCGCCGTCACATCCAGGGCGGCGCGGTGCGCGTCAACGACGCCTCCGTTTCGGATGAGCGCCAGACGGTCGACGACGCCGATCTTCGCGAAGGCGTCGTGAAGCTCTCGGTCGGGCGCAAGAAGCACGTTCTCGTGCGCCCGGCCTGACCGCAGGCCGGCCGCCGTCGAATCCGGGGCGCCCTCTGGGCGCCCTTTCTTTGTTTCAGTATTCGAAGATCTGCCGGAAGACGCCGGGGGCGACGAGCGAGATCGGGTTCACCGTCAGCGTCGGCGAGGCAAAATTGCCGGAGAGCTGGTAGGTGATCCCGAGGAGCCCGCCCTCGTTGCCGTTACCCAGGATCTGGCCCACCAGCGGCAGCGCGCCGAAGATGCGGTTCACCGTATAGGCGGGCATGAACGAGCCGGCGATGTCGATGCGGCTCTGGCTGTCGTAGAGTGTGCCCTCGAAGCTCGACCCGAAGATCGGCCCGCGGATGATGCCGTTGCGCGCCGCGAGCCTGCCGTCGGCATAAAGAAGCTCCGCCGAGGCCTGGTCGAAGAAGGCGCGGCTCGTGCGCAGATCCTTGCCGACCGCCTGGCTGAGGCTCTGCTGCCCGGGCGCGGGAGACGAGCCCACGAAACGCTCGAGGCGCGGCTCGTCCACGATGGTGAAGTTCGCGAGTTGGAGGCGGCCGACATAGCGCCCCTCGGCAGTGCCCGAGAGATCGAGGCTGCCGGCACCGCCGTCCATGTTTCCGTAGACGCCGGCAAAGCCAACGAAGGCACCCAGATCCTCGCTCGCGATGCGGATCGCCTGCCGTTCGCCGCGTGGCGAAAGGTCCGCACGCACCACGCCCGCCCCGATCCGGCCCGTGAGGGAGAGCGCCGCGACGCGCCCCTCGTAGCTCGCGTAGTTGACGGAGACGCCCTCCATCACCCGCTCGTCGAAGCCGCGCACGCGGTCGATCCGTGCCTCGATGTCGAAGGTCTGGCCGCTGCGGTTCGGCTCGCGCGAGCGGCCGGCATCGTTGCGCAATTGCTGGAGAAGCGGACGGGCGTCGAACTGCGTGCCCTCGACCGAGACCGAAAACCCGTTGGAGCTCCGCTGCATCGCCAGCGAAACCGCATCCCCCGGGTTCAGCGCGATGTCGCCCAACCGCGCAGACGAAAGGCCTCTTCCGTCGACCACGGCCGAGCCACTTGCGGAGAATCCGTCGCCCGTCAGACGCATGTCGCCGAGCCGCATCTCTTCGCCGTTCTGCTCGATCGAAAGGTCGAGCTTACCAGCGATGCCCGGCCCCTTGCGCCAGGCGATGGCCGGGATGGAGAGCCCGGTGCGCGTGAGGTCGAGCGTGGCGCGCAGGCCTGATGCGTCCTGGCGCAGCTCGCCTGCGATGGAGCCCTCCAGCGAGCCGGCGAGCGCCGGCACGATCTCGGTCGCCTTGCTTGCGGAGATATCGAGGTCGATGTCCACAGCCCGCTCCACAGTCGGG
Organism: Aureimonas mangrovi; assembly: GCF_014058705.1. Taxonomy (NCBI): domain Bacteria; kingdom Pseudomonadati; phylum Pseudomonadota; class Alphaproteobacteria; order Hyphomicrobiales; family Aurantimonadaceae; genus Aureimonas; species Aureimonas mangrovi. Next base: position 2,010,755 of record NZ_CP059692.1, read on the forward strand.
CTTTGGCCGACGGGGAAGCTCGCCGCAATCGTTGCGGGGATTGCATCCATCATGCCCGTAAGATTGGCACGCGCCGCGCCCGGGTCGACCGCAACCTCCCCCGACAGATGCTCGAAGCGCCGTCCTTCGATGGGCTTCGTGACAGAAGCGTCCATCAACTCGGCGATCACGCTCCAGTCCTGAAGCTGGTCAGCCGGTTCGAGATCCTGGCTGAGCCGCAGCGAGACATCGGCCTTGGCATGTCCGGTGCCCGTCGCATCCTGCGGCGTGAAGTCGAGGGCGCGAAGGGCGCGGATCGGGTGTGCGTCAGCGATGCGAAGGAGGTCGCCTGCCCCCCCGGAGACGTCGATCGCGATGTCCAGCAACGCGTCGCGCCGGTTGCCGTCGCGCGGCTTGGTGAAAGTCAGGGTCGAGGTGCCGAGCGCAGCCGCGTCATGGCCCTCTATCATCGCGTCCTGCGCGGTGATGACCGTGCGCGTGCCGCGCAGGCGTACATTGCCGTTGGTGTTGTAGAGGCGCGGAAGTTCGCCGAGGGTGGAGAGATCGGCCCCTTCGACCGCGACATCGACGGCGATCTCGCGCGGTCGGGCCTCGCCCCCGGGCCCGAACGCACGGCCGAAGCGCTCCCGCGCGACATCGAGGCGGATCGATGCCTGCGGCACCCGCCCCTCGTCGCCGAGATTGTCCACCACCCAGCCGCGCGCACGGCCCGCGATGTTGAAGGGCCAGAGCGCCTTGACGGTGGGGGCATCGAGGGTGGTGCCCTCGATCGTCAGGCTGCTGCGGGCCTGAGGCGCCGAAAGGTCGAGTACGCCCGTCCCGGCCAGCCGGTTTTCGCCGGACCGAAGGTCGAGGCTGGAAAGCTCGAAGCGCCCGGCCGAGAGGTTGACGACGCCCGCGACCGAGACGTCGGCCCGTATCGGCTCGTCCGCCTCCTCGGGCAAGCCGATGCGCGAGGCGAGATCGCGCGCCGCGGCCTCAAAGCGCAGTTCCTCGCCGTCTTCGCCCGCCACGGCCTCCACCTGGCCGGTGAGGCCGAAGGAGACGTCGGCAAAGCGCATGCGGCTCGGCGCGACCTCGATCCGGTCGGCGCCCTCCTCGTGTCGAAGGCGCAGGGCGATCTCCTCGACGCGGGTGTGGTTCCGGCCCGCCTGCACGGCGCCCGGCCCGACGGTCATCGTGAGCTCGGAGGAAAGCTTATCGGTCTCGCTCGAGCGCGAGACGCTCATCGTGAGGGCCAGATCTGCATCGGTCGCGAAGGGGCGGTCGTCGCGCGGATCGTCGGCCGGCCCAGGCGGCACGACGAGGCCGAGGTCGACCGGACCGGACCGCAGGCTGATAGCGTCCAGCCGGGCATCCTCGTCGAACTCGGCCCGCCCGTCCAAGGCCAGCGGAAGGCGGCCGAGCGTGACGGCCGCCGAAAGATCGAGCGTGCCACCGCCGTCGCGGCGCAGTTCGGCGAACTGCACATGGCCGGGCCGCCCCTCGCCGAGCGGGCCGGGAAGGCCCTCGATCGCGATGTCGCGGAACGCCAGCGCGTCGAAGCGCAGGGCATTCAGCGTCGAAAGCTGGCGCTCCAGCGCGACGACGGCGCCATCCGCCATCTGGGAGACCGAACGCCCTTCCTGCGGCGGCTCGGCCGACTGGCCGGAAAGGAATGCGCCAAGATCGATCTCCGCGCCCTCGATCTCCAGCCTGCCGAATTCGAGCCCCCCGCCCAGAAGCGGCATCAGCCGTACGGCGACGCCGATGCGGTCGATGCGCGTCGGCGGTTCGGTGCCGTCCGCGCGCGAAAGCGTCACGCCTTCCCAGCCGATGGCGAGCGTGCCGTCCCCGCGCATCTCGAAGCTCTGTTCGCCGAGATCGCCGACATAGGAGGGGCCGAGAAGGCGTGCGATCGTCGCCTGCGTCCGCTCGCGCGCGAAGCGATTGCCCGGTTCTGTGAAGACCACGAAGGCCACGGCACCGAGCGCCAGTATGACGAGAACGAGCGCGAGGCTCAGCGCCGCGACGAGAAGGCGACCCGCGAGCCTCATACCGTGCCGAGGACCCGCGGAAGGGTGGCAGCTGCACGATCGAAGAGGCGACGCAACGCGCGAGGACACCCGGATACGATCATGTGCAGGTTCATCGTCGGCTTCGCTCCGCTTTCGGTTTGTCGGCCCGGCCCGGTCGCGGCCGGGAGTGCCTGAATCGAACGGATACGGTAGGAGACATCTTCCACTTCATATGGCCGAAAGGAAGGCGTTCCATGCCGACGATCCACGAAGGCGACCCCTGCCCCGACTTCTCCCTGCCTCTGGCTGGCGGCGGCACGATCGGGCTCGACGACTTCAAGGGCCGCCCCTTCGTCCTCTATTTCTACCCCAAGGACGACACGGCCGGTTGCACGGTCGAGGCGAAGGACTTTTCGACGTTTTCGCCTGCCTTCGAGGAGATCGGCGTCAAGGTGCTCGGTGTCTCGCCCGACCCCGTCGCCTCGCACGACAAGTTTCGCGCCAAGCACGACCTCACCATCCGCCTAGCAGCCGACGAGGACAAGGCGCTGATCGGCGCCTTCGGGCTCTGGGTCGAGAAGAGCATGTACGGGCGGACCTATATGGGCGTCGAACGCGCGACCGCGCTCGTTGACGCCGGCGGCCGGATCGCCCGCCTCTGGTCGAAGGTCAAGGTGAAGGGCCATGCCGAGGAGGTTCTGGAGACCGCTCGCGCCCTTGGAGCCTTGGCGTGAGCGCTTGCGCACGCAGCCTGCGCGGCGCGGCCATCGCCGCTCTTTCGGCCCCCGTCCTCGAGGACAAGCTGGCGCTGACGGAGGACGCGGGGGCACGCTGGTTCGCGCGGCGCCTCGGCCTGCACGCCCCCGCCGACGGGCCGCTGCCGACGCGCCCCGGGCGCCCGGCCAAGCCCGACCTCGTCGCACCGCGGCATGTCCCGCGCCGCTCCGCCCACACGCTGGACGGGCGGCTCGCGATGATCCACGCGCTCGCCCATATCGAGCTAAACGCCATCGATCTCGCTCTCGACATCGTCGCGCGCTTTGCCGGCGAGCGCGTGCCGCGTTCCTTCTTCGATGGCTGGATGACCGTGGCGATGGAGGAGGCCAAGCATTTCCGCCTCCTGTCGACGCGGCTCGTGGAACTCGGCTCCTTCTACGGTGCGCAGCCCGCCCATGACGGGCTCTGGCAGGCCGTCGGCGTCACCGCCCACGACCTTGGCGCCCGGCTCGCAGTGGTGCCGCTGATTCTGGAGGCGCGCGGGCTGGACGTGACGCCGTCCCTGCTCGTGAAGCTGCGCGAGGCAGGTGACGAGGAGACGGCCGCGATCCTCGAAATCATCTACAACGACGAGAAGAAGCACGTCGCGATCGGCGCCAAATGGTTCCGCTTCCTATGTGCCCGGCAGGGGCTCGACCCGGCGGCGCGTTTTCAGGAGTTGGTGCGCCAATGCTTCCGCGGCGACGTCAAGCCGCCCTTCAACGATCGCGCACGCGCCGAGGCCGGCCTGACGCCGACCTTCTATCGCTCGCTTTCCCCGCTTTCGAGCTGAACGCACGGCGGAGGACTCACCGATCCTTAACCCTAACGATGCGTAATGGCTGCGTCAGATCGCTCTCTTCCTGCCCCGGATCGCCATGAAGCCCGCCTCGCGACCCCCGCTCTTCGAGACCGTTCGCCCGGCCCACACGCTGACGATCTCGTCAGGCGCGCGCACACGCAGTATTCGCCTGCGCCCCTGGGCACTGAAGACCGGGATCGCCGCTCTCGCTCTGTCGGCCACCGGCTGCGTGGCGCTCGCCGCACTCATCCTGTCGGGAGACAATGTCGCCGCTGCCTTCAAGGCGCGTGAGGCGCGCACCGTCTCGGCCTACGAGGAGCGGATTTCCGACCTTCGCCGTCAGCTCGACCACGCCGCCAGCCGTCAGGTCGTCGAGCAGCAGCGTATTGCGGCGCGCATGGAGACCATCCTCGAGCGTCAGCGTGCCATCGAGGCGCGCGCCGAGCTGATGGCCCCTCTCGTGGAGGAGGCGCGTCCCGCCGTCCTGACGCCGGCACCTGCTGCGTCCGCCTATGCAGCGGAACCTGCGCCTGCCCGCATGCCCTTCGAGGGGTTCGATCTGCGCACGGATCGCGCGAGCGATGCTCGCCTCGCTCTGGTCGAGGACGCCCCGCGAGACGTGCTGCTCGACACGATCGAAGCGAAGCTTGCCGTCGCCGAACGCCATCAGGCAGCCGAGCTCGACCGCCTCGCCGCCGAAGTGGAAATGCGCGCGGCGCAGGCCGCGTCCGTCATCGAACAGGCCGGCTACACCGTGCCGGCGGACGCTTCGGCGATGGGCGGCATTTTCATTCCGCTTGGGTCGGCCGGATCAGAGAAGGCCGACGAAGGCATCGCCCGTCTTTCCGGCGCGCTCGTCGAGCTTCGCCTTTCGCGCGAGGTGGCCAGCAGCCTGCCCCTCGGTCGGCCGGTCAATGGTGCCCGGCGCTCCAGCGCCTTCGGCGTACGCACCGATCCGTTCCTGCGCCGCCAAGCTCTGCACTCCGGCGTCGACTACGCCGCACGGACCGGCTCCCCCGTGCTCGCCACCGGCGACGGCGAGGTCGTTCGGGCAGGTCGCAACGGAGGATACGGGCTCGCCGTCGAGATCCGCCACCCGTCCGGCCATATTACCCGCTACGCGCATCTGTCCGCGATCGATGTCGCCTTGGGCGATCTGGTGGAGCGTGGCGAGACGGTTGGTCGTGTCGGCTCGACCGGGCGCAGCACCGGTCCGCATCTCCACTACGAGGTGCTCAACGAAGGCACGGCCGTCGATCCGGCACCCTATCTCAACGCCGGGCGCGGCCTCGAGATGCTTCTCTAGCGCGTGCCGATGACGGGGTGGACCAGACGGTCCCCCACCGCGACGCCGTAGTCCTGAGCTGCCCCGCCGTTGAGTTCCAGCACGTAACGCACCGGTTCGCTCGACGGGATCGGCGTCAGGGAGAACGGGCGGGCGTTGCGCGCGATCGTTGCGACACTCCCGTCTTCTCGCAGGAAAAGCATGTCGAGCGGGATCAGCGTGTTCTTCATCCACATGGAGACCGGCTGGGTCTCGTCGAAGACGAAGAGCATGCCGTGGTCCTCGTCCAGGCTCTCGCGGTGCATCAGGCCGGTCGCCCGCGTGTCCGGCGTGTCCACGACCTCAACCTCGATGCGGTGAGTGCCCCCTTGCGTGACGAGGGTCGCGCTCGAGCCGATCGAGTTGGTCGTGAAGACGAAGACCGAGGCGACGGCGAGGACCAGCACCAGCGCCAGGACGCGCCAGTTGCGGCCGGCAGCGGCGAGCGCGCCCATCAGTGCGACACCGGATGGACGGGCCCCGAAGCCGGATGGATTTCGGCGGCCATCAGGCCTTTGGCGCCATTACCGAAACGAACCATCACGGTCTGGCCCGGCCGCAGTTCCGTCATGCCGAATTGGCGAAGGGTTTCCATGTGAATGAAGATGTCCTCGGTCTCTCCGCCGCGTGAAAGGAAGCCGTAGCCCTTCGTGCGATTGAACCATTTGACGGTGGCATGCTCCAGATCGCTGGTCGCATCGACCTGAACATGGGTGCGCGCCGGCGCCATCTGCGACGGATGCACCGCGGTGGAGGAGTCCATCGATACGACGCGGAAGGCCTGAAGGCCACGATCTCCGCGCATCACCTCGCAGACAAGCCGAGCGCCCTCGATCGCGGTGGCGAAACCATCCCGCCGCAGACAGGTGACATGCAGGAGGATGTCCTCATCCTCCCCGTCCGGCACGATGAAGCCGAAACCCTTCGCGACGTCGAACCACTTGATCGTGCCCGCCACGACGCGGCACTCCACCTCCGGCGTATCGCCGGTGCGCTCGTCGTCCCGCGTTGCCGCGGAGGCCCGCTGCGTCATCGTGGAAATCCCGTCTGGCATCCTCGCCGAATCATGCATCAACCAGATTATTCGGCAAGGCGTTCCGTGTCAGCCACCGCCGAACATAGGGCCCCTCACAAGAGCGACAGGACCCTTCCGCAAAGCTTTCCGGGTCCTCGACTTGAACGAGGCTGGAGCCTGGCCCGTCCCGGACCTTGGCGTGTGCGACAGGCCTGCTATGTGTCGCGGCGTCATCGAACGGAAGGGACAATGATGCGATATCTCCACACGATGGTGCGCGTCGCCGACATCGACAGCGCGCTCGACTTCTGGTGCGGCAAGATGGGCATGGTCGAGACACGCCGGATCGACAACGAAGGCGGGCGCTTTACGCTGATCTTCCTCGCAGCGCGTGACGACGAGGAGAGAGGGCGCGCCGATATGGCGCCGTTGCTGGAACTGACGTACAACTGGGACCCCGAAGAGTATTCGGGCGGGCGCAATTTCGGACATCTCGCCTACGAGGTCGACGACATCTACGAGACCTGCCAGTCGCTGATGGACAAGGGCGTGACGATCAACCGTCCGCCGCGCGACGGCAACATGGCTTTCGTGAAGTCCCCAGACGGAATCTCCATCGAACTTCTTCAGAAGGGACCGGCCAAAGAGCCTGCCGAACCGTGGTCCTCTATGCAGAACACGGGAACGTGGTAACATCGCTGTCATCCTGACGCCGTAATCGAGCGCCAGTTCTGACCGATGCAGTGAGCGGCGAGCCGCCTCAGGCTCGCCCCGTCGAGGGGATCGACGTACCGAAAAGCCGGAAGAAGCGCCCCGTCAGAGAGGGGTGCGTCCGGCCACGAGAGGGTGGACAGGGGATTGAAAACCCGAAAATGCTTGCCGTCGGGCCAACCGCGCCGACGCTTCACGCCGGCTCTCGCCTCGGGGACCATTCTCCTTTCAGGGCTGCTGATCCTGTCGGGCTGCGTTTCAGCCGTCGATGACACGAGCGCCTTCGGTTTCACCCCGAACACCTCCCTTCAGGATGTCGCGCAGTCCGATGTCGCGCAATCGGGGGACGGCGCGCCCGCAGATGGCGAAGCCATCGCCTCGGTCGAGCGCGAAGCCTCCGGCGACGAGGCACAGGCCGTGCAGGTTGACGAGGCTGCGGCGGAGACCGGCACCGAAGTTGCTGCCGTTCTGCCGGGCGAGGAACCCTTGCAGGGCGACCGGGCTGCAACCGCCGAATCGGCCCGCACGCCTTCCGTGGTCGCCTTCGCGGCTCCCAACGCCCCCAGCCGCGATTCGAACCGCTCCCTCTACGCTTCCCTCTTCACCGATTCCGAGGCCCGCACGCCGGTCCGCAATGCCGAGCAGGGCAAGAGCGGCCGCGTCGTCGTCACTCAGACGGATGGCGCCGGGAGGGCTCAGCCCATGGAGGCCCTGCCCGGCGTCGACCCCTCATCGCTTTTCGAGATCGGGCAGCGGGCATCGGTGGATGACGAAGACTTCCTCGACGATATCGGCGGCTCCTATCAGGTCGCGTCGCTCTCGGGCATGGCGCGCCTCGCGCCCAGCGGCTTCCTTGTCCAGCGCGAGGACATCGTCACCAACTGCTTCGACACGAAGCTGGTCGGTCTTCTCCAGCAGATCGAGCGGCGTTTCGGCGAGAAGGTCGTGATCACGTCGGGCTATCGCTCGCCAGCGCACAACAGGCGCGTGCGCGGCGCGAAGGCCTCGATGCACATGGCGTGCAAGGCAGCCGACCTTCATGTTCCGGGCGTGAGCGGCCGTGCGGTCGCGGAATTCGTGCGCGCTCTGCCGAACCGCGGCGGCGTCGGCACCTATTGCCATACGGCTGCGATCCACGTGGACAGCGGCACGAAGCGGGACTGGAACTGGGCCTGCCGCAAGCGCCAGGACGGCTAACGGCAGGCTTGTCGGAAGCAAGGCTTCTTCGTTCGCGGACGCCTTGCGCCATCGGGCGACTCGCCTTATAGGTCCCCTCGCTGCGCCCATCGTCTAGCGGTTAGGACGTCGCCCTTTCACGGCGAAAACAGGGGTTCGATTCCCCTTGGGCGTACCAGCTCCCGCCCCGATCCTTCGGCGCGGTTTAAGCAATGCCAATTCCCGATCGAAGATGATGTGTGGACCGGGCTGCTCGGCAGTGGTGCCGTTTCCGTATCGGCCGCGTGATCGTCCTCTTCAATCGAATTCTCGAGCGAGCGTCACGAAATGCCGGCACGATCTCGGTTGGTGGCGCGCGTGGCCCATCGACTGCGACCGACATCCCAGCCTGGATCCGGGCCGCAAGGTCTCGGCCATTGGCGCCGACGCGCCGTGCGGCCCCAGTTCAAAGGCGCGTTGCGCCACTCTTTGTCGCCGAGAAGCGCTCCCGAGTGCGTTCCAACGCTGGGTTTGGCAGATCTGCCGTTCAAGAAAGGCTCGGCGTCGCATCGTATGACTAATCGATATTTCCGAACGAATCGACATTGATTAATCATTGGATCAGCAGGTCGGCGACCGTCATCTTTCCCATGACGAACCCGAAAGCCCTATTCAATGACGTTCGAACAGATGCGAGCCGTCTCGCTCGGCCTTCGACCTCTTTCTCGCCTCGACAGCCCGCGCGAGGTCGTCAGGCAGTTCACCCCCAACTGGTTCGCGGTGACGATGGGGACCGGCGTTCTATCGATCGCGCTGGCGCAGGTCGGTCGGTCTGTACCGGTGCTGCATGGTCTGGCTGAAGGGCTTTGGCTCTTTAACACCGGCCTCTTCGTACTGTTCACAGGGCTCTACGCCGGCAGATGGATTTTCTTCTTTGACGGCGCGAGGCGTATTTTCGGCCATTCCGTCGTATCGATGTTCTTCGGCTGCATTCCTATGGGGCTGGCGACGATCATCAACGGCTTCCTGATCTTCGGCCTGCCGCGCTTCGGCTCGGCGGCCGTTGAGATCGCTCACGCGCTCTGGTGGCTGGACGCAGCTATGGCCACTCTCTGCGGTATCGCGATCCCTTACATGATGTTCACACGCCAGAGCCACTCCGTGGACCAGATGACGGGGGTCTGGCTTCTGCCGATGGTGGCAGCAGAAGTCGTGGCCGTCTCGGGTGCGCTTCTCGCGCCGCACCTGACCGACCCGCAGAGCCAGTTCACAATCCTGACGGTATCCTACATCCTCTGGGCGCTGTCGGTCCCGCTCGCCATGAGCGTCCTCGTCGTCCTCGTCTTGCGCCTCGCCGTCCACAAGCTGCCGCACGCATCGATGGCAGCTTCGAGTTGGCTGGCGCTGGGTCCGATCGGAACGGGCGCTCTCGGGCTAATGACGTTGGGCGCCGCTTCCCCCGCGATCCTGGCCGCGAACGGACTGGAGCGGTTCGCCGGCACGGTGGAAGGCCTCGGCTTCGTCGGCGGGCTTCTCCTGTGGGGCTACGGCCTATGGTGGCTGGCAATCGCGACGCTCGTGACCCTGCGCTATCTGCGCGAGGGCCTACCGTTCAATCTTGGCTGGTGGGGCTATACCTTCCCGATCGGGGTCTACGCGTTGGCGACCCTCAAGCTCGGCACGATCCTGCCGGTGCCGGCGATTCATGTGTTCGGCGTCGCGCTTGTCGTGCTGCTCGCCGCCGTCTGGACGATCGTGGCCGCTCGGACGCTGCGCGGCGCGTGGCTCGGGGAGCTTTTCGCAGCGCCATGCCTCAAGGCCGAGCATGGTAGCCCGCAAGGCGATACGATAAGGACGGCTGCCTTCTGAACCCCAAGCCGTGCTATTCAGGGGTCGGACCTCGTGTGCGCGAGTGACAGGAAGGCGGCCGCCGCGCGGCTGATGTGGCGCTGGCGGTGGTGGACGGCGCTGAAGTGGCGCACCGGCAGGTCGAACGGCAGGACCTTCAGCCGTCCTTCTTCGATAGAGCTTTCGACGACGAGCCGCGACAGCGCCGCGATGCCGGCGCCGGCGAGGACCGCGGAACGCACGGCCTCGTTCGAGGGCAATTCGAGCGCGATGCCGATCGCGTTCCTCGCGATGCCGAGATGCTCGAGTGCCTTTTCCAGCATGGTCCGCGTGCCCGAGCCCGGCTCTCGCATGATCCAGTCAGCGGCGACGAGATCGTCTCTGTCGATACCCTCGCGACCAGAGAACGGGTGATCGCGACCGACGATGAGCGCGAGTTGGTCCCGCGCGACGTCCACACTGGCGAGGGCATCGTCGCGCGGCGTGTCCTCGACGAAGCCGAGATCGACCTCTCCTTCGAGAACGTCCGCCTCGACCCTAGCCGAATTGGCGATGCGGACGACGCAGTCGATACCGGGATGGGCTACATGGAACAGGGAAAGCAATGGCGGCAGCCAATAGTTCGCCACGGTGTGGCTGGCGGCGATCCGCAGGCGGCCATGCCGCAGATCCGTCACCGCGGAGAGCATCGCGGCAGCCTCCTCAGCGCGGGCCAGAACGGATCGTGCCTCGGGCAGGAACATTCTGCCCGTATCGGTCAGTTCGATCCGGCGCCCGACCCGGTCGAACAATCTGACGTCGTGGCGTTCCTCCAGAGAGGCGATCGCCGCGCTCGCAGCGGACTGCGTCAGGTTCAGGGCGCGGGCCGCCTCGGTTACGTGCTGTCGTTCCGCAACGGCGACGAAGATGCGAAGTTGCTCGAGGGTCATGGAGGCCTGGGGTCTTCCCGATAAGCGATCTGTTGCTCTTTTTGCTTCTCTTCGCCGTCTACGCCACCACGATCGGCGGGACGATGGCGTGAGAGGACTCCATCCCGCTGCGCGCACAGGCTCTGGCCGGCCGCGCCGCTCGTGCTTACGCTCCGGCCAGAAGGCTCTGCGCTGACGGCGTGGTCCTGCCCCGAACTCTGGTTCGCGATGAGCCGCCGGTGTCGGCCGTACGGACTGAAGTGCGATGACCTGATGGACGCACATCTCCCGCTGGGTAACACGTTTCAACGGCATGTTGCGGGCGAACAACTTCGCGATTCCCGCTAGGGAAGACGACACTAAAAACCTGTTGCTTATTGTTGGTGATTCGGGGATGATGAGTTGACAACAACTCTCGAATGAGCCCTCGACGGAGAATCGAGGTGTAGGAAATTATTGAATACACTCACTTTTTAAATGTTGCGCCGACGAGGGGCGATGGGAGAACTGAAGGTATGATGCCTGAAGTTTACTTGTCCGGCATGATAGACGCCGAACGCCACCCTGCGTTCGAGACCATCATCGTTTCGCGTCACAGCCTCCTGCGCCACAGCCTGCAGAAGCTCATCGAACCCCATCACGGGCCGGTCCGTGGCTATCAGCGCGTCGAGCAGCTCTCGCTCAGTGGTTATGTAGCGCCGGTGGGCAGCATCCTCCTTCTGGACCCGACGGGCGAGACGTCGCTCTGCAGGCAGATTCAACAGGCGGCTGGCTGCCTGCCGGGTGCGCGCGTCGTTCTCCTGCTCAAATCCTCCGACGAACTGGACATGACGGTTGCAATCCACGCCGGCGCGCGCGGCTGTATCGCACAGGAAGCCGCACCGGAAACGATTGCCTCGATCATCAGCCTGATCGCGGACGATCATGTCGTCTGGCCCTTCACCGCACGCACGGGCGTGCAGACCGATCGCCGGGCGACCGACACCGCCTCCAATGTCGCGCACCAGCGGCGGCCGCACGATTTCGACGCCCGCCTCGTCACCCTCTCCAAGCGCGAGATCGAGGTGCTGGAGCGCGTGGGCGAAGGGCTCGGAAACAAGCGGATCGCCAGTTCCCTGCACATCTCCGATACGACCGTGCGGCTCCACATGCGCTCGATCATGCGAAAACTCGGCGCGGAAAACAGGACGCAGGTTGCGCTGTTCGCCATGCATGGCCGCCATTAGATCGATCAAGCGACGAGGCTGAGGCGGTCGAAGGGCGCGGCGGAGTCAAAGTCCACGCGGCGGGTGAGGTAAGGTGCGTCGCTGTCAGAATGCTCTTGTCCAGGCGGCGGCACGGCTGCACCTTGCCGTCGATCGGTCCGGCCGATGTAAGAGGACCGAGACGCGGATGATGGGAGGCCTCACTCCCCGGTCCGCGCAAAGAGATCTGCCAGACCTCCTGCGCCTGAACCGATCGCGGCGGACGCCTCAGCTACGCCGCTCCGGACGATCGGGCTGGCGGATTCGACCATGCGACTCATCATACCGCCCTGCATCTCTGCCGCCAGCGCCAATCCGAGGACCAGATTGGCGCAAAGCGCGAGGGCCAGCCATCGGCGCGTGCGTGCCTTGGCTTGCTCCGCCGCGAAGACGACCGACAGCTTCGACGTAATGATCTCGTCGAGCTTCGGCGGCAACGTGATCGAGAAGTAGGCCTCCAGATGACGCATCGCGTCCCGGATCTCGACGATCGCACCATCGTCTTGGGGGGCGGACCCAGCATCCTTCCGGCCGAGCGCTGCGCGCAGCTCGGCAAGATCGGCGCTGAGCCGGGCGATATCCGATGGCGAGTGATCGTCGGCGGCTGTCTCTGGCGGGGATTGTGTCCGCGCCCCAAGTCGCACGACCCCGCGCGCCGGCGCCGGCACACTGCCCGGCGCGGCAATGGGGCCTCGCACCGCGTCGTTCTGCCCGCCATCCAAACGCCCCGCGACGCCGGCGCCGCTTTCCATCGTGAGGCTCGCCATCATCAATTCTCCCGCATGGCGTGGGTGATCTGGTCGTGCAGAGGCTTGGCCAGATAGGACAGGATCGTACGCATGTTCGTCTCGACGAAGACCTCCGCCGGCATACCCGGTCGCAGGACTTTCGCGTCGATCCGCGCTTCCTGATCCTCGGGGATATCGATCCGCGCAGTGTAATAGGACATTCCAGTCTTCTGGTCCGTGGTCAGGTCCGGCGAGACGTCGAGCACGTTTCCGTAGAGTTCGGGCGTGACGCGTTGATCGAGCCCGGTCAGGCGAATGCGTGCGACCTGACTGGGGCGGACCTGATCGACATCGGTCGGGCTCAGCTTGGCCTCGACGATCAAATCGTCGTCGTCGGGCACCACCTGCAGCAGGGTCTCGCCGCCCGCTACGACCCTTCCGATCGTATGGACGGAGAGTTGATGCACGAAGCCTGAAAGCGGCGAGCGGATGTCCAGCCGATCCAGCCGATCGAGCGCGGCGACCCGTTCCTCGCGCAGTCGCGCGATCTCGACCCGCTTGTCCTCCAGCTCCGTCAGCACCTGTTCGAGAAAGGTCTCGTCGACCTGGATCATCTGGAGTTGGCGCTCACCGATCGCCTGGCGCGCCTCGACGATCTCGGAGCTGAGCGCGGCGTGGCTTCCCATGAGCGAAGCACGCTCGCGCTTGATGGTGATGAACTGGGAGTCCACCACGAGGCCGCGCTCGTGGAGATGGGCGATGTCCTCGATCTGCTCCTCCAGAAGGCCCAGATTCTCGGCAATGGCGCCCTGCTCAGCGTTCAGTGCGGCGATCCGTTCGTGGAACTGACGTATCTGCTCCTCGAGTTGCGCCTTCCGGCCGTCGAGCGTGGCGCGGCGGGCATTCAGGAGTTCGATCTGACCGGAACGCAGAAGCACGGTGCGGTCGTCCTGACCGCCGAGGCTCGCGGGGAAGTCGATCTCCGTCTGCCGGCTCTGCTCCGCCAGCAGCCGGGCCTCGACGGCCTGAAGCTGAAGGAGCTGGCTCGTGACGATCGCCAGATTGGCACGCACGACCGTGCCGTCGAGACGGAAGAGGACTTCGCCCGCCTCCACCCGCTCGCCATCATAAACCTCGATCTCCGACACGATGCCGCCGTCGGCATGCTGCACCTCCTTGGCACGGCCCGCATTGATGACGGTGCCGGATCCGATGACGGCTGCGCTGATCTCGGCATAGGCCGCCACGCCGCCGAAGCCGCCGAGAAGGACCAGGATCGACGCCAGCGCCGTCGTGATCTGGAAACGCAGGGAGCGGTCGATATCGCGGTCGAGTGAGTTCTTAGCCATGATGGACCTTCCTCTGCGTGTCCTGCACGCCGACGGGGATGACGTTTCCAAGCATCTCGTCGCGAGGGCCGAACCCGGCCTGCTGCGCGTTGCGGATGATCAGGACCTTGTTGACGGCGGCCAGCGCGCTGGTGCGATGGGCGACGATGACGACGATCGAGCCCTGCGCGCGGATCGAGAGGATCGCCTCGGCCAGGGCACGCTCACCTTCGATGTCGAGATTGGAGTTCGGCTCGTCCAGAACGACGAGGAACGGGCGGCCGTAGAGCGCGCGGGCGAGGCCGATGCGCTGGCGCTGGCCCGCTGAGAGCCGAGCGCCTCCCTCGCCCACCATGCAGTTGTAGCCATCCGGCAGGTTGGCGATCATGTCGTGGACGCCGGCAAGTCGTGCCGCCTTGATGATCTCGACGATGGAGGGCTCGTTGCCGAAGCGCGCGATGTTGTCCGCCACCGTCCCGTCGAAGAGTTCGACGTCCTGCGGCAGGTAGCCGATGAAGGCGCCACGTTCGGCCTCCGGCCACTGGTCGAGCGTCGAGGCATCGAGGCGCACGGAACCTCGCATCGCCGGCCAGATGCCGACGAGCGCGCGGACGAGGCTCGTCTTGCCCGAGCCGGACGGCCCGATGACGCCAAGCCCGTCGCCCGCCACGAGGTCGAAGGTGGCGCCCTGCAGCGCCAGCACCGGTTCGCCGGGCGCGGCGGTCGCGAGTTCGGAGACGACCAGTTGGCCGCTCGGTGCCGGCAGGCTGCGCGTGCCGCCTTCCGGCAGGCACTTCTTCAGCGCCTCGGCCAGCCGTGTCGCGGCCTGGCGTGCCGAGACGAAGGCAGGCCAGTTGCCGACTGACTGCTCGATCGGGGCCAAAGCCCGCGCCATGATGATCGAGGCGGCGATCATGACGCCCGCCGTGATCTCCTGGTGAATCGCGAGGTAGGCCCCAAGGCCGAGCATTGCCGACTGCAGGAGGAGACGCAGCATCTTGGTGACGGAGGAGAAGAAGTTGCTGCGACCCGATACCGCCTGCTGCGCAGCGTAGTAGTCCGCCAACCGGTCATCGTAGCGCCGCGACACATTCTCGAACATGCCCATCGCCCGCAGGACTTCGGCATTGCGTCGCGAACCGGAGACGAGCGTCGCCTGCGCCGCGCTCTGCGCGTTCAGCTCGCGGCTCGGGGCGCGCGCGGTCAGCTCGTTGGCCAGGACGAGGACGAAGATCACCGCTCCACCGGCGAGAGCCAGCGCGCCGAGCCAGACGTGGAACAGGAAGAGGATGGCGAAGTAGAGCGGCATGAAGGGCAGGTCGAAGATCGCCGCCGGCCCGGACGAGGCCAGGAAGCGCCGGACCTGATCGAGGTCTCGCGTCGGGTCGACGGACGCGCCCTTGCGCCCCATCAGCAGCGGCGCCTGCACCGAGGCCTGGAAGGCCGGCCCAGAAAGCCGCGTGTAGACCCTCATGGCGATCAGCGAGAGGGCTTTCGACCGAAAGATGTCGAGCAGCCCGCTGAAGAGATAGAGCGAGATCGCGATCGCGGAGAGCGCCACCAGCGTGGGCACGGAATTGCTCGCCAGCACCCGGTCGTAAACCTGGAGCATGAAGAGCGGACCGGTCAGCATCAGCGCGTTGAGGACGGCGCTGACAATGAAGATGCCGAGAAGAGCGCTCCGGCATGTCCGCATTGCGGATCGGACAGAAACGCTACGCTTGTCCTTGGTCATGGCAGACCTCAGTCGTCGAGATTGGGAAACACCGGCGCACCGGGCGTCGGCAAGGAAGGGTCGGGCGCCGGCGGGCCGGCGCCCGGAGGATCAGACGACGAGGTCGTAGTGGAACAGCGGGTCGGGCGTGCCGCCGGTATCGTCCACACCGGCCGAGCCGTCGTCGGCTATCAGTGCGACGAAGGCGTCGAGCGGATCATCCTGCGCGAAGTCCGATGCGAAGGCCGTGGTCGTCATCGCGGCCGGGGCCAGCGGCGCCTTCTCGATCGAGATGGATTGCAGGTCCATGGCTCCACCGTTGAAGGCGAGGCGCACGGTCTGCACGCCCGCATTCAGCTCGACCCGCGCCGCCTCGCTTTCCGCGAAGGTGTCCCAGCCTCCCGTGAAGCCGATCGCGACGGACGGCGCGGTGCGGTAGATCACGCCGTTCTGCTCGAAGGTGGTGACGATCGAGCGTGATCCCGCCGCATCCCCGCGAGAGGTCAGGAACGAGACGTCGTAGAAGCCCGCTTCCTCGACGCTGATCGTGTATTCGATCCACTCACCGTTCGCGATCCAGCCAACCGAACTCGTGGCCGCCACGATGTCCACCGCTGTTCCCGGCCGGACTGCATTGGTGCCGAGCTGCGCGGGCGTCGTGTCGTTGTAGGCGACGCCTTGCCCGCCATTGTCGAAGGCAGTGGCGGAGAGCGTCAGCCCGTCGGCATCGACCAGATGCGGCGTGCCGCCGAAGGGCGTCTGCGCCGAACCCGGCTGCTGGGTCATGGTGAAGGACGCGAGGTCGAGGACGTAGCCGTTGGATGCCAGCGGCCCGTCGAAGGTCAGGCGGAGCGTCTGCGGACCGCTCGGCAGCGAGATCGTGATCGGCGTGCTGTTGGCGAATGCCGCCGAGCCGAAATTGCTGCCGCCCGCGTGGCCATCGGCCAGCGCCACCGTCCCGAGCGTCTGCCCTCCGGCGAGCGAGACCGCGATGGTCGCCCCCGTCACCGGTGTCTTGGCGTTCGCCACGAAGGTGTAGAGCCCGCTTGCCGGAACGTTGATCGTGTACTCCACCCACTCGCCCGGCAGCACATGGCCGATGTCGTTGCCCGGTCCGACGAACTCCACCCCGTCGCCCGGACGGAAGTTGGTGCCGCCGTCCTTGCCCGGATTGTCGTTATAGGCAACGCCCTGCCCGCCCGTGTCGTAGAACGAGGCATCAACCGTCAGCGCACCGTTGGTGAAGCTCGGAGCCGTGCCGCCATAGGGCGCCTGCGCCGAACCCGGCTGCTGGGTCATGGTGAAGGACGCGAGGTCGAGGACGTAGCCGTTGGAT
This sequence comes from Aureimonas mangrovi, assembly GCF_014058705.1. Taxonomy (NCBI): domain Bacteria; kingdom Pseudomonadati; phylum Pseudomonadota; class Alphaproteobacteria; order Hyphomicrobiales; family Aurantimonadaceae; genus Aureimonas; species Aureimonas mangrovi. The sequence continues at coordinate 2,027,621 of NZ_CP059692.1, forward strand.
GCCAGCGGCCCGTCGAAGGTCAGGCGGAGCGTCTGCGGACCGCTCGGCAGCGAGATCGTGATCGGCGCGCTGTTGGCGAATGCCGCCGAGCCGAAATTGCTGCCGCCCGCATGGCCATCGGCCAGCGCCACCGTCCCGAGCGTCTGCCCTCCGGCGAGCGAGACCGCGATGGTCGCCCCCGTCACCGGTGTCTTGGCGTTCGCCACGAAGGTGTAGAGCCCGCTTGCCGGAACGTTGATCGTGTACTCCACCCACTCGCCCGGCAGCACATGGCCGATGTCGTTGCCCGGTCCGACGAACTCCACCCCGTCGCCCGGACGGAAGTTGGTGCCGCCGTCCTTGCCCGGATTGTCGTTGTAGGCAACGCCCTGCCCGCCCGTGTCGTAGAACGAGGCATCAACCGTCAGCGCACCGTTGGTGAAGCTCGGGGCCGTGCCACCATAGGGCGCCTGCGGCCCGGTGACGGGGGGTGTCGTCGTGTTCGGATCGAAGAAGTCGACCGTACCGTCGTTGTCGGTGTCCTTCTCGAGTGCGTCGTTGACACCGTTGCCGTTCGCGTCCTCCGCCGCGGTCAACGCGTGCGGGCGGACGTTCTTCACCACGAACATATGGTCGTTGTAGTCGTAGTTTCCGGCGCCCGGGTAATCCTGGATGCCGATATAGGTGCCCTCGATGACGTTGCCGTCCGCGTCCAGCGCCTGGAAGAAGCGGATGAGGTGCCCCTGCTGATCGTTGACCAACTGTCCGAAGTTCGGATCGATGCGGTTGGCGTTCGGGTCCGTCCACGAAGAGTAGGTCGGTCGCCCGTCCACCGAGATGTAGAGGCCGAAGGGCGTGCTCACGTTGATCGTGCCGCGTGCCACGCTGGCACCTGCGCCGGGGCCCGCAAGCAATTGGTCCGGCAGGACCGTCTGTCCCTGCTGGTCGTCATTGGCGAAGAGGTTCGTGACCTGCGAGGACCCGAGGCCGTGGAAGCCGAGGCGTGCAACGTTGCCCTGGTTGAGAAATGCCGCGATCTGGATGATCTCGATCGGTTTGGTGCCGTCGAGGCGCTCCAGATAGGGCATCAGCACTTCGTCGCCGATGGTCTCGACGAGGCCGCCCCCGGCGAGCTCGCCCTGGGCCACGTCCGTGCCGTAGCCGAACGCCTCGACGATCTGGGCGACGGTGGGCTCGGAATTGTTCTCGGAGAACTCCTGCGCCAGACCGGCAAGCTGGATGACCTGCACACCGTTCGAGATGTCGTCCGTACGGATGGTCAGGGTCGACTTGTAGAGATCGGCGCCCGCCGCGGTCCCGGCGTGGGTGCCGATGAAGCGGACCGTGATCGTGGCGCTCGCCCCGGCCGCGATGCTCGTCGGGATTGTCCCGACGATCTCGAAGGCAGCCGCATCGGCGATATCGATCCCGGCGATCGCCAGGGGGGCGAAGCCGTCATTGGTGATCGTGAAAGTCGCCTCGTTGCGGAAGGCCTGCGTGGCGCTGGCTGGCTGGTCGATACTGGTGAAGACGAGGCGATCGTCGGCCGCCGCGTCATCGAGACCAGTTACGACGAGGTTCTGCCCGAAGCCGACCGGTTCGACGCCCTCAATGATGAAGAGGTTGTCGTTATAGTCGTAGTTGATGCCCGTGTAGTCCATGATCCCGAGATAGACGTTGGGAATCACGTTGCCCTTGGCGTCGAGCGCCTGGAACATCTTCACGGTATGGCCCTGCTGGGCACCGGGCACGATGACCCCTCCTGTCGGGTTGAGGCGCGGATCGGTCGAGAGACCCGCCACCGAGATGCCGAAGACCTCGTTGCCCACCCAACCGTCCGGGATGGTCGCGTTGTCGAAGGTGCGGGTGGCGAAGGTCGCGTCGTTGCCGGCGTTGGGCAGGAGGCGTTGGTTGTCGTTGCCCTGGTGGTTCCAGAACTGGACGTTGGCGCCCTTGTTGCCTGGATTATGGATGTGGAGGGTCGCCCCGCCCGGCCCATGGAAAGCGGCGATCTGCGTGATCGTCGCGCTCGTCGCGCCGTCGGCGATCCGCCAATAGGGCGAAAGGACTTCCGTCTCGTCGGTCTTGGCGAAGACGTCGTTCGTCGACAGAACCGAGTTCTCGCCGCCGCCGCTCAGCGTCAGCCCTTCGATGACATTTCCGAACCCGAAGATCTTCCAGATCTCGTTGACGTTCGGCTCCTGCCCGCCCTCGTCGCGCGCCTGCCAGAACCCGGAAAGCTGGACCTTCGAGACCGGGTTGCCGGCATCGTTTGTAACGATGGTCAGCACGCCCTCGAAGATGGTCGAGGTGGCATCCACGTTCGTCGTTGGCGGCGTGTAGGCGGCGCGGTTGAAGTTCACCTGCACGTCGATCGACTGTCCGGCCGCAAGGACGAGTCCGTCGAGGATCGCGGGATTGGCGAGGACGAACGGGCCTGTCAGTTCGAAGTCGATGAACTCCAGCGGCTCCGTGCCCGTGTTGGTCAGCCGGACGGAGCCGGTGTCCTTGTAGTCGCGCGGGTCCGCCGGAACGACGGCACCCGGATTCTCGAGGTACGAGAAGTGGAGGCGGTCGGCGAAGAAGGCAGGATCGAGGCTCTCGACGAGGATGTCCGCATTCGGATTGCCCGGCGCAGGCTGCACGTCGAGATAGTCGATGCCGCTGGCGCCCGGCGCGTCGGAGACGATGCGAAGCTGATACTGCGTCCCCGCCGTCAGCTCGACATAGATCGACGTCTCGCCCGTCACGCCGACACCCGGGAAGGCGCTGTCGTCGATCGCGACACCGTTGAGGAACCAGGTCAGCCCCTGCCCGTTGGGCGCGCCGGCATTGGCCGCGACGTCGAGCTTGTAGATCCGATCCGTGTCGACCGTGAAGTAGAAGTCGACGGTCGAGCCGTTGATGGTGTTGGCCGAACCGTCCGTCGCCTCCAGCTCGATCCGCCCGCCCTCCCCGGTGATCTCGGCCGGATCCGGCTCGAAGACCGAAACCGGCTCCTTGGTGATGCGCAGGCTGTCGACGTTCGGCCCGTTGGCCGCCGGCGCGACGAGGGTGATGGTGTGAGTGCCGGCCGCGAGGTCGAGGGTGAAGGACTGCGGACCCCACAGCGTCTCACCGCCGTTGCTGTTGGCGACAAACGGCAGCGTCTGCGGCGGACCGCCGTCCACCGACACCGTCATCGGGCGCGCCGCCTTGCCGGCGCCGAGTGCGTAGAGGATGTCGATCCCGTAGGTGCCGGCCTGCGAGACAGAGACCGTCCACACGATGGACTGGTCGGCCGTGCCGACGAAATCGACGAAAGCGCCGCCCGTCTGGTTGCGGTTCTCTGTCACGATCGCCGCGCCGTCGAGCTCGGCCTTCTCGGCCTCGTAGATGAGATAGGTCGTCCCGTCGACGACGACCTCGCCGTCGTTCGGGAAGGTTTCGCGTTCCGCCGGTACCAGCACCTCCATCTGATCGATGTTCGGACCGGTGGCGTTGATCGAGCGCAGCGTGACGGTGTTCTGCCCGCCGAGAAGCGCGACGGGGACCTCCACTTCGGCCCACACCGTCCAGCCATCCGTTACGGCGCCGGTGGCGGTGGGCGCAAAGGACTGGATCTTGACGATCGAGCCGTTCACTTCGAGCTGCAGCGGGCGGTCCGCCGTGGCGCCGTTCGAATAGCGGAAGCGCAGCACCGCCGAGCCAGCCTGATCGGAGGGCACCTGGAAGGTGAATGTGATGAAGTCGGCATTGGTGGAGCCGAAGTCGGCATAGCCACCCGGAACGCCATCGGAGTTGTCGGTATTCCCGTCAGTTCCGAAGGCGCCGGGCCGCAGGCCGTTTATGTACCCGGGACCCGATCCGTTGAGCTCCGGGTTTATAGCATCGCGGATCTGGATCTGAGCGGCGGTGCCGGTGGCGATGGTGACGGCGGTGCCGTCGCCGGGCGTGCGGTCCTCCGCCTGGATGGTCACGAGATTGACGAGCTCACCCGCCAGCTCGCCGACAGTGAAGGAGACGTTGGCGCTCGCGGTGTTCAGGGCATCGTCGGTGACCACGATGGTGCCGGTGGCAGCGCCGGTGACGGCGCCCAGATCGATGGTGAAGCGGTTCTGCGCGTTCAGCGTCACCGTCGTCGCCGGGCCGCCGTTGAAGGAGACACGGATGGCGGTGATGTCGTCATCAAGGCCGTTGACCTGGAAGACCGCGGCCGAAGGATCGGTGACGTCGACCGGTACGAGCGCGAGGTCGTTTCCGACGTCGGCAGTGTCGTCCGTTGTCACGCCGCCCGGTGCAGGCGTCAGAAGGATGAGCTGGCTGGCGCCCGTGCCGCGATTGAGCGTCATCAGATAGAGCTGGCCCGTGGCCGGGTTCTCGATGATGTCGAGCGGGTCGATGTAATTGTCGATGATCGAGCCGTCGGGCCGGCGCAGGACGTCGTCGGCGATGATCTTGCCCGACGCATCGACCTGGATCATGCGCACATTGTCGCCGACCGAGAACTGGGCGAAGAGGATTGCGCCCGTCAGGTTCGAGCCGAACGCGTTGCCCATGTACTCGATCGCGCCGTTGGGCGAGCGGTTGTAGCCGAGATTGTAGACCCCGTCGAAATCGTAGTTCGGATCGACCTGGGTGCCCGGTGCGTAGCCGTTGGTGTTGGGGTTGCCGTCGTTGCCGCCGACGACCTCATGGGGATCGGCGCCGCTCGTCGGATTGCCGCCGTTCAGGATGTACTCGCCGTGCAGCGCGTTCGGGTGGCCGTAATATTTGCCCTCGTCGACGGTGAAGAAGTAGTCGTACTGCTTCGGCGAGTTGGTGATGACCTGGCTGCCGGGCTGGGTCGGGTCGTCCGGCGTGCGGCCGCCCGCAGCCGTGCCGTTGGTCGGCACGTACAGATTGCCGTTGGAGTGCCAGACGAGATCGTAGGCGTTACGCACGCCGGTGGCGAAGATCTTCAGAACCGCATCGGCCGCGTAGGGGTTGTAGAAGCCCGGATAGGTGCCGTCCGGGTTAAAGGCGCTGAGCGGATTCGTCGTCGTCGGCGCCGTCACAGGCTCGGTGCGCACGTCATAGCCGCCAGCCGGGGCGTCGCGCGTCGGGTCGATCTCGAGGATCGAGGCGTTGAGCAGGCGCTCGGGGCGGTTGCCCCAGGCACCGTCCGCCTGGCCGGCGGCCGAGTTGGAGCCCTGGCTGACATACAGGAGATACTCGGGTTCCCCGGCCGTGCCGAAGTCCGGGTTCTTGCGGAACTCCAGGCTGTTCGTCAGGTGGTCGCCGCCCGAGCGCGGCAGGCCCGAGATGTAGGTTTCGGCCGTGGCCCCGGCGAAACTGCCGTCTTCGCCGAGCGTTATCTTGGAGATGCGACCGGAGAATTCGGGTGTGTCGAACGCCTTGTTCTCGCGCGGGATCGGCGCATTGTCGCTGATCCAGATCGTGTTCGGGTCGTTCGGGTCGAACACAAAGCCAACGATACCGCGACGCTCGCCGCCGCCCGCGTTCAGGTAGTCGAGGCTGAGCGTCTCGATCGAGGCCTTGTCGATCGTGCCGTCCGGGTTGACCTCCCAGCGATGAACCTCGCCGGTGATCGTGGCGACATAGAGCTTGCCGTCGGGACCGAACTCGATGGTCGTGAAACCGCCGGCGCCGTCTGCGAAGCCGTTGAGGATGACGTTGGTGGTGAAGGCGACGTCGCGGGCCACCTCCTCCGGCGCCGTGCCCGTCACGAAGGTCGTCGTCAGGTCCTGGAACTGGCGCAGCGCGCCGTTCGGGTCCTCGATGCTGCCGAGGTCCATCACGTCCTGGACCTTCAGCGTGTAGCTCGTGTTCTCCTTCAGCATCTGGAGCGGACGGATGGTGAGCGAGTCCGCGCCGCCCGAAATCTGCACGTCGATCGCCACCTCGACGCCGGTCAGCGTCTCCACAAGCTTGATGTTCTCGACATACTTGATGTTCGGGCCGCGATTGCCGTCCGCCTGGAGATTGACGCCGACCACGAGGAAGGAGGTCGGGTCGATACCCACCGGCAGCTCGCCGTTGGCGCCAATGGCCAGCGACACCTGCCCGTCATTGTTGGCGGCCATCGGGGCGACGAACTGTGAGAAGTCGAGATCGGCGGAGCGGCCGTCATCAGGGGTGATGTCCGGCACCCGCTCCACTTCGAGATACTGGATTTCCGTGTTGGTGCCGCCGATCGAGTCGATCGTCAGGCGGCCGTCCGTGACGGTCACCACCTTGGTGACGAGCGTGGAGCGGAAGCCGCCGCCGCCCTGGCTTCCGTCGATCGGGTTCGCTGGAACCCAGCTCGGCAGCGCGCTCTCACCCTCGATGTTGATGACGTAGTTGGAATCGAACGCCCCGGCCGTATCGCCGATCGAAAGCGTGATCTGGTAGGTGCCGTTCTCCAGCGCCATCTCCCAGGCCCGCGCGCCAGCCGCGCCGGCGCCCGGATACTCGAAATGGGCATAGGTCTTCTGAAGATCGGAGGCACCCGGAACAGTGTTCTTGTACCAGTGAGCGTTCGCCGGCTGGGCCGCCGCGATTGTGCCGTTGCCCGTGCCGTCGGCGACGCTCGCCTCCGTCACCCAGCCGTAGGAGAAGCCGTTACCGCGATCTCCGAAGGCCGCACCGATGTCGGCGAGGTAGCCGTCGGGCGTGACGTAACCGCTCGGCAAGCCCTGCGCCGCCTGGCCCGGAGCGGGCTGGAAATTGATCTTCACGACCTCCTCGAAGCGAATCTGCTCGCGGGTGTCGATCGGCTCGCTGCCCTCGCGGCTGACGGTGACGTTGTCGATGTTCGGGCCGTTGGCCACGGTGTTGGAGATGGTGACAGTGTTGGAGCCGGCAGCAAGGTTCACCGTTACCGTCGCGGTCTGCCAGTTGTCCCATGCATCGACCCCGGTTCCCGGGAAGGAGACCGTCACGGTCTGCCCGCCGACGGTCAGGCTCATCGGCCGGTCGCCGTTCGCGCCGCCGCCGCCGTTGGAGTAGCGGAAGGAGAAGGTGTAGGCGCCGGCCGTCGGGGCATCCACGGTGAAGGACGCCGCATCGCCGATCTGGGTGCCCATGTCCATGTAGCCGGTGCCGGTGAAGCCGTCCCACAGGCCATCGCCGTTGGCGTCACGCGGCAGGTCGCGCGTCTCGGGGTTGGTGGCCGTGCGCGCCTGCGTCAGTTCGGCCGCGGTGCCGGTGTTGTCGATGGGCGTGAAGCTCTCACCCTCGACTGTGACCGAGAAGGGCGGCTGCACGACACCGCCGACGACGATCGGCATCGAACTGGAGGCCACATTGCCGGCGTCGTCCGTGACGTAGACCGTCGCGGTGTAGTTGCCGGCCGTCAGACCCGAGCCATCGGCGACGAGGTCGCCATCCGCATCCGGGTTGACGAGCGTGCGGGTGACGCCGCCGTCGAAGCTGATTTCGACCTTCACGATGTCGAGGTCGATGCCGGCGAGATTGAAGTTGATGGATTCCAGCGCTGCACCGGTGAGCGGGCCGTCCGGGCCCGAGAGGAAGAGGTTGCCGTCCTCGTCCGCAGACGTGTCCGGCACGCCGCCCTGCCCGGTGATGGTGATGGAGTCGACGTTCGGGCCGGTGTTCGCCCCGGCCGGGATGGCGATCGAGATCGTGTTCTCGCCCGCTGCGAGCGTCACGGAAATTGTCTGGACGCCCCAGTTGTTGAAGCCCTCGCCCGGCCCCTGCACGTTCGTGCCGGTGGCGACGAAGGGCAGGACGATCGCCGTGCCGCCGTTGACCACGAAGTCGAGCGGCCGGTTGGAGTTCGTCGCGTAGCGGATGGCGATCTCGTAGACGCCAGCCGTCGGTGCGGTGAAGGTGTAGCTCGCCTTGTCGCCGGCCGTGTCGCCGAAATCGAGATAACCCGTGCCGGTGAAGCCCGGCCGCAGGCCGTTGACGAGTTGCGTGTTGGTCGAGTTCTCGGGGTTCGACGGGTCTCGAACGGTCGTGTCGTTGTCGTTCGCGTCATTGTCGAGGATCGTCAGCACGCCGTCCTCGGCCTGGATGGTCAGCGCGAAGGGTTCTTCGGTGCCCGGCTCCGCCACGGTGAGCGTGAAGGAGACGGACTCCGAGTCCAGAGCGCCATCGCTGGCGAAGACGGTGATCTCGTAGGTGCCGACCGGCAGCGATGAGGCAACGACCAGTTGGCCGTCCTCGACCGTGATGCCGCTCGGCAGCGCCGCGCCGCCGGACAGAGCGATGTAGGAGACCGCAGCACCTTCGGGGTCGGTGGCGCCCAGAAGCGCCGCGAGGTCGAGCGTCTGCGTCGTGCCGGCCGTCAGCGTCAGGTCATCGATCCCGGCGCCGGCTGCAAGGACCGGCGCCTCGTCGACGTCGCCGACGGTGATCGTCAGCTCGCTCGTCGTGGAAAGGCCCTGGGCGTCGGTCGCCGTCACCGAGACAGTGACCGTATCCGCCGCCTCGTGGTCGAGCGCGACGCCGTCCGCGAGGCGCAGCGTCGCGCCATCGACGACGAAGCGCGCGTCATCGACCGTGTAGACGATGGCGGAAGGATCGCCGTCGGGATCGGTCGCCGAAAGGAGGCCGATAACGGCGCCGGCCGCGTTCTCGGCGACGCTCGCATTGTCGATCTGCGGGGCGCCCGGCGCCAGCTCCGGCGTCGGCGCGCGGGTGAAGCTCAGCTTGTCGATCCGGAGGAATTCGCCGCCGTCCGCGCGACCTGTGAGGCTGGCGAGCGTGCCCGGCTCGATGAAGACCGGCGTCTGGAAGGTGATGGTCTTTAGATTGCCCGTCTGGGCGCCGTCGCCACGCGGCTGCGTCGGGTTGAGGAACATGCCCGGCGCGTCGAAGCTGACGTTCTCGGCGAGAACCGTGTCTCCGATGGTCAGCGTGAACACGGCCGAGCCGTCCGTTTCGTCGTAGACTGTGATCGAGACCGTGTACCAGCCTTCCGACACGCCGTTGGCCGACAGGTCGGTCGTGATCTCGCCGGTCTGGTTGGCGTTGGTGCGGATGATCTGGTTTCCGGACGCGCCGACGGCGGCCGCCGCATAGAAGCCGATGGCCGAGCTTAGGCCCGTGAAGGCTTCGGCCTGGACGGTCGTCACCTCGCCGATCTGCGGGCCGGAGACGGTGAAGTCGAGGACGAGCTCGGCACGCAGGCCGAAGGGATCGGTGGCGACAATGGTGATCGTGCCGTCGCCAGTGCCCGTCGGCGTTCCGACGATAACGCCCTCCTCGTTGACCGTGAGGCCCGCAGGCAGGCCCTCGACGCTGAGCGTCAGCGTGTCTCCGTCCGCATCTGTGAAGGCGTCGGCGAAGAGCGCAAGGTCGATGCCCTCGATCTCCTGCCCGATCCTGCCGAAGAAGGGTTCGTAGGCCATCCCCTCGACCAGGGTCGGCGCGTCGTTGACGTCCTCCACCGTCAGTCGGAACTCCACCGATGCCGTGCCGCCGCGCCCATCGTCGGCCGTCACCGTCACGACGTAGGGGACGGTCGAAGGCGCAAGGCCGAGCGGTCCGGCGAGCGTGCCGTCAATGACCGTGAGGCCGCTGGCACCGGCGACGACATTGCCGTCTGCATCCGTGATGGTCACGGTGTAGGTCAGTGCGTCGCCATCGGCGTCGACGAAGGGCAGATCGATTTCCACCGCGCTGCGCTCGGGCAGCGTCAGGTCGGCGATGCCGCCGCCCACCACGCTCGGCGCGCGGTTGTCGACCGGCTCGCCGGCGCCCTCGCTCAGTTGCACAGCGCTGAAGCTGACGGAGCCGAGGCCGTTGCTGGCAACGTCGTCGTCAGCCACGAAGACCAGCGAGTTGATCGTCTTGCCGGCATGAGCGGAAAGATCGATCGTCAGGGTGATGACCTGGCCCGGCGTACCGATCGCGCCACCGCGGAGGTCCACGAAGGACGCCTGCCCCTGCGAACCCGCGATCTGGTAGACTGAGCGGTCGCTCATCTCGAAGGGCGAGTTGTCGTCGTCGAAGCCGATGGCGATGATCTCGGGCAGGTACTGTCCGATCGTCACCGTCACGGTCAGCTTCGTCTCGGAAGTGATCGTATAGTTCTGCCCGAGGGGGGCGCGCTTCCACAGATTGCCGCCGAGATCGAGCGATGCACCGTCCTGCGAGACGGACGCCGTGCCCGGCCCGTTGTCCTGCGCGCTGTAGGAGGTCAGCGTCGAGACGTCGAAGAGCATGCTCGTGGGGCCGACAGGCTCCACGACGTCCGTAACGGCGAGCGTCAGGGCACGCGTCGTCGTCTGCGTACCGTCCGATGCGACGACGCTGAGCGAAAGTTCGGGTTCCGCTGCAAAGTCGAAGACGGCGCCTTCGGCGACCACGATTTGGCCGGCAGCGTTGATGACGAAGCGATCGTCGTCGACCGTGAAGGTGACAGGCGCGCCCTCGGGGTCGACCGAGGAAAGCGTCCCGATCACCGTGCCGGCCGCTGCGTTCTCCGGCAGGGAGAGCGTGCCGGCGAAGGTGATTGCGCCGGGCGCCTCATCGACGTCGGAGACGGTGATCGAGATGTCCTGAGTGACCGACGTCGCGCCGTCTCCGACGGTCACGGTGACCTCGTACGTACCGTCGCCATCCGCGTCACCGGGCGCCTCGAAATCGGCCGCCGCCTTGAAGGCGATCGCGCCGGTGGCGTCGATGGTGAAAAGGTCGGCGTCCGCGCCGGAAAGCGCGAAGGTCAGTGCGTCGGCGTTGGCGTCCGTGGCGACGACGCTGCCGACGACGAGGCTGTTCTCGGGGATGACGAAGATCGGCTCGCTGGTGATGACCGGCGCGCTGTTCTCCGCCGGCGGCGCCTCGTCGACATCCGTGACCGTCACGGTGATGGATTGCGCCACCGTCGACCAGCCGTCCGAGACGGCCACCTCGACGGTGTAGACATTGCTGCCGGCCGCGGAGGCAGGGTTCTCGAAGTCTGGCGAGGCCTTGAAGGAGAGAACGCCGGTGACGGGGTCGATCGCAAAGAGGGAATTGTCGGCGCCCCCCGCCGTCAGGCTGTAGGTGAGCGTGTTGCCGTCCGCATCGCTCGCGTCGATGTCGATGACGGGCGCAGTGCCGTTCTCGGCGTAGGTCACTGTCGCGGCGCTGGTGAAGACCGGCACGAAGAAGGATGGCTCACCACCGACCTCGGTGATGGCGATGGCATCGATATTGGGGGCACCGCCACTCGCCATCTGCATGATGCCGATGGTGAAGGGCCCCTCACCCGTCAGTGTCACGGTGAAGGCGCGCACCTGCCAGACATCGAATCCGCCGGTGTTGGTCGTCTGGGCCTCGCCCTGCTGCGCGCCGTTCACCACCACGGCGATCGGGCGGTTGAAGCCGGGCGAGGTTGTCGCGCCCGTGCCGCCATTGGCGAGGCGGACATGCAGGACATAGGTACCGGCCGGAACGTCCAGGTCGAATGTGGCCCGCACGCCCGTGCCGGTGCCGTTGATGTCGAGATAGCCCTCGCCGGTATAACCCGGCCGCAGGCCGTCGGTGCCGTAACCCGGCGGCGGCGTTGGAGACGGCGTCTGCTCCAGGTTCTGCGTGCGGGTGCGGATGAGTGTGTCATCGGTCGCGACGCTGTTGCCGTCCGGCACGATGGTGAATGTCTCGCCCTGCCGCACGAAAGGCGAGAAGGCGCCCGGCTCTGGGTCGATGACGGCCGGCTCGATCGTCAGTTCGAAGCCCACCGCTCCGGACAGGAGCGTGCCGTCGCTGGCGACGATCTCCAGGCCGTACGCTCCTGCGGGCGTGCCGGCCGCAACAACGACCTTGCCAGCCACGAGGCTGATTCCGGCGGGAAGCGGATCCCCTGTCGCGCTGCGCAGCTCGAGCGTCAGCGGGTCGCCGTCGACGTCGGCTGCGACCAGAGACGACAGATCGATTTCACCGCCCCCGGCCGGAAGCGTGGTGTCCGCGATCGTACCGTCGAGCGTCGGCGCGTCGTTGACCGGGTTCACCGTCACGGCAACGCTGGAGGACGCGCTCGCGCCGCTCGGATCGGTGACGGTGTAGGAGATCGTCGCGGCGCCGTTGAAGTCGGCGGCGGGCACGTAGGTGATGATCGAACCGGCGACGGAGACCGTTCCCTGCGCGGCCGGCACGCTGGCGGTGAGCGTCAGTGCATCGCCGTCCGGATCGTCGATAAAGGCGGAAAGGTCGATCGCGACCGAATTGTCCTCGTTCGTCTGCGCGGTCGCGGCCAACGCCGTCGGCGCACCATTCTCGACGACGGGCGGCTCTTCGTCCTCGACCAGCGCGACGACGATCTTGTCGATGTTCGGTCCCGTGACCTGCGTGCCCAGCGACGTCAACCGAAGCGTCGTCGTGCCCGCCGCAAGCGTGAGGGTGATCGTTTCCGTGGTCCATGCCTCCCAACCGGTCGCAACCGCCGGCGTGTTGGCGTCATCGCTGGAGTTGGCCACGCCCGGTGTCGGGTCGATATCGGAGACGTCCGACGGCATGCGCGGCTGAGCCAGATTGTTTGTCGCGATAAAGGCGAACTGACCGACCTGCGAGCCGTCGGCGAGGTTCACCAGTTCCAGCGGCCGGGCGTTGTTGGCGCCGTCGCCGTTCGCATAGGTGATGGAAACGGTGTAGGTGCCCGCCGCTGGCGCGGTGAAGGTGAAGTCGACGAAGGCGTCCGCTCCGCCCCAGTCGAGGAACGCCTCGCCTTCCGCGCCGACGCGGAACTGCTCGTTGGTACCGCCCGTCGTCGCGTTCTTGTTCGCCATGAAGTCTGGCGTCACGGGGCGGTTCGCGGTCAGCGGCGTCGTGGCCGTCGCGGCCGGAACGAGATCTTCGGCCTGGAAGACGAAGACGTTCGGGTCGGCTTTGCGTACGTCGAGATAATCGATGTTCGGGCCCGAAAAGCCGTTCGCGGTCAGGCGGATCGTGTTGTCGCCCGCTGTCAGGAAGACACGAGTCGAGGCTTCGCTGTAGGTCGTGTTGGCGCCGGTGGAGCGCATATCGAAGATGCGGTCCCAGAGCTCGCCGTTGACGTCCATGCGCATGGAGCGGTTCGCATTCGCCGCTGAGAAGGCGTAGCCGACGTCGATGTCGTAGAACCCGTCCGCGTCGACCGCGAAGGTCCACTGAATGTACTGCCCCGAGCCGGCGTTGTTGTCCGAGCCGAAGCCGGCGAAATCGACATAGCCACCGCCATCGGCAGCCTGCGCGTTCGGAACGTCGAGAGGCGAAGCGCTCTGGACGGTGACGACGGTGGGGTTGCCGGAAACGTTGCCGCCCGAGTTGCCCAGAACGGCGCTCTCCGCCTGAAGGCGAAGCGGCGTGAAGGCGGCTGGCTCGACGACTGCCGGCTCGTCGGTTCCCGGGTCCTCCGCGTTCGGCTCCTCGGCATCTGCGGCCGGTTCTTGCGGCTCGGGGGTGGCCGGGGTCTCGCCTTCATCGTCGTCCGGCGTCTCCTCATCGGCGGACGGCGGCACGCTCTCATCGTCCACCGCCTGCGCCGCGAACGCGAAAGGACCCTCCGCCATCGTCGGCGGGGCGGAACGCGATGCGAAGGCGGGTGCACTCGCAGGCGCACCCTCGGACAGAGCCACTTCGATCCGGTCCAGTTCGACAAAGCCCGTGGGCAGCCCGCCATTCGGCACCGACCCCGCGCTGCCGAGCGCTTCGGTCAGAGGCGAGCCCGAGCCGACGGCTCGCTCGTCCGCACCGGCGCTGCGCGCACCGTCGGAGCCGCCGGCACCGTCGCCGTCGCCCTGCTCACCGGCCGAAGACAGATCGATGGCGGCGTCCACGCCCTCCGTCTCGGCTGCTTCCGCCTGCGAGATCTGACGCAGCACCTCGAGCGACGCGATCGCGGCGATGTTCTGGATGAGAACGATCGCGCTTTCGTCGTCCTTCGCGCCCTTTCTCTCGCCGCCCAGAAGCGTCGCCGCGACGGCGCGGATTGTCGGGCTGGTGTGGCTCGGGCCGCTGAAGCACAGGGTGTTCGGCCCGACGTCCAGCGGCATGTCGAGCACGACCTGTCCGGTCCCGCTCCAGGATTGCGTGGAAGGAAAAGCGATCTCCATGGGGTCGAGCGCGCCCACCTGCAGGAGGAGGCTTCGCTCGTCGCTCCAGCCGTTGGCGTAGTCGATGGTCACGCGATGCCGCCCGGCAAAGGCCGCGGCGACATGGAAGAGGAATTCCTCGCGAGTGCCCGCGCCGTTCGACGTGGAGTCGAGGTTCTGCAGATCGGTGAGATTGTCCATGATCGCCCCCTTTTGTCAGAGGCGCGTCAAGGCCCGCCCCGTGCGACGAAGGTCGCGCGGGTCAACTGGCCTCGCCTCTGCAAATCCGAATGGTTGGGAAGCCCTCGCTCCCCTAACGTTAATTCTTCATTCATCAATAAGGGCCGTGCAACTTTTGTTTTGCATCCTTCAACCTGACATTACGTTTAGGCATTAAACGAAAGGCGATAGCCGCTGCGAACGACGGCGCGTCGCCCCCCGTCTTGTCCGCGTGCCAGCGCGGCGCTATCGACGCGGAGATGCTGGATGTTGTCGCCCTCTATCGTTTCGTCCCTCTCGACGACCTTGAAGCCCTGCGCTCGCGCCTCGGCGCGCATTGCGACGAGCTCGGCCTGCGCGGCACCATCCTGCTCGCTTCTGAAGGTATCAACGGCACGGTGGCCGGCCCGCCGGACGGTACGGCCGCGCTCCTGCGCGAATTGGAGGTGCTCTGCGCCATCTCGAAGGGCGAGGTGAAGCATTCGAGCGCCCGAGAATGGCCGTTCGCGCGGATGAAGGTGCGCATCCGGCCCGAAATCATCACCATGCGTGCGCCCGAGGCGGATCCCTCACGGCTCGCCGGGACCTATGTCACCCCGGCCGACTGGAACGCCATCATCGCTTCGCAGGACGTGCTCGTTCTCGACACGCGCAACCGCTACGAGACGAAGCTTGGCACCTTCGAGGGCGCGGTCGATCCGCAGATCGAAAGCTTCACCGAGTTCAAGGCCTTCGTGGAAAGGGAGCTCGACCCCGCCGTCCACCGGAAGGTCGCCATGTTCTGCACGGGTGGCATCCGGTGCGAGAAAGCTTCCAGCTACATGCTGTCCAAGGGCTTCGAGACGGTCTTCCACCTGAAGGGCGGCGTCCTGCAATATCTGGAGGACGTGCCGGCAGAACAGTCGCGCTGGAACGGTGAATGCTACGTCTTCGACGAGCGCGTCTCGGTGGGGCATGGGCTGGAACAGGGACGCTGGGTCGCCTGTTATGGCTGCGGCCAACCGCTCAACGAAGACGATATCGCCCAACCTTCATACGAGGCGGGTGTCTCCTGCCGCCATTGCATCGACGATCTCACTCCGGAGCGGGCGCGAGACCTTCGCGCGCGGCACCGGCAGATGACGAAGACTGCCGAGAACTGACCGTTGTGCCGGAAATCGGTTGCGCTCACTGACCCACCGGCGCCGTATGGAGCACTGAAGCCGTATCAGGCGATTCTCGCCACGAATGACGTGACAAATCGGCCACCGCGCGTTCGAGGCCGTCGCCAGGCCAGCGCAGGCAGCACGAACGCCAAGCCGGAAAACGGATGGCTCTCAGGCTACGCGCTGCGTCCGCAAGAGGACAAGCCGGTCTGGATCATGCAGTCGCGCAAAACCGACATGCAGAGATAGGCCTGAATTATTCCCACTCGATCGTGCCGGGGGGCTTCGAGGTGATGTCGTAGACGACGCGGTTGATGCCGCGGACCTCGTTGATAATGCGCGTCGCGGCGTTGCCGAGGAACTCCATGTCGTATGGGTAAAAATCCGCCGTCATGCCATCGACCGACGTCACGGCGCGCAGTGCGCAGACGAATTCGTAGGTCCGCCCGTCGCCCATGACGCCCACCGTCTGCACGGGCAGGAGAACGGCGAAAGCTTGCCAGATCGCGTCGTAGAGCCCCGCCTTGCGGATTTCGTCGAGATAGATCGCATCGGCCTGGCGCAGAATCTCCAGCTTCTCGCGCGTGATCCCGCCCGGGCAGCGGATGGCGAGGCCGGGACCGGGGAACGGGTGGCGTCCGACGAACTGATCGGGCAGACCGAGCTCGCGGCCGAGCTCGCGCACCTCGTCCTTGAAGAGTTCGCGCAGCGGCTCGACGAGCTTCATGTTCATGCGCTCGGGAAGCCCGCCCACATTGTGGTGGCTCTTGATCGTCACCGATGGACCGCCGGTGAAGGAGACGCTCTCGATCACGTCCGGGTAGAGTGTGCCCTGCGCAAGGAAGTCGGCGCCGCCGAGCTTGGCCGCCTCGGCCTCGAAGGTCTCGATGAACAGACGGCCGATCGTCTTGCGCTTGACCTCGGGGTCGCTCTCGCCCTCCAGGGCATCAATGAACAGATCCTGTGCCTGCACGTGGACGAGCGGGATGTTGTAGTGGTCGCGGAACATGCCGACGACCTGCTCGGCCTCGCCCATGCGCAGGAGGCCGTGATCGACGAAGATGCAGGTGAGCTGTTCGCCGATCGCCTCGTGGATGAGGATCGCCGCGACGGATGAATCGACGCCGCCGGACAGGCCGCAGATCACACGGCCCGTACCGACCTTCGCGCGGATCTCCTCGATCGCCTGTTCACGAAAGGCCGCCATCGTCCAGTCGCCCGGCGCGCCGGCGATCTTGTGGACGAAGTTGGAGATGAGCTTCGCCCCATCCGGCGTGTGGACGACCTCAGGATGGAACTGGACGCCGTAGAAGCGTCGGCTCTCGTCAGCGATCGCGGCGAAGGGCGCGCCCGGCGAGGCGCCGATGATCTCGAAGCCCTCGGGCAGCGCCGTAACCCGGTCACCGTGGCTCATCCACACCTGATGCCGCGTGCCCTCGGCCCAGACTCCCTCGAAGAGCGGAGAATTCGTCTGAACTTCGAGGAAGGCCCGGCCGAACTCGCGATGGAGCCCGCCTTCGATCTTCCCACCGAGCTGCGTGCACATGGTCTGCTGGCCGTAGCATATACCGAGGACCGGGATGCCGGCCTCGAAGATCGCCTGCGGCGCGCGCGGCGAATCGTCCTCGATGGTGGAAGCGGGTGAGCCGGAGAGGATTACCGCTCGCGGCTTTAGGCGCCTGAAGCCCTCCTCGGCGGACTGGAACGGGACGATTTCCGAGTACACGCCGGCTTCGCGCACACGGCGCGCGATAAGCTGCGTCACCTGGGAGCCGAAATCGACGATGAGGATGGTGTCGGGGTGCTGGGTCATGGCCGGCTTTTCCGTCCAAGCCGGGCCGAATGCAAGTTCTTTCAGCCGGCGAGCGCGCGCTCGACCGCCGCCTCGTCGATCGCGGCGACAATCCGTGCCAGCCCCTCATCGACGACATGCAGAAGACGCGTCCAGTCGTCGTAGTGGCGTAGCTCCTCCGCGCCGTCCGAGATGCCGCGAAAGCCGGCGAGCGGGACGCCGAAATTCTGGCAGGCACGCAGGAGTGCGAAGGTCTCCATGTCGACCATCTCGGCGTCGATGGCGTCGTAGCCGAGCCCGGTGACGATGTTGCCCCCGGTCGAAAGACGCGCTGTCGGCACGTCCGGCAGCGGCGTGGCAAGAGGCGCGGCCACGGGATGATCGACGAAGGGTGTGATGCCTTTCGCGAACCCAAGTGCGGACGCATCCATGTCGCGCCACGAAACAGTTGAAACGGCGTAGATCGCGCCCTGCTCCAGCGTGCGCGAGCCGGCGGAGCCGAGCGAAACGACCAGGTCGGGAAGGCATTGCGCATCGGCGAGCCGCTGCAGCGCCATGCCGGCCTTCAGCGCGGCCTCGATTGGCCCGACGCCTGTCATCAGGGGCTCTATCTCACCCCGCAGAGATGGGCCATACTCGGCGGGCGCGGCCATGACGAAGAGTACGCGGTGGCGGCCGGCCTTGCGCAGCGCCGCCGGTTCTTTCGTCAATTCAGCCACCAGATCGAGGCGTTGAGAAGGGTCGCGTAAGCCACCCAGGCAGCATAGGGCACGAAGGCCCAGAACGCGGGGCGATCGCGCTTCACTGTGGTCGCCATGAAGGCGAAGATCGAGCCGAGAAGCGTTACGATCACAGCCAGCGCCGGCAGGACCGCGTGCGCGACGAAGAAGACCGGCGTCCACGCAAAGTTCAGAAGCAGTTGGCTCGTCCAGACACCGAGCGCCGGACGGTTCCGGGAGCGCCACACCCGCCAGCCGGCAAAGCCGATGAGGACGTAGAGGATCGTCCAGGCCACCGGGAAGGCGATGTTGGGCGGCGTGAAGGCCGGCTTGCGCAGGTTCTCGTACCAGCCCTGGGTCTGGGTCTGCGAGCCGATGAGAAGTCCGCCCCCGACGGTGACGACGAGAAACAGACCGAGGACACCGTAATGCTTCTTCATTCTGCTCGCTCCAGCGCGGCGAAGAAGAAACCGTCCGTTCCGCTGAGCCGCGGTGTCAGCGTCAGGACGGCGCCCTCGCCGATCTCCTGCGCAAGATAGCGCGCGCCAGCGGTCGGGAAATGCTCGGCCCACAGGCCACGCGCATCGCGAACCGTAAAATCCGGGTGCCGTGCGAGGAAGGCCTCGACCCGCTCGGCGTTCTCCGCCGTCAGCACCGAACAGGTGATGTAGAAGAGCCGCCCGCCCGGCCGCACGAAGGCGCTCGCAGCGTCGAGGACCTGATCCTGCTCGCCCTGTCGCTTGGCGAGTTGCCTCTCGCCCAAGCGCCACTTGGCGTCCGGCCGGCGCCGCCATGTGCCGGCGCCGGTGCAAGGGGCGTCGACGACGACACGGTCGAAGGAGCCGTGGAGCGCAGAAAGATCCTCGCGCGGCGCGTGGACCGTCACGTTGGCGGCTCCGGCGCGCGACAAGCGCTCCCAGATCGGCGCGAGGCGCTGGCGATCCGCGTCGTGGGCGTGCAAAGCTCCCTGCCCGCTCATGGCTGCGGCCAGCGCCAGCGTCTTGCCGCCAGCGCCCGCACAATAGTCGAGAACGCTTTCGCCCGGCCGCGCGCCGCACAGCGCGGCCGCGATCTGCGAGCCCTCGTCCTGAATCTCGAAGAGGCCCGTTTGGAAGGCGCCTTCCACCTGGACATTGGGATGGCGCCCGTCGCCCTCGATAGGCGCGATGCGCAGGCCGTGAGGCGCCAGTTCCGTGCGGACCGGCGCGAAAGGCGCCAGCGCCGACTCCACTTCTTCCACACGCGCCTTCAGCGCGTTCACGCGCATGTCGAGCGGAGGACGGTCCGCGAGAGCGCGCGTCTCCTCGATCCAGGCTTCGCCGAGCGATGCGGCGAGCGGTGCGGCCAGCCAGTCCGGAACGTCGGCCTGCACAGCCGGCGGCGCCCATTCGACTTCGGCGGACGCGAAGCGCTGCAGCGCATCCTCCTCCGGTATGGCCGGGGCGTAGCGGTCGCCATCCAGTTCCGCCCGCAGATCGCCCGGCCTGCGGCCTGCATCGATGACCGCGCCGTATATGAGGTGACGCGCATCGTCCGCCCCCATACGCCAGCCGATGGAGCGACGGCGACGAAGGACGTCATAGACGATGTTGCCGATCGCCGAGCGGTCCCCGGATCCCGCGAACCGGTGCGTCTGGCCCCACTCCTTCAGCGCGTCCGCCACGGGCCGACGCCGCGCGTCCATGTTCTCGATCACCTCGATCGCCGCAGCGATCCGCCCGCCTAAGCGCATGTCGGTCGTTCTTCGTGCATGAATTGGTGCGTAGCGGGCATTGCGCGGTGCGACAAGCCTCAACCTCGAATGCGAAGAAGGCCGGGATCGCTCCCGGCCTTCCGTATTCGTCGCGCCTGGAAGACTACTCGGCCGCAGCCGAATGGCTCGTCGTCAGGCTCGCCTCGGCATCGTCGCGCTGCTGCGCGGCAAGCGCCTTGCGCACGCCCTCGCCATAGGCCGGATCGACCTTGTCGAAGTGTGCGAGCTGACGATCCACGATGAACTGGGGCACACCCTGCATGGCGCCGGCCAGCGTTTTGAACAGACGCTCCTTGTGCGCGTCGTCGAACAGGTTGAACAGCGCCCGCGGCTGCGAGTAGTGGTCCGCCTCGCCGCGGAAGTCGTAGCGACCGACCTGACCGCTGTAGCGGTGCGGCGGCTCCTCGACGCTCGGATCCTCGACCGGTCCGTTGAAGGAGTTCGGCTCGTAATAGGCGTCCGGATTGGTCTTCAGGCCGAACGGCATCGAGCCGTCGCGGTTGTAGTGCGCCACCGGGCAGCGCGGCTTGTTGACCTCGAGCGACTCGTAATGGACGCCGATGCGGTAACGGTGGGCGTCCGGATAGGAGAACAGGCGACCCTGCAACATCTTGTCGGGCGAGAAGCCGATGCCCGGCACGACGTTGGACGGGTTGAAGGCCGACTGCTCGATCTCGGTGAAGTAGTTGTCCGGGTTGCGGTTCAGCTCGAACTCGCCGACCTTGATCAGCGGGTACATGCCGTGCGGCCAGACCTTGGTAAGGTCAAACGCACTCCAGCCGGTCTTCTCCTCGAACGCCTCGGCTTCCAGCTCCGGCATGACCTGGATGAAGAAGTCCCACTTCGGGAACTGCCCGTTCTCGATCATGCCGTAGAGCGCTTCCTGGTAGCTCTCGCGCGATTTGGCGATGACCTTCTCGGCTTCCTCGTTGGTGAAGGTCTTGTGCCCCTGCTTCGTCTTGAAGTGGAACTTCACCCAGAAGCGCTCGCCGGCAGCATTCCACAGCGAGAAGGTGTGCGAGCCGTAGCCGTTCATTCGCGACGGATCGACCGGGATGCCGCGATCCGACATCAGGATCGTGACCTGATGAAGCGATTCCGGGCAGAGCGACCAGAAGTCCCACATTGCGGTCGCCGAGCGCAGATTGGTGCGCGGGTGGCGTTTCTGCGTGTGGATGAAGTCCGGGAACTTGTAGGGGTCGCCGACGAAGAACACCGGCGTGTTGTTGCCGACGACGTCCCAGTTGCCTTCCTCGGTGTAGAACTTGAGGCTGAAGCCGCGCACGTCGCGTTCAGCGTCCGCCGCACCCTGCTCACCGGCAACCGTCGAGAAGCGCGCCAGCATCTCGGTCTTCTTGCCGACGGTATCGAACACCTTGGCGCGCGAGTAGCGCGTGATGTCCTCGGTCACGGTCAACGTGCCGTAGGCGCCCCAGCCCTTGGCGTGGACGACACGCTCGGGAACGCGCTCGCGGTTCTGGTGCGCGAGCTTCTCGACGAGTTGGTAATCCTCAAGGAGAACCGGACCGCGAGGACCGACGGTCTTGGAGTTCTGGTTGCTCGACAACGGCGCGCCGGCCGTCGTGGTCAGTCTCGGTCGATCGGTCATGCCGTCTCCTTCGTGGCGAGTTTGGAGACTTTCCAACATACTCTTTTGATAATTTCCAATCGTATTTTCTCGGCCCCACGATCGGATTATCCTATGGGCCATGATCACTCTTCGGCAACTTCGCTATTTCGAGGCGCTTTGCGAAGCGCTGCATTTCGGCCGCGCGGCGCGCCAGTTGAACATCTCGCAGCCTGCGCTTTCGGCGCAGATCGCACAGCTCGAAGAGTTTCTAGGCTGCGTGCTGTTCGAACGCCGACCGAACGGATTGGTACAGACCGCCGAAGGCCAGGCTGTCCGATCGCGGGCGCGGCGCATTCTTGCCGAGTTACGGGATCTCGAGAGTGTCGCAGGGCATCGGAGCGGCCTCTTGGCTGGCCGAATGAAACTCGGTGTAATTGCCTCGGTGGCGCCGTATCTCCTGCCGCGATGGCTGCCGCTCTTGTCCGCTCGCCATCCGCAATCGGGTGTCGCGCTGCGCGAAAGCGTTACCAGCGTGCTGATCGACGAACTGACGAGGGGCGCGCTGGACTGCGCGGTTGTCGCGATGCCTTTCGCTGCGACCGGCCTTAACGCCATCGAACTCGTCGAAGACCCGTTCGTCCTCGCGGTACCGATGGGCGATGCCGCCCGGTTTCGCGGCCCCGTACCGCTGTCAGCCCTGGCCGAGGAGCGGCTGATTCTCCTCGAGGAGGGGCATTGCCTCCGAGAACAGGCGCTCAGCGTCTGCCGGATCGCCGAAGCGGGCGACCTCGCCTCTCTCGGCGCAACCAGTCTTTCGACGATCCTGCGGCTGGTGGCCGCCGGCCAGGGGGTCACGCTGCTGCCGACCATTGCGGTCGAGAGCGAAAGCCGGACGGATGCGATCGTTTTTCTGCGCTTCGAGAACCCGGCGCCCTCGCGCCGCCTTGCTCTCGTGTACCGCGCCTCGTCCGGTCGCCAAGGGGAATTCGAGGATGTCGCCGACCTCTTGCGGCAGGCGCTCGCAGAAAACCTCGTCGCTGCGACACGGGCGCTATATCCTGCCCTCAAGGGAGGAAAGTTTGCATGAGCGAATGGGAAATCGTCGGTCGTCTGGCGCTCTCGGCCCTGCTGGCCAGTGTTGTCGGTATCGAACGTGAACGTCTTCTTTGGGCTGCCGGGCTGCGCACCCACATGCTGGTCGGCGTCGGCGCCACGCTTGTCATGATCGTTTCCGCCTATGGCTTCGACGACATGCCAGGCTCCGCCGACGGCCTTGATCCGTCGCGCATGGCCGCGCAAGTGGTCTCCGGGATCGGCTTCCTCGGCGCGGGGACGATTCTCCTGCGCGGCAACGCCATCAAGGGGCTGACCACCGCGGCGAGCCTGTGGAGCGTCGGGGCCATCGGTCTGGCGGTCGGGGGCGGTCTATATTTCGCTGCGGTCGCGACGACCGTGCTCCTCCTCATCATTCTTGCCGGCATCAAGCCGATCGAGAAGCGGTTTCGCGACGAGGTTCTGAAATGCCAGCTGGTCGTCGAGGCCGAGTCGGGAACGCTCAATCTCGATCGGCTACATAAGACCGCCGCCCCGCACGCGCTGCAGCGTACGCGGATCGGCCCCATGGAGGACGGGGGCGAAACCGCGACGCTCTATCTGCACTCCCGCTCTGCCGTGGAGGCCGACGAGGCGGTGCAGAGGTTCCGAGCCTTGCCCGGCGTGCGAAACGTCTACGTCACGAGCGGCTCATGACCGGCTCGGCTCAGGCGCCGAATCCGGGATAGTTCGGGCTCTCGCGCGTGATCGTCACGTCATGGGCGTGGCTCTCGCGCAGGCCGGCGTTCGAGATGCGCACGAAGGTCGCGTTCTGCCGGAAATCCTCCAGCGTCTTGGCGCCGGTATAGCCCATCGCCGCGCGCAGGCCGCCGGTAAGCTGATGCAGAACGGCCGAGACGGCGCCCTTGTAGGCGACCTGTCCTTCGATGCCCTCCGGCACGAGCTTCAGCGTGTCGCGCACCTCCGCCTGGAAGTAGCGGTCGGCCGAGCCGCGCGCCATCGCGCCGACCGAGCCCATGCCGCGATAGGCTTTGTAGGAGCGGCCCTGGTGGAGATAGACCTCGCCGGGGCTTTCCTCGGTGCCGGCGAGGAGCGAGCCGACCATCGCTGCGGACGCGCCGGCGGCGAGCGCCTTGGCGAGGTCGCCCGAGAATTTAATGCCGCCATCGGCGATGACGGGCACGCCAGCCTTGTCGGCGACCCCCACCGCATCCATGATCGCCGAAAGCTGCGGAACGCCGACGCCCGCGACGATGCGCGTCGTGCAGATCGAGCCCGGCCCGATGCCGACCTTGATGCCGTCCGCGCCCGCGTCGATCAGCGCCTGCGCGCCCGTGGGCGTCGCGACGTTGCCGGCCAGCACCTGGCAGGAATTCGAAAGCTTTTTCACGCGGGCAACCGCGTCCAGCACCTTCTGCGAATGGCCATGCGCCGTATCGACGACGAGAAGATCGATCCCCGCATCGATCAGCCGTTCGGCGCGCTCGAACCCGTCCTCGCCGACGCTGGTCGCTGCAGCAGCCAGAAGGCGGCCCTGCGGATCCTTTGCCGCGTTGGGGTTGAGTTGGGACTTCTCGATGTCCTTGACCGTGATGAGGCCGATGCAATGGCCCTGCTCGTCCACCACCAGCAGCTTCTCGATGCGGTGGCGATGGAGCAGACGCTTGGCCTCCTCCTGGTCGACCGTCTCGCGGACGGTGACGAGGTTTTCGCGCGTCATCAGTTCGGCGATCGTCTGCCGGTCGTCGGAGGCGAAGCGCACATCGCGGTTGGTCAGGATGCCGACGAGGCGGCCTCGCGTCTGCCCGCCGGAGCCTCCGTTCTCCACCACCGGGATGCCGGAGATGCGATGGTAACTCATCAGTGCGCGCGCATCGCCGAGCGTGGCGTCCGGCCCGATGGTCACCGGATTGACCACCATCCCGCTCTCGAACTTCTTGACCTGCCGAACCTCCTCGGCCTGCTGCTCGGGGGTCAGGTTGCGGTGGATGACGCCGATGCCGCCGGCCTGAGCCATGGCGATGGCGAGGCGCGATTCGGTGACCGTGTCCATCGCCGCCGAGAGGATCGGGATGTTGAGGTCGATCGTGCGGGTAATACGCGTACGCACATCAACCTGCCCGGGCATCACCTCCGAATGGCCCGGCTGCAGAAGGACGTCGTCGAAGGTGAGCGCCGTCGCGCCCGTTGCGGTCTCGATGATGCGTGCCATGGCCAGCCCGTTCCGATGATGGAGGCCGGGCGCAAGGAAGAAGTTGCCCGGCGAAGGATTGGCAAGGGCTGCTAGCACTTCACCGCCCGCTTGGGAAGGCAGCTTCAGGGCTCAGAGGAGCAGGCGGTAGGTCTCCGGCGCGAAGCGATAGCTGTCGCCTTCCGCCTCCACATAACCGAGAGCCGGGAACGGCAGGTGATAACCGGTGAAGGGGATGCCCTCTTCTGCCAGCATGGCCAGGACGCGGCGACGCGTCTCGACCGCGGCTTCCTTGTCCATGTCGAAGCGCACATGCCAGTCCGGCCGCTGGAACGAGACGACGAACTGCGAGAGCGTATCGGCCGTCAGCAGAAGTCTCTGGCTGTTCGATTCGAGTTCGAAGAGCATCATGCCGGGCGTATGTCCGAAGGCGGCGCGTGCCGTCAGGCCGGGCACCACCTCATCACCGTCCTCCAGAAGACGCATCCCGTCTTCCAGCGGCGTCACCATCGCGGCCACCGCCTCGGCGTTGCCCGATGCCGGTCCGTTGCGTGCGGCGTCCGACGTCCAGAACTCGTATTCCACGCGTCCCGTCACGACGTTGGCGTTGGCGAAGACCGGCGAGCCGTCCTCGATCAGCCCGTTGATGTGGTCACCATGCAGATGGGTCAGCACGATCGTGGTCACGTCCTGCGCCTGGATTCCCGCGGCCGCCATGCGGGCTGTGAGAAGACCCTGCCCGTTCGCGCGTCCGCCGGCGCCGAAGCCGGTGTCCACCAGGATCACATCGGAGCCGATCTGCAGGATCGTCGGCGTGAAGAAATTGACGAACTCGTTCTTCGGCAGAAGGTTCTGCGCCATCAGGGCGCCCACGTCCTCGGCGTTCTGGTCCTCACCGAAGGTCGGGTGCGGCCCCTCGCCCGGACGCACGCCGTCGAGTATCTGGGTCACGGTGACGTCGCCGATCCGGAAGCGGCGCCAGCCGGGCGCCATCGGATTTTCGTCCTGCATCGCGGCTGTCGCCCCCTCGCGTCCGGTTTCCTGTGCCGACGCCGTGGTGTGATAAAGCCCGCCGAGCGTGAAGCCTGCGGCGGCGGCCTTCAGAGCGTTGCGCCGGTTCAACCCGTTGTCGGACATTTCGGACCTCTCCATCCGTCGTGATCGGTTCTGAGACCTTTGCGCAGAATTGGCGCGCCGTCGTTGCGCGAAAAGGGCACGGGGCATAATAAGCGAGCCTTCCCGTCTCCTCGCGAGCCTCGCCTTGAAGCGCATCGTCCCGATCGTCCTCGCCGTCGCCCTTTTCATGGAGAACATGGATTCGACGGTCATCGCGACATCGCTCGCCACGATCGCCGAGGACATCGGCACCAGCCCCATCGCGCTGAAGCTCGCGCTGACGAGCTATTACGTCTCGCTCGCCATCTTCATCCCGATCTCCGGCCGCATGGCCGACAGGTTCGGCGCCAAGGCGATCTTCCAATGCGCGATCCTGGTCTTCATGCTCGGCTCGCTGGCCTGCGCGCTGGCCAGTTCACTGGAGGGTTTCGTCGCCGCACGCTTCCTGCAGGGCATGGGCGGCGCCATGATGACGCCCGTTGGCCGGCTTCTTCTGGTGCGCGCCGCGCCGCGCTCCGAACTCGTCTCGGCAATGGCCTGGTTCTCGATCCCCGCGATGATCGGCCCGCTCGTCGGCCCGCCGGTGGGCGGCGCCATTTCGACCTATGCCGACTGGCGTTGGATCTTCGTCATCAACCTGCCGATCGGGCTCATCGGCATCGTGCTTGCGCAGCGGTATCTGCCTTATGTCGAGAAGGTGAAGGGCGTCACCTTCGACTGGCGGGGCTTCGCGCTCTCGGGCCTTGCCTGTGCAGGCCTGGTCTTCGGTCTTTCCGTCGTCTCCCTGCCGGCTTTGCCGCCGGTCACCGGCGTCTCGATGGCGCTGGTGGGCGCCCTGTTCACCTGGCTTTACGTCTCTCACGCGCGGCGACGCGAACGCCCGCTCCTCGACGTGACGCTGTTCTCCATTCCGACGCTGCGCGCGGCCGTCATCGGTGGAGGCCTCTTCCGTCTGGGCGCAGGTGCCGTGCCATTCCTCTTCCCGCTGATGCTTCAGCTCGGCTTCGGCTACACGGCCTTCCAGTCGGGCCTCATCACCTGCGTGTCCATCGGCGGCGCGATGACGATGAAAGTCTTCGCCAAGCCGATCCTCAAGCGTTTCGGTTTCCGCGCGACGCTCGTCGGCACGGCGATCATCGGCGGCGCCTTCATGGGTGCGATCGGCTTTTATCGACCGGACACGCCGGTCGCCCTGCTTCTGGTGCTTCTCCTGATCGGCGGCTTCTTTCGCTCGCTTGTCTTCACTTCCATCAACACCATCGCCTTTGCGGACGTCACGCCGGCGCGCACGGGCGATGCGACGGCCATCCTCGCCGCGTTCCAGCAGGTGGCGATCGCCGCGGGCGTCGCCGTGGCGGGTGCGATTCTCGAGGGCGGCCTTGCGCTGACCGGCGGGGAAATCCCGACGCTTGCGACCTTCTCGGTTGCGTTCTTCATCGTCGGCGGCCTGACGATGGCCTCAGCGCTCGCCTTCTGGCGCCTTTCCCCGGACGACGGAGCGGAGATCGCAGGGCGCAGGGCGCCCGCCGAATAGGCTCAGTCGTCGCTCTCGTCGCCGTCCGCAGGCATTTCGCCCCGGCGTCCGCGGAAGTTCTTGGCGAGGAGATAGAGCTCGACGGACCCTTCGCGCGACGCCGGCGGCTTGACGTGATGGACGCTCGTGAAGTTGCGCTTCAGCATGGCGAGAAGTTCGCCCTCCGTGCCGCCCTGAAAGGTCTTCGTCAGGAAATGCCCGCCGGGCCGCAGCGTGCGCACGGCAAAATCGGCCGCCACTTCGCACAGATGCATGGTGCGCAGATGGTCCGTTCGCCGATGGCCCGTCGTCGGCGCCGCCATGTCGGAGAGCACGATGTCCGGATCGCCGCCGAGTGCCTCCAGAAGCCGCCCCGGCGCCGTGTCATCGAGGAAGTCGAGCTCCAGAAGCGTCACGCCCGGGATCGGCTCTACATGCAGGTAGTCGATGCCCACGACATGCGCCGCGCCGTCCTTCTGCGTGCGTTGGAACGAAACCTGACACCAGCCGCCCGGCGCCGCGCCCAGATCGACGATCCGCAGGCCCGGCTTCAGAAGCTTGTAGCGGTCGTCGATCTCGATGAGCTTGTAGGCAGCGCGCGAACGATATCCGTCGGCCTTCGACCGGCGCACGTAAGGGTCGTTCAGCTGCCGCTCGAGCCAACGCCTCGAAGACGTCGTCAGTCCCCGCTTCTTCTTGACGCGGACATTCAGCCCGCGATCATCGCCTCGTCCGCCGCTCATGCGTTCGTCCTCGTCCGGCCGCCGGACGAACGGCGCCATACGCCGTCCGCGACCATCATTTCCGTCAAAAGTCCCTCGCGCAGACCCCGGTCCGCGACGCGCAGCGCCCGCGCCGGCCAGACGCGGCGGATCGCCTGCAGGATTGCGCAACCCGCGAGCACGAGGTCGGCACGTTCGGACCCGATGCACGGGTTGGCGATGCGCTCCTCGAAACTCCAGCCCGCGATCTTCCCGACGAGCGCCTCGACGTCCGGTTCGGTCAGCCAAAGTCCATCCACCTGCCGGCGATCGTAACGCTCGAGCCCGAGATGAACGCCGGCGAGAGTCGTCACCGTGCCGGACGTGCCGAGAAGGTGAAAACCGGGCTTTCCGACGATCTCCGCCAGCTTGTGCCGACCGGCAAAGCGCGAAAGCTGCTCCTCGACATGGACGATCATCGTTTCGAAAAGCTCGGGCGACACGTCGCGACCACCGAATTTCTCGGCGAGCGACACGACCCCGACCGGCAGCGAGGTCCAGGCCACGATATGGTTGGCGAGGCGGGGCGAGTAGCCGGCGCGCAGATCGAGAAGCGCAACCTCCGTCGACCCGCCGCCGATATCGAACAGGACGGCGCCCTTGGCCGAGCGATCCACCAGAGAACCGCAGCCGGAGACCGCAAGGCGAGCCTCGGTCTCGCGGCTGACGATGGTCAGATCGAGCCCGGTCTCCCGGTGAACCCTCTCCAGGAACTCCTGCCCGTTCGCTGCTGCGCGGCAGGCCTCGGTCGCGATCAGCCGAGCGCCCGTGACCTCGCGGACTGAAAGCTTCTGGCTGCACACTTCGAGAGCCGCGAGCGCGCGATCCATCGCGGTGGAGGCGAGCGAGCCGGTGCGCCCAAGCCCCTCTCCAAGCCGCACGATGCGCGAGAAGGCGTCGATGACCCGAAACTGTCCCGGGCGAGTGGGCATCGCGACGAGAAGCCGGCAGTTGTTGGTGCCGAGGTCGAGCGCGGCGTAGACGGGGGCGGCGGTGTTTCGCGCCGCCTCCCCGGCTTCCGTCGGCGCGTTCGGTGCCCGATCGACGTCGATGCGCGGCTCAGGCTCCGCCACGCGTTCGGCCTTGCGTGCGCGCCAGGCAGACGACGAGGCGCCGTCACCCGGCTTGCTTCGTTCCGAATCAGCAGTGGCTCTCACGCGTCCGAGAGCGGCCTCGGCCTTCACCAGCTTGTCGTTGAGCGCCGGGGGCAGGCTGCGCGCCCCCTGGATGCCGGTGGTCGCGGATGTCTTGCGGCGGCGGCGGCGACGCTTGCGTATGCTCCGGTGCTTGTCGGCGGGCGAATCGCAGTCGCGAGGAGCTGCGTTCCGCGACGGCTGTTCGACAAAGGGTTTCAAAGCCGGCGGCGCGCGCTTCGCGCCCTGCTGCCCCTCTTCCGGTCCGTCGTCCTTCATCGTCCGCCCGCTCGGACGTGGCCTGCTTTCGGCATGGTTCCGCAATCTTCGTCCGACGCAGCTCCGATAAGGGGCGCACGGAATGTTTCTCGGATGTTGCGGCGGAGATTACCAAGACGGCGCCTCGATACAAGGAGGTGCCGTTGGGTGATGCGCGCCGAGGAGCGAAAACGGGCTGGCCGAAAGCATCCGAAGCGATCATGCAAACGTCACGAAGAGGCTTGCATCTGCGCCATGAGGCTGTATGTAGGGCACCGCGCTGCGGCGCACCCCTGCTGGGGGATAGTTTAAGGGTAGAACAGCGGACTCTGACTCCGTTAGTCTTGGTTCGAATCCAGGTCCCCCAGCCAGCTTTTCCTTCGGAAATCCACAAAGACTCCACTGTCCGGCGAACTGTCGCGGAACGCTCGTTCGTGGTCCAGATCATGTATCATCAGTTTCTGCCGTCGGCGGGCCGTTGATACCATGGCCCGGCTATGCTCCCGCGTGAGCGAGACGCAGTTCGATCATCGTCACATTAAGGATCGCGGTAAAGCAGCCGATCTAACCTCGGAAAGAGGGATTACTCCCCATTGAACGGGTCTATTCCTGGATGATGGTTTTGACCATGTGGAAGAACGCAATCACCGTCGTTTCCTCGCTGACCACTGTTATGGTCCGGGCAGGATAAAGCGCGGATCCAAAGAACCGCCCTCATGGAATGTGACTCGTCAGTTGTCTACGACACGCGCGAGAACATGAACTCGGACTTGCCGCGACTGTCTTCGGCGAAGGGGTCGTGGCCGTTGGAGCGCAGATAGGTCCAGATGTCTTCCGGGAACAGATCGCGATTCTCGCCCGAGACCAGAGCCATCTTGATGAAGGGAAAGCCATCGTCGATGAGGCGTGACCAGTCCCAGATACTCGGATTTCGGTTGTCACGGTAGGGCGGAAACAACTCGCCGACCCGAAGCCCTGCGCGCCGCATCCTCGGCGAGAACGTGGTCTCGTAGTCACGGATGACGTGATCTTTGTTCGGATGGTTCACCACACTACAGAGAAACTCAGGCAAGGCTGCGCTACGTAGCGCAGCACGTTTGAGAACCAGATAGTAGCTCTGCAGATGCAGAGCGTGCTCCCAGTTCGAGGTCAGTCCGACCACATCAAGATCGAGCCTGTCGATGCGCCTTTGCATATTCGTCATCCGCTCCGTGTCGAGCGGACCGAAGATGCTGTCATTGGTGAGCAGAACTTCCTCGGATTGGTAAAGCTGCGGCATCAGCGCCCAGACATGCGCCCAAGCCGCGAAGTCGAAGCCTACATTCTCTCGCACGAAGATACTATCGCAGGCGGACCGGAGTTCCCTCGGGAACTCCACCTCCATCACGTCCGCCGCGACAACGAGATGGATCGCATACCCGATGTCTTTGAGGGCTCGGACGAGGCGGGCGGTGTGCGGGCGGATGAAGCCGTTGCCCGAATGCGTGACCACGAGCGCGTTGCGGCGCCCCACCGCCCCGCGACGTACGGTGACGATCCGAGCACTATCGGCTCGAGCGCCGGGCGTGGCGCGACTCGACCACCGCGGCGCGTAGCCCGCTTCCATGCCGACTTCGAGGTAATGCTTGAGCGGGTTGCCCTCGATCGGCCCATATTCCTCCATGTAGCGTCGGGAATCAAAACGCGGCGACGGATCGAACCCGAGATGCCCGTTCGCGATGAAGTGGGTCAAAGGATGCACGTCCTCGGGGATCTCCGCGCCGTACGCTGAGATGTAGAAGGACGTATCGAAGAAGGGGCTTGGATCGAGCCCGAGCTCGACGCCATGATTCATGTAGTGGTGGAACGGGTTGGTGCCGGCCGGCAGCGCATTGCGATCGTTGTACCAGTCGGAGCGGAAGAAAAGGCTGGGCCAGTAGCCGAGGGCGGCCCCGATCGCCATGAAGTGCTCATGAGGCGACGCGCCGAAGCGGGCCACATCCGGGTATCTATCTAAATAGGCCTCGAGATCGAAAACACGGCTTTCAGCCAGCATCCGGACGTCGCCTGGTGTGGGCGTCTCATACCACCACTGCCGCCCCTCAGCATGGCCATATCGAATGAAATGCTCGGCAGGATCAGCTCCTGCCTCACGCACATCGGGGTTTAGAGCAAGGTACTTCTTAGGATCGAAATCCTCCGGTAGTTGCAGCATTTCGCCTCCGCCTCGGTGACTTGTCGAGCCACCGATCTTTCCTGTTCTGACACGCTCGCCGAAAGGCCTAGACGACCGACCAGATGACGTTGAGTGCTTCCTCATAACGAAGTCCACGCTCTCCGTCTTCACCGATCCTGAAAGCCACTCAGGCAATAAAACCAGTTGCAGGAGACGCTCGCCGCTTCCACTCCGCTCGATAAGAGTAGGGGAGACGCGGTGCCTGCGCTGCTGTGTTTTATCAGACCGCGAGAACAGATCTCTCGTTTGCCGCTATGCCCCGCGGAACTCAAGGACGTGAGGATTGAGCCAGACTTCGCGAACGCTTGGAGGTGTCCCCTACAGGGTTCCAAGACCATCGCTCGTCGCCCTTGCCGGTATCGCGTGTCACGCTCCACTACTGTCCGTCGTTACCGGCATACCGAAATGCGAGTTGGACACTCGTCACGATCGAAGCCTAGCGGCGATCTGCGGCGCTATTGACCGCGGCGTGTTCGCCAAGCTCAAGAGCCGGCCCACTCACCGCTTGACGATGCGATCGTCCCCCTCGAAGTCGCCCTCGTCCGCCTCGCGCTCGATCGTCACAAACTAGATGAGGGAGCGTCTGCTCGCCGGGCCTCACCCTCAGGCGAAAGCGTCCGCGGCGTCGACGATGCGGAAGGCGACTTTCTCGCGGCCCTGGAAATGGTCGATCGAGAGCGATCCGGCGACGTGCAAGGGGCGGCTCCCGGCTTCCAGCAGACGCGCGCCGAGATCGGTACCAGCCGCGCGGAAGGCGATCGCGAAAACGGTCGCGCCATCCATCGCCTTCAGGGTGGCGCGCACATGGCCGCCCGCGCCGACGGGCGCGGCGCTCGTCACGCGGTGCTGCGGCAGGGCAAAGATCGGCTGAGCGTGCCCGGCTCCATAAGGGCCAGCCTGCGCGACGGTGCGTGCCAGTTCCAGTGTCAGCCCCCCGGCGGCCACGGCGCCGTCGATCTGCAGGCTCTGCACCTGCGGCCGGTCGCCGAGGCGCCTGCGGCCCTCGCTTTCGACGAAATCGCGGAAATCTGCGAGCCGCTCGCGCTGGAGCGAGAGGCCGGCGGCCATCGCGTGCCCGCCGCCCTTCGTCGCGATGCCCGCCTCGACGGCTTCGCGCACGAGGCGCCCCACGTCGAAGCCCGGCACCGAACGGGCCGAGCCGCTGCCCTTGCCGGCCCCGTCGAAGGCGATGGCGAAGGCCGGGCGCGTGAAGCGTTCCTTCAGACGCGCGGCCACCAGCCCGACAATGCCGGGATGCCAGTCGGCCCGAGCGGTGACGAGGATCGGCGGCCCCTCGCCCGCGCCGATTTCATTGGCGACTTCCATTTCTGCCTGCGCGAGCATGTCGCGCTCGATCGCCTGTCTTTCCTCGTTCAGGAGATGGAGGCGCAGCGCCAGGGCCTCGGCCTCCGCCTCGTCCGCCGTCGTCAGGAGCCGGGCACCGAGATGAGATTCCCCGATCCGCCCGCCGGCGTTGATGCGCGGCCCGAGCAGGAAGCCGAGATGATAGGCGTCAGGCGGACCGGCGAGCCGCGCGATACGCGCCAGCGCCCGCAGTCCCGCGTGCTCCGCGCCGCGCATCACCTGCAGCCCCTGCACGACCAGCGCACGATTGAAACCGACAAGCGGGACGACGTCGCAGACCGTCGCCAGCGCCGCGAGATCGAGAAACGAAAGGAGATCCGGCAGACCCGCCGCCGGTCGCCCGCGACGGCGCAGTTCGCGCGAGACGGCCACGAGCGCCAGGAAAACGACGCCGGCCGCGCAAAGATGCCCCTGCCCCGACAGATCGTCCTGCCGGTTCGGATTGACGATCGCCACGGCCTGCGGCAGCGAAGCGCCCGTCTGATGATGATCGAGGACCACGACGTCGGCACCAGCCATGCGCGCCGCGTCCAGCGCTTCCGCCGAGGTGGTGCCGCAATCGACCGTGACGATCAGCGTCGCGCCGCCAAGGACGAGATCGCGCATCGCGGCCGGGTTCGGCCCATAGCCTTCCGTGATCCGGTCGGGAATGCGGATCGCCGGCTCGCGCCCGAAATGGCGCAGATAGAGCGCCAGAAGCGCCGAGGAGGCCGCCCCATCGACGTCGTAGTCGCCGAAGATCGCGATGGTCTCATCACGCTCGATGGCATCGGCGATGCGTGCGGCGGCCGCGTCCATGTCGGTGAGCGTCGAGGGGTCGGGCATCAGGTCACGTACGGTCGGCGACAGGAAGCGCTGTGCGTCCTCCGCCTCCACCCCGCGCGCCGCCAGGAGGCGGGAGACGATGTCCGGCAGGCCGTGACGCTGCGCGATCTCTACCGCACGCCCTTCCGCGCGCAGCGAGAGGGCGTGCTCCCAGCGCTGGGCGCGCAACGACCGCTCGACACCGAGGAAAAGCCGGCCTCCTGCGCTCACGGCATCGGCTCGCGAAGCGCAGTCAGAGCCCGAACCGGGCGCGGTCGTAATGGCGCGATCGGATGTCGCGGACCGTGCGGGTGCGCGAGCGCATCACCAGCGTGTGCGTTTCTATGCGGTTGCGATAGAAGCGCACGCCGCCGAGGAGATTGCCGGAGGTGACGCCCGTCGCGGCGAAGATGACGTCGCCGCTCGCCAGATCCCCGAGCGTGTAGATGCGATAGGGGTCGGTCACGCCCATCGTCTCGGCGCGGGCGCGCTTCTCGTTTGTGTTGAGCTGGAGGCGCCCCTCCATCTGCCCACCCATGCAGCGAAGGGCTGCCGCCGCGAGAACACCCTCGGGCGCGCCGCCGATGCCCATGTAGATGTCGATCCCCGTTTCTTCGGGATCGGTTGTGTGGATGACGCCCGCAACGTCTCCGTCGCCGATCAGCCGGATTGCCGCGCCACAGTCGCGGATCTCCTCGATCAGCTTGGCGTGGCGCGGGCGGTCGAGGATGCAGGCGGTGATTTCGCCGATCGGGACACCCTTGGCGGCGGCCAGAGCCTCCAGGTTCTCACGCGGGCTGCGGCGCAGCGAGACGACGCCTTCGGGATAGCCCGGCCCGACCGCGATCTTTTCCATGTAGACGTCGGGGGCGTTGAGAAGGCTGCCCTTGGCGGCCACCGCGATCACCGTCAGCGAGTTCGGCAGGTTCTTCGCGCAGACCGTCGTGCCTTCGAGCGGGTCGAGCGCGATGTCCACCGCGGGCCCCTCGCGGGAGCCGACCTTCTCGCCGATGAAGAGCATCGGTGCCTCGTCGCGCTCTCCCTCGCCGATCACGATCGTCCCATCCACCGGCAGGCGCGAGAGCGCCGAGCGCATCGCGTCGACGGCGGCCTGGTCTGCGGCCTTCTCGTCTCCACGTCCGCGCAGGAGAGCGGCCGCGATGGCGGCGGCCTCGGTCACCCTCGCGACTTCGATGGAAAGGATGCGCTCGAGCGGATCGTTCTGATCGACGGTGATGGTCATGGTCTCACGCCTCCCGGTGGCGTGGTCTTATGCTGGAAAGCGATGACGGCGCAATGTCGCTGCGCCGCCGGCTCCTCGTCAGTTCAGCGCCTCGATGCGGATCATCCGCGGCTCGCCGCGCAGATGCCCGTCGCGCGAGACATGCTCCAGCGCCTTGCGCACGGCCGCCTCGGTGGTCTCGTGGGTGATCAGCACGACGGGACGGGTCGCGCCGTCATCGGTCTGGTCACGCCGGCGCTGGACGATGGATTCCAGCGAAATGCCGTTCTCGGCCATCCGCCTCGCGATGGAAGCGAATGCGCCGACCTGATCCAGCACCGAGAGGCGGATGTAGTAGCCGCCCTCGTGTGCCCGCATCCGGGCACGCTTGTAGGGAGCAAGTTCATTTGCCGGCAGGCCGAGCGGCGGCACCCTGGCCGACCCCGCCGCGTCGATCACGTCCGAGAGGACGGCCGAGGCCGTCGCCTCGCCGCCGGCGCCCGGGCCCGCAAGGAGGATCGAGCCGAGGAGATCGGTGTCGACGGCGACGGCATTCGTCACGCCGTCGATCTGCGCCAGCGCCGAGGAGGCCGGGATCATCGTCGGATGCACGCGCTGCTCTATGCCGGTTTCGGTGCGCTGGGCGACGGCGAGGAGCTTGATGCGGAAGCCGAGTTCGGCCGCCGCCTCGATGTCGGCATTGGAGACCTGATCGATGCCCTCGATGAAGATCGAATCGAGGTCGATCTCGCAGCCGAAGGCGAGCGAGGTGAGAACCGCGAGCTTGTGGGCCGCGTCGAAGCCTCCGATGTCGAAGGTCGGGTCGGCCTCCGCGTAGCCGAGGCGCTGGGCGTCCGCGAGGCAATCCTCAAAGGCGATACCCTCCTTCTCCATGCGCGTCAGCATATAGTTGCAGGTGCCGTTCAGGATGCCGTAGACGCGGCTCGTCGCGTTGCCGCGAAGCGCCTCGCGCATCGTCTTGATGATCGGGATGCCGCCGGCCACAGCCGCCTCGAAGAGGATCGCGGCGTTCTTCTTCTGCGCGAGCCTGGCAAGCTGAACGCCGTGATGGGCAAGCAGCGCCTTGTTGGCGGTCACGACCGTCAGGCCGCGCCCGAGGGCCGCCTTCACGCTGTCATAGGCCGCCCCGTCCGAGCCGCCGACGAGTTCGACGAAAACGTCGATATCGGCCTTCTCCGCCAGTGCGACCGGGTCGTCGAACCATTCGATCGCGGAGAGGTCGACGCCGCGATCCTTCATGCGATCACGCGCCGAGACGGCCACGATCTCGATCGGCCGACCTGCGCGGCGCGCATAAAGCTCCTGCCGGTCCTTCACTAGACGGGCCAGCGAGGCACCGACGGTCCCCAGCCCGGCGAGGCCGAGCTTCAACGGGCGATCCATGACGCCCCCCTCTTCTGTCGTTTCAGAGCGCGGCCGAGGTCTCGGCCGGCGCGGCAGGGTTGTGCCTGTCTTCCCCGCCGGTGGCAAGGAAGCGGCGGATGTTGCGGGCCGCCTGGCGGATGCGGTGCTCATTCTCCACCAGTGCTATGCGCACGTAGTCGTCGCCGAACTCGCCGAAGCCGATGCCCGGCGCGACGGCGACGTCCGCCTTCTCGATCAGCAGCTTGGAGAATTCCAGCGAGCCCATGGCGCGGTGCGCCTCGGGGATCGGCACCCAGGCGAACATGGTCGAGGACGGCGGCGGAACGTGCCAGCCCGCACGCTCGAAGGAATCGCACAAGACGTCGCGGCGGTGGCGATAAACGTTGCGCACCTCGGCCACCGGCTGGTCGCCCGCGTTGAGCGCGGCCGTGGCGGCAACCTGGATGGGCGTGAAGGCGCCGTAGTCCAGATACGACTTCACCCGCGCGAGCGCAGCGATCAGGCGCTCGTTGCCGACGGCGAAGCCCACGCGCCAGCCGGGCATGGAAAAGGTTTTCGACATGGAGGTGAACTCGACAGCGACATCCATCGCTCCGGGCACCTGCAGCACCGAAGGCGGCGGTGCGCCGTCGAAATAGATCTCGGCATAGGCGAGATCGGACAGGATGATGATCTCGTTCTCGCGCGCGAACTTCACCACCTCGGCGTAGAAGTCGAGGCTCGCCTCGTAGGCCGTGGGGTTGGACGGGTAGTTGAGGATGATGGCGATCGGCTTGGGGATCGAGTGGCGCACGGCACGATCCACCGCGCGCATGAAGTCCTCGTCGGGCTTGGCCGGGATGGAGCGGATCGTGCCGCCCGTCATCAGGAAGCCGAAGGCGTGGATCGGATAGGTCGGGTTCGGACACAGCACCACGTCGCCCGGCGCGGTGATGGCCTGCGCCATGTTGGCGAAGCCCTCCTTCGAGCCCAGCGTGACGACGACCTGCGTCTGCGGGTCGAGCTTCACGCCGAAGCGGCGTTCGTAGTAGGCGGCCTGCGCGCGGCGCAGCCCCGGAATGCCCTTGGATGTGGAATAGCGATGCGTGCGCGGATCGCGGATCGCCTCGCACATCTTGTCGACGACGAACTTCGAGGTCGGAAGGTCCGGGTTCCCCATGCCGAGATCGATGATGTCGACGGAGCGGGCGCGCGCGGCGGCCTTCTTCCTGTTGACCTCTTCGAAGACGTAAGGCGGCAGCCTGCGGACCTTATGGAACTCTTCCATCGCACCATTCCCGAAACAGCAAGGCCACGTCTTACGCCGCCACCCCTTGCGCCGCAATCAGGATGCGATGTCGTTTCGCCCGCCAGAAAGCCTCAGGGCGTGCGGGCGCGCTCCTGCCGCTCGCGAGCGAGATCGCGTAGCTCCTGCGTCGAGCGCCGTGCCTCCGCCGCACGGGCCGCCGCCTCGCTCTGGCGGGTGGAGGCCAGCGTGGACAGTTCGGAGACGGACTGGTCGTAACGCGCAGTGCCCGCCGGCCCGGCGCGAGCAGCGACATTGGCAAACCGCGCCTGCGTCGCGGCCACCGTTGCCTGATCGGCCTGCGGGCCGGCCGTCGTCGGATAGGCTCCGATCAGCGGATAGCCGTCGCGTCCGAGCCTCTGCGAGGACGGTCCAGAAGGAGCCGGCGGGCCGGTGAAACCGGGCGGCGGTGTGGGCGTCTCGTCGCGCGGCATGTAGGCGGCGCAGCCGTTCAGCGTCAAAAGGCCCGCGATCGCCATCGCCGTATTGCGCCACCGAAGCATCATATCATCATCCCGTTCGCCGCTTCGACGAGCTTTACCCCGAAACCGTTCTCCGGCAAATCGCGGACGCGGCTTCGGGTGCGGTGCGGCGACGAATTTCGTCGTCCGAAGGGTGACAGAGCGGCGCGGCGACCCTTTCTTAAGGGCAGGCGCATGTGGCGAGAGGAGCATAGATGTCGCAGACCCATCGCGAGCCCCCGGAAGGCCCGCCGCCGGGCTCCGACTATCTCGTGCGCGATCCCGAAGCGTTCGCGCGCAACATGGCGCATGTGCTGGAGAATCTCGGCAAGGCTGCGGCGGCGTGGGTCGAGCCGCGCGAGCGCGGGCGGATGCGGGACCCGGCGACGTCCATCTACGGCGAGATGGTCTCGACGCTCTCCAAGGTCGGGCAGTATTGGCTGAGCGAGCCCGGACGCGCGCTGGAGGCGCAGACCTATCTCTTCGCCGGCTATCTCGACATCTGGAGCCGATCGATCCGGCGCATGTCGGGCGATCCGCAGGAGACGACTGAGGCGACACCGCCCGCCAGGGGCGACAAGCGCTTTTCCGACGAGGAATGGCAGCGCAACCCGTTCTTTGACTTCCTGCGGCAGGTCTACACGCTCACGACCCGCTGGGCGGACGATCTCGTGACGAAGGCCGAGGGACTGGACCCCCACACCCGTCAGAAGGCAGCCTTCTACGTCCGTCAGATCTCGAACGCGCTCTCGCCGTCGAACTTCGTCTTGACCAACCCTGAACTCTACCGCGAGACGCTGGAGCAGAACGGCGAGAATCTCGTCCGGGGCATGAAGATGTTCGCCGAGGACATGACGGCGGGTGCCGGCGTCCTCAAGCTCCGCCAATCGGACGTGGCTAGTTTCGAAGTCGGGCGCAATATCGCGACGACGCCCGGCTCAGTGATCGCGCAGAACGAGCTTTGCCAGATCATTCAGTACGCACCCGCCACGAAGACCGTGCGGCGCCGGCCCATCCTCATCTCGCCGCCCTGGATCAACAAGTTCTACATCCTCGACCTCAACGCCGAGAAGAGCTTCATCGGTTGGCTGGTCGAGCAGGGCGACACGGTCTTCGTCGTTTCATGGGTCAACCCCGATGCGCGGCACATGGACCGTGACTGGCAGGCTTATATCGAGGAAGGGCTCGTCTTCGGGCTCGACACGATCGAGGCGGTGACGGGCGAAAGCGAAGTCGACGCGATCGGCTATTGCGTCGGCGGCACGCTGCTCGCCTGCGGTGCGGCCTACATGAAGGCGCGCGGTGACGAGCGCATCCGCACGCTGACGCTTCTTGCCACGCAGGTGGACTTCGCCCACGCCGGAGACCTTCTCGTCTTCGTCGACGAGGGCCAGCTCAAGGCACTGGAGGAGACCATGACGGTGACCGGCACGCTCGCCGGAACCCATATGGCAACCGCATTCAACCTCCTGCGGTCTGGCGAACTGATCTGGCCGTATTTCGTCGACAACTATCTGAAGGGGAAGGAGCCCCTGCCCTTCGATCTTCTCTACTGGAACTCAGACGCGACGCGAATGACGCGCGCGAACCATATGTTCTATTTACGGAACTGCTATCTCGAAAACCGCATCACCAAGGGCGAAATGCGGATCGGCGACGTCGACATCGATCTTCGCTCACTGACGATCCCGGTCTACAACCTCGCCACGCGCGAAGACCACATCGCCCCGGCGAAGAGTGTCTACGCCGGCAGCACCGCCTTCGCAGGCCAGGTCACCTACGTCATGTCGGGGTCGGGCCATATCGCCGGCGTCGTCAACCCGCCTGCGAAGAACAAGTACCAGTTCTGGACGGGCGAGGAACCAAGCGAGGCGAAGAGCTTCGAGGACTGGGCGGAGGCCGCGAAGGAGACGAAGGGCTCGTGGTGGCCTCACTGGCAGGCCTGGCTGAAGAGGCGCTCTCCCGGCACCGTGCCGGCCCGTCCCGTCGGCGGGAAGGACCATGCCGAAATCGAGCCCGCACCGGGCAGCTATGTGCGCGCCAGATAACGCTGGAGATCGTGAAGGTCTTGAAGCGTCGGCCCATCGGTGCGACATCGGCTTGACAAGTGAACGCCGCGCCCGTTTCGGGGCTGCCGGCCAGCCAGCACCGCCGAGCCATGACCCAGTATCTCGAAGCCGAAGCCGAGCCCCTGCGCAACACCGGCGTCATCCGCCTCTATGGACCGGACGGGTTCGAGGGGATGCGCCGCGCCTGTGGCCTCACCGCACTCTGCCTCGACGAGGTCGCGGCGATGGTGGCGCCAGGCGTGACGACGCAGGCGATCGATGACTTCGTGTTCGACTTCGCGCGGCGCCATGACGCCGTGCCGGCAACGTACAACTATCGCGGTTATCCCTACGCCACCTGCATCTCCATCAACCACGTCGTATGCCACGGCCAGCCGAACGAGAAGCCGCTGCGCGAGGGCGACATCGTCAATATCGACGTGACGCTGATCGTCGATGGCTGGCATGGCGATTCCTCGCGCATGTATCCGGTCGGCAAGCTCAAGCGTGCCGCCGAGCGCCTGTGCGAGATCACCCACCGCTCCATGATGCTCGGCATCCAGGCGGTTCGGCCGGGCGGGCATACCGGAGACATCGGCGCCGCGATCCAGACCTACGCGGAGGCCGAGCGCTGCTCCGTGGTCCGCGATTTCTGCGGCCATGGCGTCGGCAAGCTCTTCCACGATGCGCCGAACATCCTGCATTACGGGCGACGCGGCG
Source organism: Aureimonas mangrovi (assembly GCF_014058705.1). Classification (NCBI taxonomy): domain Bacteria; kingdom Pseudomonadati; phylum Pseudomonadota; class Alphaproteobacteria; order Hyphomicrobiales; family Aurantimonadaceae; genus Aureimonas; species Aureimonas mangrovi. Next base: position 2,068,314 of record NZ_CP059692.1, read on the forward strand.
AAGGCCCCGAGATGCGCCCCGGCATGATTTTCACCATCGAGCCGATGATCAATCTCGGCCGCCCGGCCGTGAAGATCCTGAGCGACGGTTGGACGGCCGTGACGCGCGACCGCTCGCTCTCTGCGCAATACGAGCACACGGTCGGCGTCACCGATACCGGCTACGAGATTTTCACGCTCTCGCCGGGCGGGCTCGACATGCCGGGCTTTGCGCCCGCAGCCGCCGCCTGAGCGGGCGGCCGTGGGGGAAGCCGAGCGCGAGAAGCCGCATCACGACGGCCATCGGGACAGGCTGCGCGATCGTTTCGCGCAGGCCGGCGAAGCTGCCCTTGCCGACTACGAGCTTCTGGAACTCGTGCTCTTCCGCACCATTCCGCGACGCGACGTGAAGCCGCTCGCCAAGACGCTTCTCGCCCGCTTCGGATCGCTCTCGCAGGTTCTCAACGCACCGCCGCATCTTCTTGCTGAGGTTGACGGAATGGGCCGATCGACAGCGCTCGATTTCCGCATCCTCACCGCACTCCAGCAACGCACATTGCGCCAGGAGTTTCGCGGGCGGGACCTGCTTTCCTCGTGGGCCGCTCTCCTCGACTACTGCCGGGCGGCGATGGCGCATGAGACGCGCGAGCAGTTCCGCATCCTCTTCCTCGACAAGAAGAACGCTCTCATCGCCGACGAGGTGCAGCAGACGGGCACGATCGACCATACGCCCGTCTATCCGCGCGAGGTGGTGCGGCGCGCGCTCGAACTCTCTGCGACAGCGCTGATCCTCGTCCACAATCATCCGTCCGGCGACCCGGCGCCCTCCCGCGCCGACATCGACATGACGAAGACGATCGCCGCCACCGCGAAGCCGCTCGGCATTGCCCTTCACGACCACCTCATCATCGGCCGGTCCGGGCACACAAGCTTCAAGGCTGCGGGCCTTCTCTAGCCGGCTTCAGTGCAGGACGCCGGCGTCCCGCACCATCCGCACCTCCTGCGGCGCGATCAAGCCACGATGCATCACGCGAACGGAGTGGATCGCCGCCTCGACCTCACGTTCCCAGTGGTCGAGAAAGCGGCGCAGGCGCGGATAATGCGGCGCGATGTCGTCGAACTGCCAAGAGAAGCTCTGCAGGAAGGCTGGGTGGTCCGGCATGCGATAGAGAACTTCGGCGGTGGTCACACCGTATCCGGCGAGCATCCGCTCGAAGCTTGCATCAAGAACGCGGGGTGGCATCGGCAACGCTCCTTGTCTGCGGCGGCGCAGGTGCCGCCGAGCGTACAGCGTGCGCCTCGAAAATGAAGCGGAGCTTTCGCGGACTCAGCCCGCGAGGACGCCGCCCGCGCGTGCCATCGCCTCCGGCGTGTCGACATCGAGGCTCGCCGCCGCGCCGATCTCCACCTCGCGCACCAGCTCGCCATTGGCGGCGACGATGCCACGCGCGCCGACGTCTCCCGTCAGGGTCTCGACGCTCTCTGCGAAACTGCGCGAGAGCAGGACCGGGTTGCGCCGGCGCCCGTCGTCGGTGGCCAGAACGATGGAGCCTTCGCCGGCGGGCGCGAAGGCTTCGATCATCGCGTCGAGATGGGCGGGGGTCAGCGCCGGCTGGTCGGCCAGCATGACGAGGACGCCGTCGCCCTCGGACGCGCGAAAGCCCGCGACGAGGGAGGTCGAGAGCCCTTCGGCATAGTCCGGGTTGTCGATCACCTCGACGCGCAGGCCCTCCAGCGCCGCGCGCATTTCGTCCGCCCGGTGGCCGACGACGACGGTGACGGAGGCCGCGCGGCTGGCGAGCGCGGTCTCGACCGAGCGGCGGATCAGCGGCACGCCATCGAAGGTCGCCAGAAGCTTGTTCGCCGCGCCCATCCGGCTGGAGCGCCCGGCGGCCAGCACGAGGGCCGCCACGACCGGCTCATCCGACATCGTCTCGGCCTCGCGCGGCTGGGGACGGGCGGCGATCTCCATCAGGAGTCCGCCGACTCCGAGCGGCCATATATCCTTTGGCATCACTTCAATGTCGGCCAGCAGGCGATTGAGAATCCAATCGAAACCATTCTCCTGCGGGCTGCGCGCGCAGCCCGGCGCCCCCAGCAATTTCGCGGTGCCGAGCGCGCCGAGAAGAAGGAGGTTGCCGGGATCGACAGGCATCCCGAGATGGCGGACGCGTCCCCCGGCATCGCGGACGGCCGCCGGGACGACATCGTCGATGTCGATCACTGCGGAAGCGCCGAAGACCACGATGAGATCCGCGCTGGAGCTCTCGCGGAAGGCTTGCGCCACACTGTCCTGCCGATGCGGAACGCGCCGCTCGGAGACGATCTCCGATCCCGACGCGGCGAGACGATCCTCCAGGACGCGCCGCGTCTTGTCGAGGACACTCGCCTTCAGGCCCGGCAGCTCGGTCTGGATGAGCGCGACGCGATGGGCGCGATATGGCTTCAGGCGCAGCGCCCTGCCGCCCGACAGGAGCGTGATGGCCTCGTCCAGCACCGCCCCTGGCACGGCAAGGGGGATGATCTTCACCGTCGCGACCATGCGGCCCGGGTCCACGGGCGCGTAGGCCGGCAGCGTCGCGAGGGTGATCGCGGGATCGAGCGCGTTGAGGCGATCGATCGTCGCCTTGTCGGGCAAGAGGATTCCCGCCTCGCCTGCGAAAAGGTTCGCGCGGCCCGTCGCCGCCGGTGCCGCGCCGATGCGTGAGCCTGCGAGCGCCGCGGCGATGCGCGCGGCGGCCTCGTTCTCCGGCACGTCGCCAGGATCGAGCAGCGCCACCGTCGCTTCGCTTTTTCCGGCCTCCTCAAGGCGGGCCAACGTGTCGGCGTCAAGGCGTGTGCCTTTGGCGAGCCGGCCGTCTTGAAGGCGCACCGAATGGGCAAGGATCGCGCCCTCGCACTCTTTGAGCGGGAATGTGCCGAACTTCATGCCGCGCGCATCTCGCCGCGCCGTTCCGGGTGCATGTGGCGCTTGCGGAACGCCTCGATGATGGAGGCGAGAATGGCGACGGCGATCTCGGGCGGCGAGGACGCACCGATATCGACGCCGATCGGCGCCTCGATCCGCGCGATCGCGCGCTCGTCCAGGCCGGCAGCTTGCAGCCGCTCCACGCGCTTGCCGTGCGTCTTGCGGCTGCCGAGCGCGCCGACATAGAAGCAGCCTGCCTCCAGCGCCGCCCGGAGCGGAAGATCGTCAATCTTCGGATCGTGGGTCACGGCGACCAGTGCGCAATACGGATCGAGCGGCCGCGCGGTGAGAACGTCCTGCGGCCATTCGGCATGGAGCCTGCTAGCTTCGAAGCGCTCGGGCGTCGCGAAAGCCGTGCGCGGGTCGATGATCTCGATATCGTAGCCGGCAATCCGCGCCATCGGGGCGAGCGCCTGGCTGATGTGGACTGCACCGACCACCACGATGCGCGGCGGCGGCAGATGGACGTTGATAAAGTAGGTCTCGCCACCCTCCTCCACGTCCACCGAGCGGCCCGAGCGCAGCGCTTTGACGATCGCCTCGCCCCGTGAGCCGGCTTGCGCCTCGCTCTCCTCGACGAGGCGTTGCGCTCCGTCCGAGAGCCGGGTCTCCACGACGACGGCGCGCCGCGCAGCCCTCGCCTCGTTCAAAGCGCGCAGGAGAGCGAGCTTCACGCCTCCAGCCTCTCGACATGGACCCTGATGCGCCCTCCGCAGGAAAGCCCGACCCGCCAGGCGGTCTCATCGGCAACGCCGAACTCCAGCGTGCGCGCAGTGCCGCTTTCGATGACGTCCGCGGCTTCCGCGATGACCGCGCCCTCGACGCAGCCGCCGGAGACCGAGCCCTCGAAATTGCCGTCCGCGTCGATCACGAGATGGCTTCCGGCGGGTCGCGGGGCCGAGCCCCAGGTCTCGATCACGGTCGCGAGCGCCAGCCTGCGGCCCTCGCCGGCCCATCGTTCGGCGACGGCCAGCACGTCGCCCGGCATGGTCTGTGTTTCGCTCATGGCACCTTCCCCGTCACGGCCGTCCGGCCGCCCGGGATGACATAGGGATGCCACGCGTCACGCGCCACGGCGACCGCGCCGATTCAGAAGCCGTGATAGAGCCTGTCGCGATAAAGAAGGCTTCGGCCGGGCTCGCCGAGGCGAACCGCCGCCACCTCGCCGATCATCACTCGATGGGTGGCGACCGTCCGGCTGTCGACGAGGCGGCAATCGAAACTCGCGAGCGCACCCTCGAGAACGGGCGCCCCGGTCGAAAGCGTGACCCAGCGCGCGCTGGCGAAGCGCGCTTCGGCATCCAGTCCACCCTCACCAGCGAAGACACGCGCCACCTCTTCGGAGGTCTGGCCGAGAAGATTGACGGCGAAGACGCCGTTCTCCTCGAAGCGAGCGTTGAGCGGGCTGGAAAGATTGAGGCAGACCAGCAGCGAGGCCGGCTGGTCCGAGACTGAGCAGACAGAGGTCACGGTCACCCCGCGCCGGCCGGCCGGGCCATCGGTCGTCACGAGGTTCACCGCCGCCGCGAATCGGCTCATCGCCTCGCGGAAGGTCGATCGTTCGATGGTCGAACTCGTCAGCACATTCAACGCCTGAGCATCCCGGTCATTGCGGCCCGTCCCGCAGTCCTTCGCGCTCACTTAAGTGCGCGCGAGGAAGGCTGCGACCCGGCGCTTGGCACGATCGTGATGCGCCCGCAAGCCTCGCGCGTTCAATCGAAGGGTTTGAACTCTTCGACAGTTCCTCTAGAAGCGCGACGCGAACGTAAACGGCGTTTCGCCCGGAAATTCCCCCAAATGCCTGGAGACGAGGCCACGATGGCCATCGAACAAGAGATCAAGCCTGTCATCGAGGTGCGCAACGTGACGCGCCGCTTCGGCGGATTCGTTGCGGTCGACGATTGTTCGCTGCGCGTCGAGAAGGGTTCGATCACCGGGCTCATCGGTCCGAACGGCGCGGGCAAGTCCACGCTATTCAACATGGTCGCGGGCAATCTCGCGCCGTCCTCCGGCCAGATCCTCCTCGACGGCGAGGACATCACCGGTGAGGCGCCGCACAAGCTTTTCCATCGTGGCGTCCTGCGCACCTTCCAGATCGCGCACGAGTTCTCGCGCCTGACGGTTCTGGAAAACCTGATGATGGTGCCGCCCGAGCAGCCGGGCGAGAACGTCCTCGCCGCCTGGGTCTTTCCCGGCCGGGTGCGGGCCCGTGAGCGCGCAGTGCTCGAACGGGCCGAAGAGGTGATCGACTTCCTGAAGATCGGCCATGTGCGCGACGAACTCGCCGGCAATCTCTCAGGCGGCCAGAAGAAGCTTCTTGAGCTTGGCCGCACGATGATGGTCGATGCCAAGGTCGTGCTTCTCGACGAGATCGCCGCGGGCGTGAACCGCACGCTTCTCAACGACTTGGCGGCCAACATCGAGAGATTGAATCAGGAGCGCGGTTACACCTTCTTCGTCATCGAGCACGACATGGACCTGATCGGCCGCCTCTGCGATCCGGTGATCGTCATGGCCGCCGGCTCCGTGATGATGACGGGCACACTTTCCGAGATTCAGGCGAACGAGGCCGTCGTGGAGGCCTATTTCGGCGGCTCGGCGACGGGCCACGCGACCACCAGGGCAGGCGGAGCGGGCGCATGAGCATCCTGAAGCTCGACAAGGTCGTCGCCGGCTACGGCGGAACGTCCATCCTCAAGGGCGTCGACCTGTCGCTCGAGGCCGGCGAGATCGGCGTCATCGTGGGTCCCAACGGCGCGGGAAAGTCGACGACGCTGAAGGCCATGTTCGGCCTCCTGAAGGTGACGTCCGGCTCCATCGTCTTCGACGGGCACGACATCACCAACCGCCCGGCCGAGAAGCTGGCGAAGCTCGGCATGGCGTTCGTGCCGCAGGAAGCGAACGTCTTCAAGACGATGAGCGTCCACGAGAATCTCGAGATGGGCGCCTATGTGCGCCGGGACGACTTCTCGGGTCTCCTCTCGCGCGTCTACGACATCTTCCCGCCGCTGAAGGACAAGCGCAATCAGCCCGCGGGCGAGCTTTCGGGCGGGCAGCGCCAGATGGTCGCCGTCGGCCGCGCCCTGATGATCGACCCGAAGCTGATCCTCCTCGACGAGCCCACGGCCGGCCTCTCGCCTCTCTTCATGAGCGAGATCTTCGACCGCATCCTCGCGGTGAACGCCACCGGCGTCACCGTCGCGATGGTCGAGCAGAACGCCAAACAGGCGCTCGGCATCGCTCACAAGGGCTTCGTGCTGGCTGGCGGCACCAACCGCTTCACCGATACGGGCGAGGCTCTTCTGGCCGACCCCGAAGTCGCGCGCTCTTTCCTCGGCGGCTGACGCCGTGACGAACCGAACTCCAATCGCCCGGGCAATCCTTTGGACGAGCTAGTCTTCCTCATCAATCGCGGCGTCATCGGCGGGCTGATCCTCGGCTCGGTCTACGCGCTTGGCGCGGTCGGCGTGACGCTGATCTTCGGCATCCTGCGCTTTGCCCATTTCGCCCACGGCGACATGATGACGGCAGGCGCCTTCTTCGCCTTCATGCTCGCTGCGCTTCTCGCCTCCTTCGGCGTCGATCTGCCGGTGCCGCTCGCGCTGGCGCTCCTGCCTGTCGTCATGGGCCTGACGGCGCTCTTCGCCATCGGGCTCGATAAGGCGTTCTACAAGCCGCTGCGCGACAAGGGCGCCCGCCCCGTCGTGCTCGTGATGGCCTCGATCGGCGTCACCTTGATGCTGCAGGGTCTCATCCGCCTCTTCGCCGGCACCGGCACGCGCGACATGTATCTGAACGCACCGAAGGACATCTTCCGCATCCCCACCGGCGGTCGGCCGATCGTCGTCACCGAGCCGCAGATCTGGCTGATCTTGCTGACGATCCTCGCCGTCGTCGCACTGCACTTCTTCCTGACGCGTTCGCGCCTGGGCAAGGCGATGCGCGCCGTCTCCGACAACCCGGAACTCGCACGCGTAACCGGCATCCCGCTGGAAACGGTGGTGAAGGCGACATGGATCATCGGCGGCGGGCTCGCGGCGCTCGCCGGCACCATGCTGGCGCTCGACGTCTCATTGCGCGCCGACCTCGCCTACAACATGCTCCTGCCGATCTTCGCGGCCGCCATCCTCGGCGGCATCGGCCAGCCCTACGGGGCAATCGCCGGCGGCTTCATCATCGGCTTCGCGGAGACCTTCGCGATCTTCAACTTCTCGGTGATCCTGCGCCCGCTGGCCGACATCCTGCCTTTCGCGGTGCCGGCGAGCCTCGCGGTGGTGCCCACCGAATATCGCCTCGTCGTGCCCTTCGTGATCCTCGTCGTGGTTCTGATCTACCGGCCCACCGGCATCTTCAAGGGAAGGGTTTTCTGAGATGACGATCCTCACCCCCACCGAAGACCGCCGGCCGAAGCGCTCCTACCGCCGCGACATCGCGCTCTTCGCCGGGCTCGGCGTCCTCGTCGCGCTCGTCTACGCGCTGCAGGGTTCGGCCTACGCCACGCGCATGCTGGTGGAGGCGGCCGCCTACGCGATCATCGCGATCGGCCTCAACATCCAGTGGGGCTATGCCGGCCTCTTCAACGTCGGCGTCATGGGCTTCATCATGGCCGGAGCCTTCGCCTCCGTCCTCTTCACCTTCCCGGTGAACGAGGCGTTCTGGGCATCCGACGGCGCGCCGATGCTCGGCATCGCGATCCTCTGGCTGATTGGGGCCATCGCCTTCGTCGGCCTCGTGGCGCAGGGGCGGCGCATCGGCCTGCCGCAGGGGCTCGTCACGGCGCTGACGATCATCGCCGGCGCCGTCGCCTTCATGGTCGTCTCGGCCAAGTTCGACGCGCCGACGACGCTGATCGAGCGCGAGGCGGGCTTCATCGGCGGCTTCGGCCTGCCGGTGCTGGTCGGCTGGGTCGCAGCGGGCGTCGTCGCCGGACTCATCGCCTGGGTCGTCGGCAAGATCTGCCTCGGTCTGCGGGCGGACTACCTCGCCATCGCAACGCTCGGCATCGCTCAGATCATCAAGACCTTCCTGCGCAACGCCGACTGGCTGACGCGGGGAACGCTGACCGTCTCGCCCCTGCCCTGGCCGACGCCGACGGTGCAGGAACTCGGCTTCCTCTGGGCGCGCGGGTTCTACCTGGCGCTGACGGCTGTGATCCTCCTCGTCGTGTATCTTCTCGTGCAGCGCGCCTACCACGCGCCCTGGGGCCGGATGATGCGCGCCATCCGCGACAACGAGGACGCCGCGTCCTCGATGGGCAAGAACGTCAACGGGCGCCGGCTGGAGATCTTCATCCTCGGCTGCGTCCTGATCGGCATCGGCGGCGCGATCCTCGTCCATTTCGGTTCGATCTTCGATCCGTCCGGCTTCGTCGACCTCAACCACACCTTCCTCGTCTGGGTCATGGTGATCCTCGGCGGCGCGGGCAACAATCGCGGCGCGATCTTCGGCGCGGTGCTCGTCTACATCATCTGGGTGATGTCGGAACCTGCGGCGCTCGCGCTGTTTGGTCTTGCGCGTGACTGGGGCAACCAGTTGTTCGGCTGGGTGGCGCCGGGCGATCTCGACAGCCGCGCCCTGCAGATGCGCGTCTTCGTCATCGGCCTGACGATCACGCTCGTCCTCCGCTTCGCCCCGCACGGCGTCCTGCCCGAGCGCCTGCGCGGCCGCGACTGAAGACGATTGATCGCCGACAAACGAGAAGGGCCCCGGACGTCGCCGTCCGGGGCCCTTCTCGTTTCATTCGTCGAGAATCTACTCGGCCGGGCCGACGACGACGATCGTGCCGTTCTCGACGGTCACCTCGTCATACGAACCCGGCACGTCGCCATTGTCGTCGAAGTCGATCGCGCCGGACGCGCCCTCGTAGTTGATGTCCGTGCCGGCCGCGATCAGCTCCTTGGCCTTGGCCCACTCACCCGGCAGGATCACCTCGCCAGGCTCGGACGTGACGGCGCGCAGAGCCTCGTTGAGGCCCTCACGCGAGCCGCCGTTCTGCTCGATCGCCAGGAGCAGCGCGAAGGCCGCATCGTAGGAGGTCGCCGCGTAGGTCGCCTCGGGATCGAGGTTCGCGCCAGCCGCAGCTTCCGCGAAGGCGCCTGCGCCGGCCGCCTGCGACCCGCCCGGACGAGTCAGGATCAGCGTCTCGTCGCCGCCCGTCACGTTGGTGAGGTTCGCGCCCACCATGCCGTCGCCGCCGATGAAGGTGGAGAAGTCGCCTGTCTCGCGCGACTGCTGGACGATGCGCCCGCCCGAGCCGTCGACATAGGCGAGCACCACCAGCGCGTCGGCGCCCGTCGAAGCGAGCGAGCCGATCTCGGCTCGGTAGTCGGCCTTGCCGTCCTCATGCGCTTCTGAGGTGAGCACCGTCCCGCCTTCGGCCTCGAAGGCCGCCTGGAACGCCTGCGCGAAGCCCGTGCCATAGTCGTTGTTGACGTAGGTGATCGCCACGCTGTCGATGTCCTGCGAGCGCGCGACGCGTGCCAGAACCTCGCCCTGATAGGCATCGGACGGGGCCGTGCGGAAAACGAGGTCGTTGTCCTCGAGCGCGGTGACGGCCGGCGAGGTGGAGGCCGGCGAAACCATGACGACACCGGCGGGGATGGCGGCGGCGTTGGCGGCGGCGATCGTCGCGCCCGAGCACATGGCGCCGACGATGGCGACGACGGCGTCCGAATTCACCTGCGCGTCGGCCGCGTTCGAGGCGCGCTGGGCGTCGATGCAGCCATCGTCGCCGATCACGAGCTCGACCTGACGATCTTCTCCGATGCCGCCGCCTTCATTGACCTGCGAAACCGCAAGGCGCGCGGCGTCGGTGATCGGAGGCATCAGGCTCTCGATCGGGCCGGTGATGCCGCCGATGAAGCCGAGGCGGACGGGCCCGTCCTGCGCTAGCGTCGAGGCGGTGCTGAGGGCGAGCGCGGCGGCGGTCAGCGCGAGGATGGACCTGGTCTTCATGAAGGAATCTCCCTGGGCCGCCGTTCATCGGCGTGCAACGGGCGGACTAAACAAGGGCAGTGGCCCTGAATCAAGGGACGAACCGACGCGCTCTCGCCTGATCGTAAAGGCTCCGCTAGGATCGACGTCATGTCGCTCCGCCCCGCCCTTCTCGCCGTTCTTGTCGCTGGCATCGCTCCTGCTTCTGCGCAGGCCCAGGAGGCACGTCCGATCGGCGTCGTCGCGCCGCTGTCCGGGCCGTCGGAGATCCTCGGCCGGCAGGTCGTGGCGGGAGCGGCGGGAGCCATCGGAGCGCGAAGACCGCTCATCGCGGCCGACGACGAATGCACGGCAGAGGGTGGCGCGAGCGCCGCGCGCGAGTTCGTGCGACAGGAGGTTGCCGCGGTCGTCGGTTTCCTCTGCACCGCGGCCATCGAGGCGGCTCTGCCGATCCTGACGGACGCGCAGATCCCGGTGATCGACATCGGTGTCCGCGCCAACCGGCTGACGGACCGCCGCGAGCGGACCGGGCAACTCGTCTGGCGGCTCGCCCCCCGCTCAGACGACGAGGCCGACGCCATCGCCGATTTCGTGCGCGAGAACTGGCGCGACGTGCCCTTCGGCATCATCGAGGACGGCTCGGCCTATGGCCGCGACCTCGCCGACGAGGTGCGCGCGCGGCTCGGACCCGAATCGATCGAGCCGGCCCTCGTCGACAACTACCGCCCAGCCGAAGAGCGCCAGTTCGGCCTCGCGCGGCGCATCGCGCAGAGCGGCGTCACGCGCATCCTCGCTTTCGGGGCGCGCACGGATATCGCCGTTATCGCGCGTGACGCGGGCGAAGTCGGGGTCACGCTCGACATCGTCGGCGGCGAATCGCTGCTCGACGCGCCGGGCGAGGACGTCGAACTTCCGCAGGGCGTGCGCGCGCTGGCCGCCAACGAGGACGCGCTGGCTCTTCCCGGCACCGCCGAGAATTCGAGCGTCGTCGCCGAAGGCTACTACGCTCCGGCCTTCGCCGGCGCGCAGGTGGCGTTGCAGGCGCTGGACCGAGTGCCCCAGGCTCCCGCCGAAGCCTTGAACACCGCGACGTTCGACACCGTGCTCGGCCCGGTGCGCTTTGACGCTGCCGGCGATGCGGAGCGCGACTTCTTCAACCTCCTTGTCTGGGATGGCGAACGCTTCGTGCCCGCCCCGCAATCTTGATGAGGCCCGGTGGACGCAATCTCCTGACCGACGTCGCTGGCCTTCTCGTCGGCCACGCCGGCGACGCGCGGTTGAAAAGCGGCTCCACCGTCGTGATCGCGGAGCCCGCAGCCACCGCCGGCGTCGCCATTCTCGGCGGCGCACCGGGGACGCGCGAGACGGACCTCCTCGCGCCGGAAAACACCGTCGAGGTGGTTGACGCGCTGGTCCTGTCCGGCGGCTCGGCCTTCGGGCTGGACGCGGCCAGCGGCGCGCAGGCGTTCCTGCGCGAGAGCGGGCGCGGCTTCGAGGTGGCGGGTCATCGCGTGCCGATCGTCCCGTCGGCGATCCTGTTCGACCTCGCCAATGGCGGCGACAAGAGCTGGAGCCGCTTCTCGCCCTATCGCGAACTCGGCTACGAAGCGGCGGCGAACGCGGCGCAGTACTTCGAGGCCGGCAGCGTCGGCGCCGGGACGGGGGCGACGACGGCGAACGTGAAGGGCGGGCTCGGCTCGGCCTCGCTCGTCCTGTCGAGCGGCCTGACAGTGGCCGCGCTCGTCGCCGTCAATGCCGTCGGCTCGCCGCTGATCGGCGACAGCCGTTATTTCTGGGCCGCGCCTTTCGAGGTGGGCGGCGAGTTTGGCGGCCTCGGTTGGCCCGCATCGCTCCCGGCTGACGCTGCGGCCCCACGCACCAAGCTCGGCGCGCGGGCCGGCGCCAACACGACCATCGCCGTCATCGCGACGGACGCGATTCTGACCAAGGCGGCAGCGCGGCGTCTCGCGATCGCGGCGCATGACGGCTTCGCACGCGCACTCTGGCCGGCGCACACCGATTTCGACGGCGATCTCGTCTTCGCGCTCGCGACCGGGGCGAGCGGCATCGCACCCGATCCGCTCCAGACGATCGAACTCGCCGCGGGCGCCGCGAGCGCAATGGCTCGGGCGATCGCGCGTGGCGTCTACTCCGCCACGCCGGCCGAGGGCGACACGCTACCATGCTGGAGTACGCTTCGATGAAGACGCGCCTGGGAGCCATCCTCGCGCTGCTCGCCTCGCCGGCCGCGGCGGGCGATGTCGCGACGCTGAACTCGCTGGGCTTTTCGGGCGACGGCCGCGTCTTCGCCTTCGAGCAGTACGGTATTCAGGACGGCTCGGGCTTCCCCTACGCTGAGATCTTCTTCGTCGATCTCGACGAGGACCGCTTTCTCGCCCCCTCGCCCGTGCGCGTGCGGCTGGAGGACAACGGAGACAGTGTGGAGGAAGCCCGCGCGGAGGCACGCCGGCAGGCAGTCACCCTCTTCGACGAGCATGCGCCGGAGCAGAACCCCGGTCACCTCGCCGCCGCCAATCCGCCGACCGAGCTTTCGGCTGATCCGCAGCGCGTCGTCTTCCTGCCCCGCGCGATCGAGCCGCCGATCGACGTGCCGATCGAACTGCGCATTTCGCTCTTCAACGTACCGGGGGCTCCCGACTATTGCGCAGACCTCGGCCACAGCCCGGCAGGCTTCCGACTGACGCGGATTGCAGCCGATGCCGGCGAGACGGCAACGCTTTTGCATGAGGACGAGGCCCTCCCCGAAAGCCGCAACTGCGCCTACGACTACCGGCTCGCGGAAATCCGTGTCGCCGCGAACGGCCTCGAAGAGATGCGCGCCGTTGCGCTGATCGGGGTCAAGAGCGTCGGTTTTGAAGGGCCGGATATGCGCTACATCGCGGTTCCCGTGCCTTTGGATTGAGGCGCCCGCGATGCTCTGTTAGAGGCAGGCCTTCCCTTCCGCACGCAGAAAGCCCACGCCGATGATCCCCCGCTACTCCCGCCCCGAGATGGTGTCCGTCTGGTCGCAGGAGACGAAGTTCAGGATCTGGTTCGAGATCGAGGCGCATGCCTGCGACGCCCTCGCCGAGATCGGCGTCATCCCGAAGGAAGCCGCCCGGACGATCTGGGAGAAAGGCGGGGCGGCGACCTTCGATGTCGATCGCATCGACGAGATCGAGCGCGAGACCAAGCACGACGTCATCGCCTTCCTGACGCATCTGGCCGAATTCGTCGGCCCCGACTCGCGCTTCGTCCATCAGGGCATGACGTCGTCCGACGTTCTCGACACCTGTTTCAACGTGCAGCTCGTGCGCGCCTCCGAGATCCTCCTCGCCGATCTCGACGCCCTGCTGGCGGCCCTAAAGCGCCGCGCGATGGAGCATAAGGACACGATCACGATCGGTCGCTCGCACGGCATCCACGCCGAGCCGACGACTTTCGGCGTCAAGCTGGCGCTGGCCTATGCCGAGTTCGAGCGCTGCCGTGAGCGCCTCGTCCACGCCCGCGAAGAGGTCGCCACCTGCGCCATCTCCGGGGCCGTCGGCACCTTCGCCAATATCGACCCGCGCGTGGAGGAGCATGTCGCCAAGGCCCTCGGCCTGAAGCCCGAGCCCGTGTCCACGCAGGTCATCCCGCGCGACCGGCACGCCATGTTCTTCGCAACGCTCGGCGTCATCGCCTCCTCGGTCGAGCGGCTCGCCGTCGAGGTCCGGCACCTGCAGCGCACCGAGGTTCTGGAGGCGGAGGAGTATTTCTCGCCCGGCCAGAAGGGCTCCTCGGCCATGCCCCACAAGCGGAACCCGGTGCTGACCGAGAATCTGACGGGCCTTGCCCGCATGGTGCGCTCCTACGCCCTGCCAGCGATGGAAAATGTCGCCCTCTGGCACGAGCGTGACATCTCGCACTCTTCCGTCGAGCGCATGATCGGACCGGACGCGACGGTCACGCTCGACTTCGCGCTGGCGCGCCTCACAGGCGTCGTCGACAAGCTCCTCGTCTACCCTGAGCGGATGGAGAAGAACCTCAACCAGTTCAAGGGCCTCGTGCATTCGCAGCGAGTGCTTCTTGCGCTGACGCAGGCTGGCCTCAGCCGCGAGGATTCCTACCGCCTCGTCCAGCGCAACGCCATGAAGGTCTGGGAGCACGGCGCTGACTTCCTAGAAGAGCTTCTGGCCGACAAGGAAGTCACGGCAGCCCTTTCGGAAGAGCAAATCCGCGAGAAGTTCGACCTCGGCTATCACACCAAGCATGTCGATACGATCTTCCGCCGGGTGTTCGGATGAAAACTGCGCTCTAGTTCCAGTTTCCGAGAGCGCGTGACCGGAACCGGCGCGCGCTCCGGGGCCTCGGCCCTTGAGGAAACGGCAAGGCGCCGATCTCGCGCGCCGGAACTGACGGAGCACTGACCATGACGAACATCCCCCCCACCGATCCGGTCCCGCCCCGCGACCCGAACACCCGCGAGACGGTGACGCGCGAGACGGTGTCGTCGCGCGAATCGAGCGGGCCGAGCGCCATCTGGTTCATCCTCGGCGGCCTCGTCGTCGCGATCGTTCTCTACTTCCTGTTCTTCACGGGCACGCCCGATCCGGCGACCACCACCGGCGAATCCGGTGCGCCGGCCGTCGAGGAGACGGCGCCGCCCGAGGCGCCCGCCGCCGAGACCCCGGTCGAGCCTGCGCCGACCGCTCCGACGCCGCCGGCCACAGCGCCCGAGCCGGCTCCGACCCCGCCGGCCGAGCCCGCCGAGCCGGCCCCCGCAGCCCCTGCTCCGGCAAACTGATGCGCGAAAGGCCCCGCCAACCGGTGGGGCCTTTCCTCATTGCGCAGGTGGCTGCAAGGTGTCAGGCGGCGCGCACGGCCTGCGCGCTGGAGAGATTCGGGACGTCGAGGCAGAGCATGTCGTGGTCCGAGAAGGGCTGCGGCACGACCTCGATGGCACATGCGTCTGCGATGTCGGCCGAGACGAGGCAGGTGTCGAGGCTGGCCTGGTATGGGCCGAAACGGAAAGTCGGCCGGTCCGGCTCGTTCAGTCGAACGAAGCGGCCGTCTCCGGTCAGCGGTGCCAGTTCCCGGCAGCCGCGAAAGATGTTGAAGTCTCCCATCACGATCGTCGGCACGTCGCGCTCACGCGTCCATTCGGCAAGTTCCGCGAACTGGCGTTCGCGCACGCGGTAAAGCAGCGAACAATGCGCGATAAGGATACGCACGCCGTCCATGTCGATGTCGTAGACGAGGCGCTTCTTGCCATGAGACAGATGGCGCGCCTGGAACGCCAGCGGATGGTTCGCGAGGAAGGCGTTGGATTTGCCGCGTGAGATCGAGAAGCGGTGGAGCTTACGCCCCAGCGCATATTTCGAATCGATGCGCACGGTCGCGTGGTGGTCCTCGCGAAGGACGGGGAGCTGATCGAAGAAGCCGTTGGTCAACGACCCACGATCGATCTCCACGAAGCAGGACAGGTCCGGCTTCAGCTCGCGCAGCGTCTCCTTGACGAAGGTAAGGCTGCGGACCTGTGCCTGGCGCGGCGTGTAGATGTGGTGATGCACGCGCCCCACATGGTGGGCAATGGAACCGTCGATCTCGCGGGAGTATCCCAGATTGGCGTAGACGATGCGCGGCATGGGGCGTGCTCTCCGGGCCTTCGGCGCGTGCTGCCAGGGTCAGCACCCATCAGTACGGTCGAAATGGTGTGAGGTCATCCGTTCGGATGCGAGGAACGAGAGCACTGGAAGCCTTTCGGCTTTCAAGCCCTCGTGACGAAGCAGGCGGGCGGATGGACCACATCCGAAGGACACCGAAACGGCTTCGAGCTGCCATGTCGAACCCCTCGACCGGGGAACCACCCCGCCCTTCGCGCTTCTCCTCGCATCTCCTTGCCGCTTCCGGTGCCATTTCGATCGCACTAATGGGTGCTGACCCTAGATATGATATGTGGCGGAACGATGCGCCAGCCTTGAGGGTTGGCGCACGCCGATCGGGAATGTCCCGGTCGATCGGGGATGACGAATGGAATTCTTCAACGGCGCCTTCTGGGCCTATGCGCTCGCGATCGCGAACTGGACGATCATCTTCGGCGCCCTGATCTACATCCCCTTTCGCCGATCACCTGCCGCCGCTCAGAGCTGGCTTATCCTCTTCTTCTTCCTGCCCTGGGCGGCTCTGGTCATCTACCTCGCGCTCGGTCACGCCGAACATCCGCGGTGGCGCAAGAAGCGGCTGAAGGAAGTTCCCAGAATCATCGAGAAGGCGCTCGGCGACCTCTCGCTCGACCAGCGCGGTGGCTGCGACAATCTCGAGCCGCGCCACCGAATGGCCTCGACGCTGATCCGCAACATCGGCCGCCTGCCCTGCCTTTCCGGCAACGCGATTGACCTCGACGCCGACTACAACCGCGTCGTCGATCGTATCGCCGGAGACATCGACCGTGCGACGAACCATGCGCATGTGATGTTCTACATCCTTCAGGACGACGAAGCCGGCAACCGCGTCCTGAGCGCGCTGGAACGGGCGGTGAAGCGCGGCGTGACCTGCCGCCTTCTCGTCGACGCGATGGGCTCGCGCGCGGACCTTGCCAAGATTCGCAAGCGCCTGAAAGGCTCGGGTGTCAACCTGCGCGTGATCCTGCCGCTGTCGATCTGGAACCGCGCGACGCGCGCGGACCTGCGCAACCACCGCAAGATCGTGGTCATCGACGGGCTCATCGGCTGGGTCGGCTCGCAGAACATGCACCGCATCGAATACGAACCAAAAAGCTTCTACCGCGAGGTGATGGCGCGCGTCAGCGGCCCCGTCGTGCTCGAACTGCAGGCGATCTTCATCGGCGACTGGTATCTCGAGACGGAGGAGGACATCGCCTCGCCTGCCCTGATGCCGGCGCCGAGCGGCGAGCGTGCCGGCACGGCAATGGCGCAGGTGCTGCCGACGGGCCCGGACTACCCGGAGGCGCGGGTCGACATCCTGTTTACAGACCTGATCCATACGGCGCGCGAGAAGGTCGTGCTCGCCACGCCCTACTTCATTCCGAACGAGCCGTTGCTTCAGGCTATGGCGACGGCCGTTGCCAAGGGCGTGGAGGTGACGCTGTTCGTCACTTCGACGACCAACAGCAAGCTCATCGACCACGCGCAGCAGTCCTACTACGAGGAGCTCATGTCGTCGGGCGTCGAGGTGATGCAGTATCGCGAGCGCTTCCTGCACGCCAAGCACCTCTCGATCGACGACGACATCGCGATCGTGGGCTCGGCCAACATGGACCGGCGGTCTTTCGAGCTGAATTCCGAGGTCACGCTCGTCGCATACGACAAGCCGCTGGTGGAGCGGCTGCGCCGGATCGAGCGAGACTACCGTGGCAAGAGCCACCGCCTCGACCCGGTCGAATGGGAGAAGCGCGGCTTCTTCGTCAAGCTCGCCGAGAACGTCACGCGGCTCATCAGCCCGCTGCTGTGAGGCCGCAGACTTGACGCGGCGCGCGTCGCGATCCACTTGGCCGCGATGCGCGTTTCCCAAGCCGACATCATCATCGTGCCGGGCTACACCGGTTCTTCCGATCAGCACTGGCAGACCCGGTGGGAGCGCAAGCTCTCGACCGCGCGTCGCGTCGAACAGGCCGAGTGGTCGAAGCCGGTCGTCGAGGATTGGACACGTACGGTGGCCGATGTGGTGAACACGGCGGAAAAGCCGGTCGTTCTTGTCGCGCACTCGCTGGGCGTGCCGTCCGCGATCGGCGCGATCCCGCTGTTCCGTGTGCCCGTCGCCGGGGCTTTCCTCGTCGCACCGCCGGACATCGAGCGCGAGAACCTGCGGCCGAAGCACTTCCGTTCCTTCGGCCCCTATCCGCGCGATCCGCTGCCCTTCCCCTCGATGGTGATCGCCAGCCGCAATGACGAATTCTCCTCGATCGAGGCCGCGGAGGACATTGCGGCCGCCTGGGGCTCGGTCTTCGTTGACGCAGGCGAATCGGGGCACCTTAACGCCGAAAGCGGCCACGGCCCCTGGCCCGAGGGCCTTCTCACCTTCGGCAAGTTCCTGGCCCGCCTGCCGGCGCCGACGGACCAGTAGACGTCATCGCTCGACGCTGCCGGCCAAGCTGTCGGCGGCGCTCTTCAGCATCGCCATGTCGGACGAAATGCCGGCGAGATGGAAGCCTTGCGCCTTCGCGCGATGCGCAGCTTCGGCGTCCGACGCGTAGATTGAAGCGAACTTTCCGGCGGCAGCGACGCGATGCGCTATATGCGCCGTCAATTCGATCGTCTCGGCGCAGTTCGGGTCGAGTCGGCCCAGAAGCGCGACCGACAGGTCCGCCGGGCCGACGAGGACACCGTCGATCCCCTCGACGGCAAGGATCGCGTCGAGATCGCGATAGGCGGACTGCGTCTCGATCATGGCGAGCGTGAGCGTCGAATCATTCGCGGCCCGCATGTAGTCCGCCCCGATGCCGTAGCCGTGCAAGGCCACGGTTCGGCTCGGCCCGAAGGAGCGGTTGCCGAGCGGCGGGTACTTCGCGACATCGACGAAGGCCCGCGCATCCTCGACCGTCTCGATCATCGGCAGGATCACCGCCGCCGCGCCGAAGTCCAGCGCGCGTGACACGAAGGCGAGGTCGCCCACCGGCACTCGCACGATGGCCGGCTTGCCAGCGCGCGCCGCGATGGTGATGCCCGCTTCCATCGAGCGCACGTCGTGCATGCCGTGCTGCATGTCGAGGACGATCGCGTCGAACGACGCGGCCATCAGGCTTTCGAGAACGCCGGTATCCGGCAGCGACGACCAGGCGGAGAGACGGAACCCTCCGCCCCTCAGGGAGGGAATCGGCATGGCCTCAGGCCGCCGCGACCTGCGCCTCCGCCTCCACGAGAAGCTCGGCCAGATGGCGGCGGATCTGGTGGTCGGACTGATCGACATTCGCCGCGTCGAAATCGGCGCGAAGCTTGGCGAAGACGCCCTCGTCGCCCGGCCGCATGAAGCTCGCCTTCACGGTTTCCTGTGCGTACTCGTCTGCCTCGGCACCCGTCTTGCCGAGCTTTTCGGCCGCCCAGAGACCAACGAGCTTGTTGCGCCTCGCCTCGATCTTGAACTTCATCTCCTGATCGTGCGCATAGCGCGATTCGATGTCGTTACGGCGATCGTTGAGCGACATGAAGAGCCTCCTTTGAATTGCGATGTCAGCGCACTTAGGTGTGCGTCACCGATTTTGAAGACCGATCGCGCCGGCACCGCGGCGGAGCGGCAATTGTTTCACCGGCTTGTTTGGTCTATTCACCGGCCTTAACAGCTTTATCCGGTGCGGGCCTTTCCGCCCCGGTCAACCGTCACGATCGAGCATCCTCCATGACACGTCGCCGCCGGATCTACGAAGGCAAGGGCAAGATTCTCTACGAAGGCCCCGAGCCCGGCACGCTGGTTCAGTTCTTCAAGGACGATGCGACCGCCTTCAACAAGAAGAAGCATGAGGTTGTGGACGGCAAGGGCGTCCTGAACAACCGCATCTCGGAATACATCTTCACGCATCTGAACCGCATCGGCATTCCGACGCACTTCATCAAGCGGCTCAACATGCGCGAGCAGCTGATCAAGGAAGTCGAGATCATCCCTCTCGAGGTGGTGGTGCGTAACATCGCGGCGGGCTCGCTCGCCAAGCGCCTCGGCATCGAGGAAGGCACGGTGCTGCCGCGCTCGATCATCGAGTTCTACTACAAGGCCGACCAGCTCGACGATCCGATGGTGTCCGAAGAGCACATCACGGCCTTCGGCTGGGCGAGCCCGCAGGAGATCGATGACATCATGGCGCTGGCCATCCGTGTCAATGATTTCCTCTCCGGCCTTTTCCTCGGCGTCGGCATACAGCTCGTCGACTTCAAGATCGAGACCGGGCGCCTTTTCGAAGGCGACATGATGCGCATCATCGTCGCCGACGAGATCTCGCCCGATTCGTGCCGTCTGTGGGATGTCACCACCAACGACAAGCTCGACAAGGACCGCTTCCGCCGCGACATGGGCGGCCTCGTCGAGGCCTATCAGGAAGTGGCCCGCCGGCTCGGCATCATGAACGAGAACGAACCGCCCCGCCCTTCCGGGCCGGTGCTGGTCAAGTAAGGCGGCGACGGAAGTCGTCGAAACCGGCACCGGCTCTCAGGCTCGTATACTCGCAGGACAGACGGATCATTCCATGAAGGCGCGCATCCTCGTGACGCTCAAGAACGGCGTTCTCGACCCTCAAGGCAAGGCCATCGAAGGCGCGCTCGGCACGCTGGGCTTCGACGGCGTGGGCGCGGTGCGCCAGGGCAAGGTCTTCGACGTCGAGATCGCCGAAAGCGATCCTGACAAGGCGCGCGCCGCGCTCGACGCCATGTGCGAGAAGCTTCTCGCCAACACGGTGATCGAGAACTACGCCGTGGAGATCGTCTGACCCTGCCATGAAGACCGCCGTCGTCCTTCTCCCCGGCCTCAACCGCGACCGCGACATGATCGCCGCCCTGACGGCGATCACCGGCCAGCGCCCCGCGACCGTCTGGCAGACCGAGACCGAGGTGCCGGATGCGGACCTCATCGTCGTGCCGGGGGGGTTCTCCTTCGGCGACTATCTGCGCTGCGGGGCCATCGCCGCACGCTCTCCCGTCATGCGGGCCGTCGCCGAAAGGGCCGCCAGGGGCGTCCCGGTGCTTGGCGTGTGCAACGGGTTCCAGATCCTCTGCGAGGCCGGCCTCCTGCCCGGCGCGCTGATGCGCAACACGAGCCTCAACTTCGTCTGCCGCGAGGTGAAGCTCGAGATCGCGAATGCGCAGACACGCTTCACCACAGCCTACGAGCAAGGCCAGGTGATCCGCTGCCCGGTCGCCCACCACGATGGCAACTACTTCGCCGACGATGAGACGCTGGAGCGCGTCGAGGGCAACGGCCAGGTGGTGTTCCGCTATGCCGAGGGGACGAACCCGAACGGCGCGATCCGCGACATCGCCGGCGTCGTCAACGAGGCCGGCAACGTCCTCGGGCTGATGCCCCACCCGGAGAATCTCGTAGAGCCGGAGCATGGCGGCACAGACGGGCGAGGCATCTTCGAAAGCGTGCTCGGCATCGCGACCGCGCGAGAGGCCGCGTGAAACACGCCTTCGTAGGCGGGATCGTCGCGCTGATGCTCGGCGGCTGCGCCACGCAGGCGCCGACGCCCGGTCAAGGGGCGGCCGAGGATACCGGACTCGACCGGATGGAGCGCCTCACGCTTCTTGCCAACCGTTGCTGGATCCGCTCGGGCGATCCCGCCTTCTCGCGCTTCAGCCTGGCCCCCGAGCTTTCATCCTTCTCAGGCCGTCCCCGCTTCCTGCTCGTCCCGAAAGGGCGGGTGGAGGATCGGCCGCTTCTCGTCGTCGAGGGCCAGAGCGGCTCTCGCGAGGTCTCGACATATGGCCCTCTGCTGGGCGAGGCGGCAGGTTCGCGCATCCAGGCCGATGTAGACAGATGGGCCGGCGGCGGATCGTCCTGCACCGCCTGAGCAGTCCGACAACGGCCGATCATGTATCGTTTTTCCTCGCCCCGCCTTCTCGACCTCATGCTGGCCATGCTCGCATTCGGCGGTTCGGCGGCCATCATCGCGCTCTCGGACTGGCGCGGAGGCCTCTTCGTCGAGAACGGCCCGGTCGAGATGATGCAGGCGGCGCTCCTTTTCCTCGCCGCCTGCCTCTTCGTACGTGCCGGCTACAGGCTGCGCGAATGGGCCGGGCTCGCCGCGGTGGGCCTCGCCTGGATCTGCGTCCTGTTCCTGACGCGCGAGACGCCACGCTGCGCGAGCGACTTCTACGCATTCGGCCCATGCTTCGCAGATGGCTACAAGACGGCCGTCTTCGTGGCCTCCGCGCTGGCGGTCGTGCTTCTCGTCCTGGCGAACCCGACGCTGCGGCGAATGCGGCCAAGCGTGTCCTCCTTCGCCCGGCTTCGCCAGTTCCTGCCACGCCTCGTTCCGCTTATCCTGCCGGTTCCGCTGATCGTTCTCGGCCAGGTCGGGGAAGCGGTGGAATGGAACATTCTGGAGGAAACGGCCGAGTTGACCGCCTATGTCTTCCTGACACTCTGCGCCCTGCGGGCCGCGCAGGCTGGCGACATGCTTGGGCGCGATCATCAACTGGAGCCGGACAACTGCTGACCACCCTGCCCGACGCGCGCATCCTACGGCTGCCGACATTGCTTCTCGCCGTCGGCGCGGTGCTATCCGGCTGTGCGTCGAGTGATGCGCAGACGCCGCCCGCCCTCCGGCCGATCCCGCTGACGGCGTCCGAGATCGCCTATGTCGAACAGACGGCGGCGGTCGTCTATCGCCGTGCGAGCGTCGATCGGCTGGCGGGGCTTCTCTTCTCGGACGAGCGCGGCCACGGCGTGTGCGTGCGCTCACCGGCCGGCGCCGGCGATACCGCCGACTACACCCTCCTCGTACTCCAGCGCCGGGTCGTCGAAGACTTCATCTCGCAGGCCGACGACGACGTCCTGATCCTGCGTTCCGCCGCCGAGGCCGCGCCATGCCGACGGCTCGGTGCCGACCCGCGTCTGTGGGTGCGCGCCCGTTGAGCCACGCGGGGCTTCAATCGCGCGGCGCGCCGCGCTAGAGCCTTCACCAGAAACCCTGACCTCGCATCGAAGCCGAGTCCATGACCGATATCGCCATCACGCCGGACCTCGTCGCCTCCCACGGCCTCAAGCCGGACGAATATCAGCGCATCCTCGACCTCATCGGCCGCGAGCCCTCGATCACCGAGCTCGGCATCTTCTCGGCGATGTGGAACGAGCACTGCTCCTACAAATCGTCCAAGCGCTGGCTTCGCACGCTGCCGACAAAGGGTCCGCGCGTCATCCAGGGCCCCGGAGAGAACGCTGGCGTCGTCGATATCGGTGACGGGCTGTGCGTCGTCTTCAAGATGGAGAGCCACAACCACCCCTCTTACATCGAACCGTATCAGGGCGCGGCGACGGGCGTCGGCGGTATCCTGCGCGACGTCTTCACCATGGGCGCGCGCCCAATTGCGGCGATGAACGCTCTGCGCTTCGGTGCGCCCGACCATCCGAAGACCCGGCACCTGGTGGCCGGCGTCGTTGCTGGCGTCGGCGGCTACGGCAATTCCTTCGGCGTGCCGACGGTCGGCGGCGAGGTGAACTTTCATCCGCGCTACAACGGCAACTGCCTCGTCAACGCCTTCGCCGCAGGCTTGGCGAAGAGCGACGCGATCTTCTACTCGCAGGCCAAGGGCGTCGGACTGCCGGTCGTCTATCTGGGCGCAAAGACCGGGCGCGACGGCGTTGGTGGCGCCACGATGGCATCCGCCGAGTTCGACGACACGATCGAGGAGAAGCGCCCGACCGTGCAGGTCGGCGATCCGTTCACCGAGAAGTGCCTTCTGGAAGCCTGCCTCGAACTGATGGAGACGGGCGCCGTCATCGCCATCCAGGACATGGGAGCGGCGGGCCTCACCTGTTCGGCTGTCGAGATGGGCGCCAAGGGCGATCTCGGCATCGAGCTGCAGCTCGACAAGGTGCCGGTGCGCGAGGAGCGCATGAGCGCCTACGAGATGATGCTTTCGGAGAGCCAGGAGCGTATGCTCATGGTGCTCGAGCCTTCGAAGCAGGCCGAGGCCGAGGCGATCTTCGTCAAATGGGGCCTCGACTTCGCCGTGGTCGGCAAGACGACGGACGATCTGCGCTTCCGCGTCCTCTTCGAAGGCCGCGAGGTCGCGAATCTGCCGATCAAGGAGTTGGGCGACGAGGCGCCGGAATACGACCGCCCGTGGGTCGAGCCGAAAGTGCTGCCGACGATCACCGCCTCGCAGATCGCCGAGCCCGCCGACTACGGCAAGGCGCTCCTGAAGATCATCGGCTCGCCGGATATCGCCTCCCGGCGCTGGGTGTTCGAGCAGTACGACACGCTCATCCAGGGCAATTCGCTGCAGCGGCCGGGCGGGGACGGCGGGCTCGTGCGCGTCGACGGCCACCCGACCAAGGCCCTCGCCTTCTCCTCGGACGTGACGCCGCGCTATTGCGAGGCCGATCCGTTCCAGGGCGGTGCCCAGGCGGTGGCCGAATGCTGGCGCAACATCACCGCCACGGGCGCCGAGCCGCTGGCGGCGACCGACAACCTCAATTTCGGCAATCCTGAAAAGCCCGAGATCATGGGCCAGTTCGTGAAGGCCGTGCAGGGCATCGGCGCGGCCTGCGAGGCGCTGGCCTTCCCGATCGTCTCGGGCAACGTCTCGCTCTACAACGAGACCTTCGGTCAAGGCATCCTGCCGACGCCCACGATCGGCGGCGTCGGCCTGGTGGAGGACCGCACGAGAACCGCGCGGGCCGACAACATGGCTGCGGGAGACGTTCTTCTGCTCGTCGGCGGCGACGGCACGCATCTCGGCGCGTCGATCTATCTGCGTGAGATCGAGGGTCGCGAAGAAGGCGCGCCGCCGCCGGTGGACCTCGCACGGGAGAAGGCGAACGGCGACTTCGTGCGCGGGCTGATCCGAGCCGGAACCGTGCGCACCTGCCACGACCTCTCGGACGGCGGCCTCGCTGTCGCGCTCGCCGAGCTCGCGATGGCCTCGAATGTCGGCCTTCGCGCGGTCGTCGTGGGCGCGCGCCACGCTGCCCTCTTCGGTGAGGATCAGGCGCGCTACGTCATCGCCGTATCCGCGGATGCGGCCGACGCGGTGCTCGCCTCGGCGAAGGATTCGGGTGTCGAAATACGCCGCCTGGGCATGGCCGGAGGCGAGCGCTTCGTCGTCGAAGGCGCGATCGACCTGCCGCTTGCCGAACTGACGATCGCGCATGAAAGCTGGTTCCCGGACTTCATGTCCGGTGCCTCCGCGCAGGAAGCGGCCTGAGGGCCGCTCATTGCGGGCGCAGGCCAAACTTCCTATCCTTTCGGCATGTGCCGGCAGGATTCGAGGAGACGCGCCCCATGCCCATGAACGCCCATGACATCGAGAAGATGATCAAGGACGGCATCCCGGACGCGCAGGTCACGATCCGGGATCTGGCAGGCGACGGCGACCATTACGCAGCCGACGTCGTCTCCGAGAGCTTTCGCGGCAAGTCGCGCGTCCAGCAGCACCAGATGGTCTATCAGGCGTTGCAGGGGAACATGGGCGGCATCCTCCATGCGCTGGCGCTCCAGACCAGCGCGCCGAAATAGGTTTTTCGCGAACGGCTCGGGCCCGGCCTGGCCATGTTCGTTTCGAGATCAATGACAGGAGCTCACCATGAGCGGAATCAACGAGTGGATCGACAACGAGGTGAAGACGAACGACGTCATCGTCTTCATGAAGGGCACGCCGGATTTTCCGCAGTGCGGCTTTTCCGGCCAGGTCGTACAGATCCTCAACTATCTGGGCGTGCCATATAAAGGCGTGAACGTCCTTTCCTCGGACGAGCTGCGCAACGGCATCAAGGAATACGGTTCCTGGCCGACGATCCCGCAGGTCTATGTGAAAGGCGAATTCGTGGGCGGTTGCGATATCCTGCGCGAGATGTTCCAGGCAGGCGAACTGCAGGATTTCTTCGCCGAGAAGGGCATCGCGGTTTCGGCACCACAGACGGCCTGAGCAGCGCCTACCTCGCAGCTTTTGAAAAACGTGAAGGCCCGTTCGTGCAAGCGGGCCTTCGCTTTGTCATGTTCGGCGGCTATATGATCAGGCAGGCTTGCGATCCGCCTCCGCGTGGTTCGTCGCGCGCCTGAATTCGAGAAAGATCCGACCATGCCTTCCGCGCCGACCCCGCCGCGCCGGCTCCCCCATTGGGAGCTCGTCACGCTCATCGCCAGCCTGATGGCGCTCAACGCCGCGGCCATCGACATCGTCATCCCGGCGCTCGCCAATATCGGCGCCGCGCTCGACGTCGCGGACGAGAACAGCCGCCAGTTCGCGATCACCGCCTATGTGCTCGGCTTCGGCGCGGCGCAGATCCTCTACGGCACGTTGTCCGACCGCTTCGGTCGCAAGCCCATCCTGATCGTCGGCCTCGTGATCTATACGCTTGCCTCGGTGGCGGCCGCGTTCTCGCCGACCTTCGGCGCACTTCTCGCTTTTCGCGCGATCCAGGGCATCGGCGCTGCGGCGACGCGCGTCGTCGCCGTATCGATCGTGCGCGATCTCTTTGACGGACGGCGTATGGCGAGCGTCATGTCGATCGTGATGATGATCTTCATGGTGATCCCCGTGCTGGCCCCCAATCTCGGGCAGGTCGTTATGATGTTCGGCAACTGGCGCGAGCTGTTCCTCGTGGTGGCGGCGTTCGGCCTGGTCGTTTCGATCTGGTCGCTGCTGCGCCTGCCCGAGACGCTGCATCCGGATGACCGCATCCCGCTGACCGCCGAACGCGTGCTTCTGGCGTTTCGCACCGTCGTGACGAACCGCATGGCCTTCGGCTATGCGCTGGCCACCGCGCTGATCTTCGGTGTCCTCTTCGCCTTCATCAGCCAGGCCGAGCAGGTCTACACCGGCGTCTACGGCATCGGCCCGGAGTTCACGCTGTACTTCTCGGCCGTCGCGATCCTCATGGCCTGCGCCTCCTTCGCGAATTCGCGGCTGGTCGAGCGGTTCGGCACGCGGCGGTTGTCGCACGGGGCGCTGATTGCCTTCATGGTGTTCGGCGGCATCCAGCTCGTCATCGCCATCGCGATGGGCGGTTCGGCGCCCTTCTGGGCCTTCCTGCCGCTGACGGCGCTGACCTTCTGCATGTTCGGCCTCATCGGCACGAACTTCAACGCGCTGGCCATGGACCCGCTCGGTCACGTGGCCGGCACGGCCTCCTCGGTGCTGGGCTTCCTGCAGACGCTGGGCGGCGGGCTCATCGGCGCCGCGATCGGCTACCTCTACAACGGCACGACCATTCCGCTCCTGACGGGCTTCCTCGTGCTGTCGGCGGGTTCGCTCGTCTGCGTGTTCATCGCCGAGAATGGCCAGCTCTTCCGTGCGCGCAATGCTGCGCCGGAGGCCGTGTCGGTGACCGGCGGGAGCGAGCAGGCGGCGGAATAGCGACTCAGCTTCGCGGCGCCAGCGCCGCGAAATCGAACAGGGCCGGGTCGTTCAGATGGCCCGGCCGCACGTTCGCCAAGGCTTTTGCCATCGTTTCCTTGCGGCCGGGGAACCGCCGTTCCAGATCGCCGAGAAACGCCTTGATCGCGTTGCGCTGCAACCCGTCCTGGCTGCCGCACAGATCACAGGGGATGATCGGAAAGGCCATCGCTGCGGCGAAGCGCGCGATGTCGTCCTCGGCCGAGCCCATCAACGGGCGCAATACCAGAAGATCGCCCTCGTCGTTCAGGAGCTTGGCGGGCATCGCCGACAGCTTGCCGCCGTGCATCATGTTGAGAAAGAACGTCTCCAGCCCGTCATCGCGATGATGGCCGAGAACGAGCGCCTCGCAGCCCTCCTCCCGCGCGATGCGGTAGAGATTGCCGCGTCGCAGACGAGAGCACAGCGCGCAATAGGTCGCGCCTGCCGGCACCTTCTCCTTCACCACCGAATAGGTATCGCGATACTCGATACGGTGGGCCACGCCGTGCGCGGTCAGGAACTCCGGCAGGACACGCTTCGGAAAATTCGGCTGGCCCTGGTCCAGATTGCAAGCGAGAAGGTCGACAGGCAGAAGCCCGCGCCATTTCAGGTCCATCAGCAGTGCCAGCAGCGTGTAGGAGTCCTTGCCGCCGGACAGGCCGACCAGCCATCGTGCGCCCGGCCGCACCATCGCATGGCTATCGATCGTCTCGCGCGTCTGGCGGATCAGCCGCTTGCGCAGCTTGTTGAACGCACCGCTCTGCGGCGCGCCCCGGTACAACGACAAGCCACCCTCGGGCTCGGCCCCGGCGATTTCGAACTCCGGCGAATCCAGCATGGCTTCGATGATCCTTCAGGCCGGCGTTTTCCTGCCATCCTAACGAAAAAGGCCGCGACGAGCGCGGCCTTCTCCAGAAATCGAATGGCGTCCGCCGATCAGCGCGAGTAGAACTCGACGACGAGGTTCGGCTCCATCACGACGGCGTAAGGCACGTCGTGCAGGCCGGGCACGCGGGCGAAGGTCGCGACCATCTTGGAGTGATCGGCCTCGATGTAGTCCGGCACATCACGCTCGGCGAGCTGCGTCGCTTCGATCAGCGCGGTGAGCTGCTTGGACTTCTGGCGAACCTCGATCACGTCGCCGGCCTTGCAGCGGAACGAACCGATATTGGTGCGCACGCCGTTGACGCTGACATGGCCGTGGTTCACGAACTGACGCGCCGCGAAGATCGTGGGCACGAACTTGGCGCGATACACGATCGCGTCGAGACGCGACTCGAGCAGGCCGATCAGGTTTTCCGAGGTATCGCCACGACGACGGGCAGCTTCCTCGTAGATCTTGCGGAACTGCTTCTCGGACACGTCGCCGTAGTAGCCCTTGAGCTTCTGCTTGGCGCGCAACTGCGTGCCGAAATCGCTCATCTTGGACTTGCGGCGCTGGCCATGCTGGCCCGGGCCGTACTGGCGACGGTTCACCGGGGACTTCGGACGACCCCAGATGTTCTCGCCCATACGGCGATCGATCTTGTACTTGGAAGCTTCGCGCTTGCTCATCGCATTTCCTTCAAACGAAGATGCCCGGACGGACCCATTCCGCCGGGCGAGGAAACGCGCCCTCCTCTGCTCGCCTATTGGCGAACTGACAGGGCGGCGCTGCAAGAGCTGCCCGCCCACGGGACACGTAAAACCGGCGGGGGCAGGCCCCACCGGCTGCGGCTTTCCTAGTGGCGATGCCTGCCTATGTCAATCGCGTGTCGTCCCGCCAACACTTCAGCGGCGGGCGATGATCCACACCGCATGGACGATGCCCGGGATGTAGCCAAGCAGCGTCAGAAGGATGTTGATCCAGAAGTGCTTGCCAAGCCCCTCCTGCAGAAAGACGCCGAGAGGAGGAAGGATGATGGCGCAGATGATGCGAATGAGGTCCATGGAACTGCCGTGTGGTTTCTCGTCGCGCATCGAACGTCACAGGGGCGACGTCGGTTCCTGACAACCTGTGACGGAGAAGAATGGAGACGTCCCCGGAATGAAGCCCTTCCCGACTACCCTTGCCGCGTGCCTCGCCGTCCTTGCCGCCACGACCGGCGCGTCGGCCGAGGCGGACTATCTAACGCGCTTCGAGGGACAGTTCTCCGGTTCGGGCACCGTCCAGCGCGACGTCGATCCGCAGCCGCGCCGCGTCTCCTGCCAGGTGAACGGCACGCTACCCTCGGAAACGGAACTCGACATCTCCGGAAGCTGCCGCGCAGCGGTCGTCTTCACGCGGCAGATCGGTGCACAGATTCGCTACGATCCGTCGAGCGAGAGTTTCTCCGGCGTCTATATCGGCGGCGCGACCGGTCCGGCGCAGCTTTCCGGCGGGCGCCTGAGCGGCGACACGCTGACGATGACGCTGACCTACCCCGCGCCCGTCTTCGGTGATTCGACCGCCACGATGACGATCCGGGCCGGCTCGAACGGCTTTTCCTTCACCGTCACGGATCAGGTGAACGGCGAAAATGTCAGCACAACCGACATCCAGCTCTCATCGCGCTAGTTGCACGCCAATCCGAAGCCATGCAGCAGCCGTCGCGTCGGATAGTCCGGCGTCCCTGCGGTAAAAACGGCACGATCGAAACCTTCGGGCAGCGAGGCGACCACGTCCGGCAGAAACTTCGCGGCCTGCCGCGCGATGGCCTCGGCCGGGTCCAGCCAGTCCACCGGCCAGGGCGCGATCTTGCGAAACATGTTGGCGAGGAACGGGTAATGCGTGCAGGCGAGCACGACGATGTCGGTGCGGCGGCCGTCGCGCTCCACAAAGCAGCCTGAAATTTCAGCCTCCAACTCGTCGAAGCCGACGCGCTCCCCGCGGATATGCGCCTCGGCCAGCGCCGCCAGTCTTTTCGAGCCGACAAGCGTCACCTCGCAATCCTTGGCGAAGTCCGTGATGAGGCCGCGCGTATAGCCGCGCTTGACGGTGCCGGGCGTCGCCAGGACGCTGACGAGGCCCGAGCGCGAGCGCTCCGCCGCGGGCTTGATCGCCGGCACGGTGCCCACGAACGGGATGTCGAACCGCGTGCGAAGTTCGGTCATCACCAGCGTGGAAGCGGTGTTGCAGGCGATGACGGCAAGTTGCGGATTCAGATCATCGATCAGCGTGCCGAAGAGGTCGCAGATGCGCTCGATCAGCGCCTCCTCCTCCCAGTCCCCGTAGGGAAAACCCGCATCGTCGGCGAAGAAGACGTAGCGCCGGTCCGGGATGACGACGCGCATTTCCCGCAGGACCGTGAGGCCGCCGACACCCGAATCGAAGACGATGATCGGCTTGTCGCTCACGCCGCGCCCGCCCCGCGCCGGAGCGATCGGATCACCCCACGCAGTGCGTGGACCTCGCCCTCCGTCAGTTCGGCGCGCGTCAGGAGGTTGCGCAGGTTGTGGACGAGCGCCGGGCGCCGTTCGGGCGGAAAGAAGTAACCCGTCTCGTCCAGTTCCCCTTCCAGATGCGCGAACAGGCGGAAGAGGTCTTCCTTCGGTGCCGGCGGCTCGGGCGGCGACTCGACGCGCGGTCGCCCGCCCGCAGCGCCGCTGGCGCGCATCCACTCGTAGCTCATCAGAAGAACGGCCTGCGCGATGTTGAGCGAGGCGAAGGCCGGGTTCACGGGGAAGGTGACGATCTCGTCGGCCAGATCGACCTCTTCGTTCGAAAGGCCGAAGCGTTCACGCCCGAAGAGGATGCCGGTGCCCTCGCCTTGCCCCATGCGCTCGCGCAGCTTGTCGGACGCCTCGGCCGGGCCGATGACGCTCTTGACCGAATAGCGCGGGCGCGCGGTCGTCGCGACGACGTAACGAAGATCGGCCACGGCCGCCTCCACGGTGTCGAAGAGGCGAGCGGCATCGATCACCGGGTCCGCGCGGGAGGCGGCGGCACGCGCCTTCTCGCTGGGCCAGCCGTCCCGCGGGTTGACGATCCGCAGGTCCGACAGGCCGAAATTGGCCATCGCGCGCGCGACCATGCCGATGTTCTCGCCGAGCTGCGGCTCGACGAGAACCACCGCCGGCCCGCCGCTCAGCCACTCGTCGCTCCGGTTCGTTCCCGCCACGTCCGCACCCATCCTGCACATCGTCAAAGAGGCCGTCAGCCCGGCCTCGCCGCCACCTCGAAAGCGAGGCCATCCTCGCCTTTGCAGGCAGCGGAGCGGGTGTTATACGCGCCCTGACGTTTTTTGAAGAGGAGCGCCGAAAGTGCCGCGCCGCAAGGCCCGGCACCGGCGCCAAGGGAAGGCTGACGCATGGCGAAGATCAAGGTCGCAAATCCGGTCGTGGAACTCGACGGCGACGAGATGACCCGGATCATCTGGCAGTTCATCAAGGACAAGCTGATCCACCCCTATCTCGACATCAATCTCGAGTACTATGACCTCTCGGTCGAGAAGCGCGACGAGACGAACGACCAGATCACGATCGACGCGGCCAACGCCATCAAGAAGCACGGCGTCGGCGTGAAGTGCGCCACGATCACCCCCGACGAGCAGCGCGTCGAGGAGTTCGGCCTGAAGAAGATGTGGCGCTCGCCCAACGGCACGATCCGCAACATCCTCGGCGGCGTGATCTTCCGTGAGCCGATCATCATGCAGAACGTGCCGCGCCTCGTGCCGGGCTGGACGCAGCCGATCATCGTCGGCCGCCACGCCTTCGGCGACCAGTACCGCGCGACCGACTTCCGCTTCCCCGGCAAAGGCACGCTGACGATCAAGTTCGTCGGCGAGGACGGCGAGACGATCGAGCACGAGGTCTTCCAATCGCCCGGCTCGGGCGTTGCGATGGCGATGTACAATCTCGACGATTCGATCCGCGAGTTCGCGCGCGCCTCGTTCAACTACGGGCTGATGCGCAACTATCCGGTCTACATGTCCACCAAGAACACCATCCTGAAGGCCTATGACGGGCGCTTCAAGGATCTCTTCCAGGAGGTGTTCGACGCCGAGTTCAAGGCGGAGTTCGAGAAGCGCAAGCTCACCTACGAGCACCGCCTGATCGACGACATGGTCGCCTCCGCCCTGAAGTGGTCCGGCGGCTACGTCTGGGCCTGCAAGAACTACGACGGCGACGTGCAGTCAGACATCGTGGCGCAGGGCTTCGGCTCTCTTGGCCTGATGACCTCCGTCCTGATGACGCCGGACGGCAAGACGGTGGAGGCCGAGGCCGCCCACGGCACCGTCACGCGCCACTACCGCCAACACCAGAAGGGCCAGGAGACCTCGACCAACTCCATCGCCTCGATCTTCGCCTGGACGCGGGGCCTCGCTCACCGCGCCAAGCTCGACGACAACGCCGAGCTCGCCAAGTTCGCCGACACGCTCGAGAAGGTCTGCATCGACACGGTCGAGGCCGGCCACATGACCAAGGATCTCGCCCTCCTCATCGGCCCGGACCAGCCGTGGCTTTCCACGACCGGCTTCCTCGACAAGGTGGACGAGAACCTCCAGAAGGCGATGTCCGCCGCCTAATCTGGAAGGTCATCGAAGACGAAAGGCCCGGTCTCGACCGGGCCTTTCGCATTACGGGCCGTCGTCACGCCTTTTCGCACGTCGAGCCTCCCGCCGAGCGGTCCCAGGGGGTGCGAAGGCCCAGGAGAGCCCTCGACGTCTCGCCCGCAAGCCCGCGCGGCGCAGCGGAACACCGCCCGGGACCGCGCGATCGCGTCACGGCCGCTGGCTATCGCCACGTACGTGCCGTTGGCGCGGCGCTGGCCGGGTCGGCTTGCCGATGTGCGGCCGGATGTAAGCTGAAAGCTGCCTGAGCGTCGCGGACGCCTGAAGCGCCGTGCCCGAATAGGTCGAATGACCGCATCGTCGACCGATCGGAGCGACCCGATCGCGAGACCGCTCGTTACTCGGCACGGGGTCCGTTCAGCGCGCATTCAATCTTGATGGAACAATGGTGGGATGTCGCGTGCATCCAAGCCGCGCGCGGGGCGTTGCGGAAATGCGCGCCCGTTCCTTCGGCGGCTCGGCCGCCGCAAAGAGATAGGCAACAGGAGACCGACTGCCCATGGCCTTCACCAGAATCCTCGTAGCAGCCACGTTCACGACCGCCCTCTCGGGCGCAACCCTTGCGCAGACGACGCTCGTAGAGGTCGACGATCGCGCGATGGTTGCGCCCTTCGGCATCGCCGCTGATCTCCTCGACGACATCGACGTCTATTCGCAGGCCGGCGTCGAGATCGGCGACGTGGAAGAAATCGTCGGGCCCGACCGTCAAACCGCCACGCATCTCGTCGTCGATTTCGACGACGATGATGGCTACCCCGACCGCGACGACGTCATCGTGCCGATCGAAGCCTTCGCACTCGACGCCAACCGGCTGGTCATCTCGTTGACCCCGCAGGACGTTCAGCCGCTGCCCATTTGGGACGACTGACGACGACGGGCGCGGCGCAGATAGCCCGCGCCCAATCCCGCACGCGCAAACCCGACCTAGGTCCTATCGACATTCGCGCGCTGCGCCCGGCTTTCGATTGTCGGTCGGCCCTAGGCGGCCGAGAGCCGAGCCTCCACTGCCGCGATCGCGTCCTGCGCTCTCGCAGCCTCCGGTCCACCGGCCTGCGCCATATCCGGCCGGCCACCGCCGCCCTTGCCGCCGATCGCCTCGCTGGCCCCGCGCACGAGATCGACGGCATCGAAGCGGCCCGTCAGGTCGGGCGTGACGCCGACGACGACGCTGGCCTTACCGTCCGCGACGCCGACGAGCGCCACGACCCCGGAGCCGAGCCCGCCCTTCAGTTCGTCGACGAGGCCCTTCAGATCCTTCGCCGCGACGCCTTCGAGGACGCGCCCGACGAAGCTGACACCCGCGACATCGCGCGCGCCCGTCTCGCCAGAAGGCGCACCGTCGCCGACGAGCGCCAGGCGCTTTTTCGCTTCCGCAAGTTCACGCTCCATGCGGCGACGCTCCTCGACGAGCGCTTCCACGCGCCTGGGCACGTCCGCCGCGGACACCTTCAACAGGCTCGCGAGCTGGCGCATGCGCTCGTCCTGCTCGCCGAGATAGGCGCGCGCGGCCGCGCCCGTCAGCGCCTCGATACGCCGGACGCCAGCCCCGACCGCGCTTTCGGAGACGACATGAACAAGGCCGATCTCGCCGGTCGAACGGGCGTGCGTGCCGCCGCATAACTCGATCGAGAAGGTCTTGCCGGCCTTCTCGCCCTCCTGCGCCGTGCCCATCGAAACGACACGGACCTCGTCGCCGTACTTCTCGCCGAAGAGTGCCATCGCGCCCGTCTCGATCGCGTCATCGACGGCCATCAGCCGCGTCTCGACCGGCGAGTTCTGCAGGACGATCGCATTCGCCAACCGCTCGACCTCAGCCAGCTCGCCGGCATCCATCGGCTTGGGATGGGAGAAATCGAAGCGCAGGCGATCGGGCGCGACCTGCGAGCCCTTCTGCGCGACATGCGTGCCAAGGATCTCGCGCAGGCCCTCGTGCAGAAGATGCGTCGCCGAATGATTGGCGCGGATTTTCGCCCGGCGAGCGTGGTCGACCTCCAGCTCCAGAGCCGTGCCGACACGCAGCGTTCCCTCGACGACGCGGCCGCGATGCACGAACAGCCCGTCCGCCACCTTTTGCGTATCGGTGACCTCGAAGCGCGCGCCCTCACCCGTCATCGAACCCGTATCGCCGACCTGGCCACCTGACTCGCCGTAAAACGGCGTCTGGTTCAGGACGACCGAAACTTCCTCACCCGCCGCCGCATGCATCACCTCGGCTCCATCGCGCACGAGCGCGGCGACCTGCCCCTCTGCGGTCTCCGTCTCGTAGCCGAGAAATTCCGTCGCCCCGACGCGGTCGCGAATCGGGAACCAGATGCCGTCCGCCGCAGCCTCACCGGAGCCCGCCCAGCTCGCCCGCGCTTCGGCCTTCTGTCGGGCCATCGCATCCTGGAAACCGGACAGATCGACATGGATGCCGCGCGAACGCAGCGCGTCCTGCGTCAGGTCGAGCGGGAAGCCGTAGGTGTCGTAAAGCTTGAACGCCGTCTCGCCGCCGAGCGTGCCGCCTTCCGACAGATCGGCGGTCGCCTCGTTGAGCAGCGTCAGGCCGCGATCGAGCGTCGTCAGGAAGCGCTTCTCCTCGAGCTTCAGCGTCTCGGAAATCAGGCTCTCCGCGCGAACCAGTTCGGGATAGGCGTTGCCCATCTCCGCGACGAGCGTCGGCAGAACTCGGAAGAGCACGGGATCGCGCGCCCCGAGCAGTTTGGCGTGGCGCATGGCGCGGCGCATGATCCGGCGCAGCACATAGCCGCGGCCCTCGTTCGAGGGCAAAACGCCGTCCGCGATCAGGAAGGCCGTCGAACGCAGATGGTCGGCGATCACCCGATGGCTGGCCAGCGCGTCGCCCTCGGCGCGCGAGCCGACCGCTTCCTCGACCGAAGCGATCAGACGCCGGAAGAGGTCCGTCTCGTAGTTCGAGGTCACGCCCTGCAGGATCGCGGCCATGCGCTCGAGGCCCATGCCGGTGTCGATCGACGGGCGCGGCAGATCAAGCCGCTCGTCGGCCGAGATCTGCTCGTACTGCATGAAGACGAGGTTCCAGAACTCGAGGAACCGGTCACCGTCCTCGTCGGGCGATCCCGGAGGACCACCGAAGACGCCCTCGCCCTGGTCGTAGAAGATCTCAGAGCATGGACCACAGGGGCCCGTCTCTCCCATCGACCAGAAATTATCCGAGGTCGGGATGCGGATGATGCGCTCGTCCGAAAAACCCGCGATCGACTTCCACAGACGCGCCGCCTCGTCGTCTTCGGAATAGACGGTGACGAGGAGGCGGCTCTTGTCGAGGCCGAATTCCTTCGTGACCAGATTCCAGGCGAGGCTGATCGCCTCTTCCTTGAAATAGTCGCCGAACGAGAAATTCCCGAGCATCTCGAAGAAGGTGTGGTGCCGGGCGGTGTAGCCGACATTGTCGAGATCGTTGTGCTTGCCACCCGCGCGCACGACCTTCTGGGCCGTCGTCGCGCGGCTGTAGGGGCGCTTCTCGATGCCGGTGAAGACGTTCTTGAACTGCACCATGCCGGCGTTCGTGAACATCAGCGTCGGATCGTTGCGCGGCACCAGCGGCGATGAGGCGACTTTCTCGTGCCCGTTCTTCGCAAAATACTGAAGAAACGCCGAGCGGATCTCGTTCACGCCGTTCATGCCAGGACCTTCATACGCGCAAGGGATGCGGGAAGATGCCGGACGGTCAAGCCGCGCCGGCACCGGCGAGGCTTGTAACGCTCCGCCCCTGGACTGTCCATCACGACGCGGAGCCGCGCCGGCGGCCCTCCTCGCGGATCAGTCCTCCAGCGGGTCTGGGCCGCTCTGGTCGAGAAGCTGCTCGGCGATCAGCCCGGCATTCTGGCGGATCGAGGTCTCGATCTCGTTCGCCACGTCGGGGTTGTCGCGCAGGAACTGCTTGGCGTTCTCGCGGCCCTGCCCGAGCCGCTGCGAGCTGTAGGAGAACCACGCGCCCGACTTCTCGACGATGCCGGACTTCACGCCGAGATCGATGAGTTCGCCCGTCTTTGAGACGCCCTCGCCGTACATGATATCGAATTCGACCTGCTTGAAGGGCGGCGCCAGCTTGTTCTTGACCACCTTCACGCGGGTCTGGTTGCCCGTCACCTCCTCACGGTCCTTGATCGCGCCGATGCGGCGGATGTCGAGGCGCACCGAGGAGTAGAACTTGAGCGCATTGCCGCCGGTCGTCGTCTCCGGATTGCCGAACATAACGCCGATCTTCATGCGGATCTGGTTGATGAAGATGACCATGCACTTGGAGCGCGAGATCGAACCGGTCAGCTTGCGCAGCGCCTGGCTCATCAGGCGGGCCTGCATGCCGGGCAACGAGTCGCCCATCTCGCCCTCGATCTCGGCGCGCGGCGTCAGCGCGGCGACCGAATCGACGACGAGGACGTCGATCGCGCCAGAGCGCACCAGCGTATCGACGATCTCCAGCGCCTGCTCGCCCGTGTCAGGCTGCGAGATCAGGAGGTCTTCGAGATTGACGCCGAGCTTGCGGGCATAGACCGGATCAAGCGCATGTTCCGCATCGACGAAGGCGCAGATGCCGCCGGCCTTCTGGGCCTCGGCGACGGTGTGCAGCGCAAGCGTCGTCTTGCCCGAGCTTTCCGGTCCGTAGATCTCGACGATCCGCCCCTTGGGCAGGCCGCCGATGCCGAGTGCGATGTCGAGCCCGAGCGAGCCGGTCGACACCGTTTCGATGTCGAGCTTCTCGGTCGCGCCGAGGCGCATGATCGAGCCTTTCCCGAAGGCGCGCTCGATCTGCGAAAGCGCTGCGTCGAGGGCTTTTGTCTTGTCCAACGAACTGTCCTCAACGAGACGGAGAGTACTCTGTGCCATGGGGCAGGCTCCTTATTTCACGCGGGACTGAATGGCGCAATCACACCTCGGATAGATGGCATGTACCCTTTTTGTTCCACTTCGGCAAG
Source organism: Aureimonas mangrovi (assembly GCF_014058705.1). Taxonomy (NCBI): domain Bacteria; kingdom Pseudomonadati; phylum Pseudomonadota; class Alphaproteobacteria; order Hyphomicrobiales; family Aurantimonadaceae; genus Aureimonas; species Aureimonas mangrovi. The sequence goes on from NZ_CP059692.1 coordinate 2,105,685, forward strand.
AGATGTTCCCTTATTGTTCTCGATTAGCATGACTGATTTGCGCGGCGGCCGGTGAGCGGAATTGCCAAGAAAGAGTAAACGCCCGAATCGCTGCGCTCGCATGCCGGCGTCCAGCGCCCCCGCAGGCGGCCCGCCTCGGATGCTACTCGTCGAGCATGTCCTTCACCGCCACCGCAAGCTCTCGCAGCGAGAAAGGCTTGGCGAGGAAGCCGAACTTCTCTCCCTCCGGCAGGTTCTTGGCGAACGCGTCCTCGGCGTAACCGGAGACGAAGATGAACTTCAGATCGGGCCGCGTCTTGCGCATCTCGCGCAGGAGCGAGGGGCCATCCATCTCGGGCATCACCACGTCCGAGACGACGAGATCGATCTGCCCGCCCAGCTCGGCCATCACGTCCAGCGCCTCGACGCCCGAAGAGGCCTCGTGGACCTCGTAGCCGCGCATCTTCAGGGCGCGCACATTGCCCGCGCGCACGTGATCCTCGTCCTCGACGAGCAGGATAGAGGCCGTGCCGGACAGGTCGATCTTGGCCGAGGAGGCGGAGACGGCCGCTGCTGGGATCTCGCGCGCCGGCGCGCTCTCGGCCGGAACGTGGCGCGGCAGAAAGATGCGGAAGGTCGTGCCCTGTCCAAGCGTCGAATCGACGAAGATGAAGCCGCCCGACTGCTTGACGATGCCGTAGACCATCGAGAGGCCGAGGCCGGTGCCCTTGCCGATCTCCTTGGTGGTGAAGAACGGCTCGAAGATGCGCTCGGCGACATCCGCCGGCATGCCGGTTCCCGTGTCCGCCACCTCGACGAGCACGTAGTCCCCCTCGCCGAGTTCCCCGTAGGGCAGACCGGCCGCCTCGGTGGCGGGCACGTTGCGCGTGGAGATGGTGATCGTGCCGCCCTCGACCATCGCGTCGCGTGCATTCTGCACGAGATTGGTGATCACCTGCTCGAACTGGCCGATATCGGCCATAACGGGCCACAGGTCGCGGCCGTGGTGACGCTCGAGCTTCACAAGGTCGCCGACGATCCGCTTCAGGAGAAGATGCATGTCGGCGACGACGTCCGTCAGGCTCAGCATCTTCGGGCGCATGGTCTGGCGGCGCGAGTAGGCCAGCAACTGGCGCACCAGCGAGGCGGCGCGGTTGGCGCTCTGCTTGATCAGAAGAAGGTCCTGGAAGGACGGATCACCCGAGCGGTGATTGAGAAGGAGGAAATCCACCGAGGCGGTGATGATCGTCAGGACGTTGTTGAAGTCGTGCGCGATGCCGCCCGCAAGATTGCCGATCGCCTGCATGCGCTGGGCCTTGGCGAACTGCTCCTCAAGCGCCCGCTGGTCGGTGAAGTCGACGCCGTAGAGGATCACACTGTCGCCCGAGCCGTCCGTCAGGTCGGAAACGGCGCTGAAGTAGAGGCGCACCGAACGTGCGCTCTCACCCGCGAGGTCGACGTCAATGGACGGAATACCCGCCTGCCCGCGCCCGGCAGCCGAAAGCGACTGGCGGATCGGATCCCGGCTGTCGTCGCGCACCGCGTCCTGCAGCGCGACCGACCCGCCCGCCGCCGCCTCGCCGAAGAGCCGCGCGAAGGCCGCGTTGGCGCGGGTCGCTCGACCGTTTTCGTCAAGCGCGGCAATGGCCATGGGCGAAGAGTTGAAGAATCGCGTGAAGCGCAACTCGGCCGCTTCGAGACTGCGGGCGCCGTCCGCTTCCATCGCGCGGTTGAGGACGAGCGTGCGCGTGGGGCCGGGTGCACCGTCAGCGGTCGCCGTATCCTGGCGCAGCAGCCGGACAGGGAAGCGCTGGCCGCTCGTCTTGACGAAGTCGATGTCGAAGACCTGCGTACGCGGCGCGCCCTCCGCCGGGCGGCCGACGGCCGCAGCTTCCGAGCCGGCGAGGTCTTCGAGCGACAACGCGCCCGGCTTGAAGGAGGCGAGATCGACGCCGAGCCAGCTCGCCAGCGTTGCGTTCATATAGGTGAGGCGGCCGTCCTCGGACGCGGCAAAGAAGCCGGCGGGCGCATGGTCGAGATAGTCGATCGCGTGCTGGAGATCCTGGAAGAAACTCTCCTGCTCGCGCCGCTCGGGCGAGATGTCGGTGAGCTGCCAGATGCGCAGGTCGCCGTTCACACCGCCCTTGAGGGGCCGTACGGAGGCGCGATACCAACGAGGGGCGGGATCGCCGCCGCCGGCCAGCGGGCGCGAAAGGCGGAACTCCTCCTGCCCCGCCCCGCCCTCGCGCGCGAGATTGGCCAGCCTGTAAAGCGCTTCGGATGCTTCCGGCTCTCGCGCCAGAAGGCGCTCGAGCGTGCGCACGTCCCCGGCCGTGGCGGCGCCCGTCACCGCCCCATACGCGGCATTGGCGTAGATGATGCGCCCCTTGCGGTCGGTCACGATGGTGCCGTCCGGCAGGCCGTCCATGAAGCCGCGCGCGATGGCATCGTCGGCGCGGCGCGGCGCGAGCTGCACGAGGCCCAGCGCCAGGCCGAACATCGCGATGATGCCGACGATGGCGAGGAAGCCGAAGATCGTCAGGAGCGCGAGCGGCCCGTAGGCATGGCCGAACAGGGCGAGCGTCGCCGAGAAGACGAAGAGGAAGCCGCCGAGGAAGATCAGCCGTCGCATGCCGCCGGCGCGTGCGCCGCGATCGATCAGGGCGCCTTCTCCCGGCACCGGGGTCTCTGCAGGCTCGCGGGCTGGGCTCTGGGCGGGCATCTCGATGGTCATCGTTCCTGCGTGAACTGAAGGCCTCTGGAAGCCCGGTTTGCATCGCCTCCCGCGGCCGCACAAGATCGCCGCGCGCGCGACTCGGAGCCCTGCCCGGTTTGCGCCCGGCAGCTTCGTCCGACATGATGGCAAAGTCCATAGAGGGCGAAACTGACGCCGCCCTTGAAGCCCGGCGCGCGAAAAGCCATGAACGCGGTCCATGAATTTCGATCTTTGCGGCGAGCGCTTTCGATTCGCCTCCGAGGCATAGCAGGAGAGCTATCAGATGCAAGACTGGTTGGCCGGCATCGTGGGTGAAGGCGCGGCGCCGATCGTGTCCTTTATCCTGGCCGCCGTCATCGTGCTCGCCGTCGTGGTCATTGTGCTCGGCCTGATGCGCCGCATGATGGGCGGGCGCATCGGCATCGGCGGCTCTCAGGCACCGAGGCTCGCGATCGTCGACGTGACCGGCGTCGACCAGCGCCGCAAGCTGGTGCTGGTGCGCCGCGACGGGGTGGAACACCTCCTCCTGATCGGCGGCCAGAACGACCTCGTTGTCGAGGCCCATATCGGCCGGGCGCCGCCGCAGCCGCGCGGCGCACGCGTGGAGCCGGGTTTCGCGCAGCCGCCCCGTCCAGCACAGGCACCGGCACCCGCACCGGCCAGCGCTCCGATTCCCGTCGCGGCGGCCGCCGCGACGCAGCGTCCGCGCACCGTGGAGCGGACGCCTGAGCCGACGGTCGATATGCACGGCCCTGTGGCGTCCGCTCGCGGGCCACAGAATGCCAAACAGGACACTAGGAACGAAGACGCCTCCGTGCGCATGCGCGAAGAGCCTCGTCTCCCGGTCGCCCCGAAGGTAGAGCCGGTCGTTTCGGCGGAAGCGCGCACTGCGAACGTTGTGCCGCCCGTCGCAGCCCCCGCGGCGGCCCCTTCCCGGCCGCAGCCGTCATCGGCCCCGGCCAGGACACCCGAGCCGGCCGACATCCCGCCCGCTCCGCCGGCCCCTTCGTCGCCATTGGCTGCGAGTTCCTCCGCGCCGCAGGCGCCTGAACAGTCAGCACGCCCTTCGGCTCCCTCCATTGCCCCCCAGCCGCGCCCTGCGCCGCCGATGACCGCGCCCCTGCCGCGCGCGACGCCGGTTCTTCCAGCGGCCGAGCTCGCCGCCGAGCGCGTGCCGCCCCAGCGCCCGGCCCCGACCATCGAACCTCCAGTCGTCGCACCTCCGGCCTCCCGGGCCAGCTCGGTCGCTCCACCGGTTTCGTCCCCGGCCGCTCCTGCGGCCCCCCCGCCCGGTGAGCGCTCCGCGCCGTTCCCGCCCTTCGTGCAGCGTCAGCCCGCACGCGCAGAACCGCAGGCACCCCGCGTACCAGCTCCGGCCCCGCCTGCGCCTACGCTGCCGGTGCCCGAGGTGGCCCCGCCCGCAGAGCGCCAACCCTTGAGCGTGCGCAGCTTTGCCTCGACCATCCAGAACCGGCCGGCACCGGCTCCCACCGAACCGGTGCGCCGCGAGCCGGAGGTCGCAAAGCCGGTCCCCAGCGCGCCTTCCTCCGAGCCCGCTCGCAAGGAGCCGACGCTTGACGACGATCTCGGCGATCTTCTGGAGAAGGAGTTTTCGAGCTCCGACGATCTGAAGGCATCCGAGCCGTCCCGCGACGCTCCTTCGCCGTCCCGCGGGCGCAAGGACGCCGGCCTGTCGCTCGAGGAAGAGATGGAGCAGCTCCTGCGCGATTTCTCCACGCAGACCGGCGACCGCCGCTGACGCACTGCACCGGGGCGCCGTCAGCGCGCCCGCTTCCGTCGATCAGGCCCGCAAGTCACACGTGATCTGCGGGCCTGCTGCGTTGTGGAAGAGCCTGGCTGAAGCGCCGTCAGCCCTGGCGCTCGGGAACGCCGAGAACGAGGCCGTCGAGCGCCTCGCTCACGCGGATCTGGCACGACAGGCGCGAGCCCGCCCGCACGTCGTAGGCGAAGTCCAGCATGTCCTCCTCCATCTCGGAGGGTGCCGGCAGAGCCGCGCGCCAGGCCTCGTCCACATAGACATGACAAGTGGCGCAGGCGCAGGCTCCGCCGCAATCGGCGTCGATGCCCGGCACGTCGTTGCGCACCGCGTTCTCCATCGCCGTGGTGCCGTTGGCGGCGTCGATCTCGTAGCGCTCGCCGCCCGTCGTCTGGAAGATGATCCTGGTCATGGCGCTGGCTTTGGCTGCAGCGCGTGCGACTGTCAACGTGCGAAAACAGGTGCCGCGGGCGCTTCATCGCGTGCTCGAACTGCTAGCATGGTGTAGGCTGGCCTAACGTCCACGGTGGCATTGCACCGATCGTCCGGGGGCCAGGGCGGGCCGCTTTTCCGGCGCCGCAAGGGCTCCGCCCCCTTGCCGATCGAATTTTCGGCTTAACGTTAACCTTATGTTTAAACTTGTAGGGACCGCCCGGTTTTACGGTTTCTTTCGCCCGGACCGGCCACTACCATGAGGATGCGTCAATGCGTGCGCTCGCCCTTGGGCGGCGCGCGTCCCGTCCGGAGAGCGCTTCGTGCGTTCGCGGGGCCGGTGCGGGAACCCGGGTAACGAGTATCGAGGCGGCGAAGATGTCCAACACCAAGACGGCCGAGCAACTATCCGATGAAGCTCTCTTCGAGCTGGAGGAAGCGCTGCGGGATACGGACTTCCTTCAGCCCGGCGATCTCGACGCCGGCAGGCAGGAGCCAGATCCGGACGATCTCGACCTGAGCGATCTCGACCTCGCCTTCAGCGAGTTCGACCGCAATTTCGAGGAGGCCACGAGCGCCCTACGCCAGGACGCGGGCGCCGCCACCGCTGAGACCGGCCGGGCCGACAACGTCGTCGCCTTCGACATGCCGGAAGCAGCCGAGCCCGACGCCGGTCCTGTCGACGAGACGGCCGCGGCCGCGACGGCCGCCGCCATCGCCATGCTGCCCGCTGGCAACGCCGAGCGCGCGGCTTCCGCTTCCGCCGCCGATCGCACCCTTGGCGATCACCCAGCCCCTCGCGCCGACGAGGCCCCTCGCCGGGCCAACACGCCAGCGAACGACGAGAACCGTTCGGCGGCCGCGATGGCCGAGGGCATGTTCCAACGCCGCGCGTCCGCGCGTCCGGTCGTGATCGGTGCGGTCGCGGCGGGCATCTGGGTGCTCGGCGTCGGCGCGGCCGCCACCGCCTTCTTCTCCACGGCAACCCTTTCGTCGGCAGGCCCGGAGCGCGCACTTCTTGTCGCGCTCTTCGCCGCCGCCGCACTGTTGCCGGCCCTGCTCATCATGGGCGTCGCATTCATGACGCGCCGCGCGCAGGACCTGCGCCTGACCACCCGCTCACTTGCCGAGGTGGCACTGCGGCTCGCCGAGCCGGACGCGCTTGCCGGAGAACGCGTCTCGAGCGTCGGCCAGACGATCCGCCGCGAGGTTTCGGCTCTCGGCGAAGGCGTTGAGCGTTCGCTGGCCCGCATGAGCGAGCTGGAATCGCTCGTGCGCGGCGAGGTGAGTTCGCTGGAAAGCGCCTATGCCGACAACGAGGTCCGCATCCGCGCTCTCGTCGGCGACATGGGCGCCGAGCGTGAGGCGCTTCTTTCTCATGCCGAGACGCTGCGCGGCTCGCTCGTCGGCGCCCATCAGCGCATGATCGAGGACGTGGACGGCGCCTCCGGCGACATCCTCTCCCGGATGGAGACCGCTTCGGAGCGTTTCAGCACGCTGATCTCGGAGCGTGGCGAGGCGCTGGCGCGCGAGCACGAGGAGCGCATGGCCGCGATGCTGGCGGCCTTCGAGGCGCAGAGCCGCGAGGCCGACGAACGCGCAGGCCTCGTCGCCCAGACCCTCTCCACCCGCATCTCCGAAACGGCCGAGTCCGCCGTCGAGCGCCTGCGCACCGCCGGGGCCGAGATCGGCACCCTTCTCGACGCGCGCACCAACGCGCTCGATGCCCATGCCGAAGAGCTCGACACGCGCCTCTCGCGTGCGAGCGAAGAGGCGCTGGGCCGCCTGACCAAGGTCCACGACACGATCGAGACGGCGCTTCGCGACAACACGCAGGGTCTCGACGAGGACAACACGATCTTCATCGCCACGCTGGCGGCCACGCTGTCCGAGCGTACCGAGCAGATCGAGGCCGAGGGCGAGCGCCTCATTGCGCGCCTCACCGCCGCTCTCGACGAGCGCGCAGAGCGGTCGCAGGCGCTTCTTTCGCAGAACGGCGACGACATGATCGGCCGCTTCGACGAGCGGCTCGGCAAGCTGGACGAGGCCGTCAACGGCCGCGCGGCCGAGCTCGTCGAATCGATCGATCGTCGCGCGGCGGCCATCGACAGTTCCACCGGCCGCGTCGCCGATCTCCTGCGCGAGCGCACGTCGGACTTCGCCCGCACGCTGACGGAGCGTGCCGGCGAGATCGCGCGTGCCTTCGCCGACGGCCAGGCCGAGTTCGGCACCCGCGCTAGCGATGCCGTCGCCCTTGCGAACGCCTCTCTGGACGGGCGGGTCGACGAGATCCGCGCCAGCCTCAACGCGCGTCTCGATGCGATCGCCGAACTCCTCGCCGAGCGGGCCAGCGATCTGGATACCTCCCTCGCCTTCGCGCAGCACAGCCTGGCGGCGACGCTGGAGGAGCGCGGTGACGCCATCTCGCAGACGATCGAGGGCAATCTCGAGCGCGTCAGCGGCCTTCTCGAAGGCGTCGAAGGCAAGCTCGCGTCCGGCGTCGACGAGAAGGCCACGCGTCTCGGCGGTGCGCTCGACGAGCGTGTCGCGCGCTTCGCCTCGCTGGTCGACGACAACCGCGTGCGCCTCGAGCGCGGCCTGGAGGAGCGTCTGGGCGCCTTCGAACGCCTGCTCGCCGACCGCAGCGAGGCGATCACCGTCTCCTTCGATGCCGGCCATCGCTCCGTCTCCGGCATGCTCGACGACCATTCCACGCGCCTGTTCGGCGGCATTGAGGAGCGCGCACGCGACCTGTCCCGCTCGATCGAGGACAAGCTCACCGGCAGCGATGCGCTCATGCGCGAGAGCAGCGAGCGCATTCTTGCTTCGCTCGACAACCACGCCGCGCAGCTCGACGAGCATGTCGTCAAGCGCCTCGAAGACGCTCTCGCCGTCTCCGCCGAGAGCCGCGAACGCTTCGTGGAACGTGTGTCTTCGGAGACCGCGAGCGTCCGCGAGACCTTCGACGAGGCCGCACGCCGCGTGGCCGACGAGCTTTCCGGCCGCGTCGAGACACTGTCGCAGGCCGTGGACGCCTCGCGCAAACGGATGATCGAAGGCTTCGACGAGGGCGCGGGTCGCTTCCGCGAGACGCTGGAAGAGCGCTCGGACGGCTTCGCCAGGAATGTCGAGACCAGCCTTTCCAGCGCGCTGGCCGCAATGGAGAATGCGCTCGTTCTCATGACCGAAGGCCTAGACGGGCGCACGGCGAGCCTCAAGGCTGTCGGAGACGACATCCGCGAGACCGTGCTTTCGGGCCTGGAGGACAAGCTTTCGGCGGTCCAGTCGCTGCTGGATGGCTCGCAAGCCGGCTTCCTGGCGGGGATCGATGAGCGCGCGTCCCTTTTCGGAGCTGCCATCGACGAGCGACGCGACGCGCTGGCCGGTTCGGTCGACGAGCGCCTCACCGCCCTTCGCGAGACGCTCTCGCAGATCGATGCCCGCGTCTCCGGTGCGCTGGAGGATCAGCGCATCGACATCGCGACCAATGTCGAGGAGGCCGCCCGCTCGCTCGCCGCGACGCTCAGCGACCGCGCCGACGATGTGCGCCGCGCACTGGAGGACAGCGCCGGCGAGATCGGCCAGGCCCTCGATACGCGCCGCGAGGAGATCGCGGCCGTTCTCAACGGCGGCACGGACAACCTCAACACAGCTTTCGAGGAGCGTACCCAGGCAATTGCCACCACGCTCGAGCGTGGCCTCGGCAACGTCGAGCGCACGCTCGCCAACCGCGCCTCGCTGATCGCCGAGGCACTGCGCGAGGCGATCGTTTCCGCCACCGGGCTCATGGGTGCCGAGGCCGAGCGTGCCCGCGAAGGGCTCGAGGAGCAGACAAGGCGCCTCGCGCTCAGTGTCGGCGAGATCGGCACCGTGTTCGACCGCTCCAGCCAGACGGCACGCGAAAGCTTCAGCGCCGAGGCCGAGCGCTTCGGCGCGATGCTGGAGGAGATCGCCAGCGGCCTGCGCAGCCGCACGGAGGAAGCCCGTGAACTTCTGTCCGGCGAAGGCGAACGCGTCGCGACGAGCTTCACCGAGGCGAGCCGCAATCTCCGCCAGATCGCCGAGGACGTCCGCGGCGACCTCTCGCAGGACGCCGATACGCTGGCCAAGCGCCTTGCCGACGTCTCCGCGCAGTTGCGCCAGGAGGCCGAGGAGGCCCGTGCGGGGCTTTCGGCGGAGGGTGGCCGGTTCGTCACGCAGATCGGCGGCGCCTCGCTGGCGATGCGCACCGAGGCGGAGGCCGCCCATTCGCGCCTCTCCGGGGTGGCGGGCGAGTTCGTCGAGACGCTCGGCGGCCTGACCACGCGCTTCACCGAAGAGACCGAAAGCGCGCGCCGCGCGCTCGACCGCGGCTCCTCTTCGCTTGTCTCGTCGATCGGCGAAGCGACAAGCCTTCTGCGCGATGCCGGCGCAAGCTCGCGCGAGAACCTCTCGGAGAATGCCGCGCTCATGGCGTCGAGCTTCGAGACCGTCTCGCACACGCTCGCCGAGGAGATGGCGCGCGTTCGCACCGAGATGGGCGAGCGTACCACGCAGATCCGCGAGACGCTGGCGCGCGACGCCGCAAGCTTCTCCGAAACGGTGGCAGGCGCGGCCCTCGCCATCCGTTCGGCGACCGAGGCTTCGTCGTCGAACCTCGACGAGCGCGCTTCCCGCTTCACGCAGGAAATGGCCGCCCTCACCGAGCAGCTTCGCGAGGCGCTCGGCGATACGTCGCAGACGCTCGGCGGCGAGCTTCGTGCCGCCGGCGGCGTCCTGCGCGAGGAGGCCGATGCGGTTTCGCGTGGCCTGCGCGCGGACGTCCAGTCGATCACGCGCACGCTGCGTGAGGATGCGACCGGCGTTTCTGCCGGATTCGCCAACGATCTCGAAGGGATCCGGCGCACCGTTCTCAGCGAGGGCGAAGCGCTTTCCGAGCGTCTTGCAGGTGTGTCCGTGGCCCTTCGCGTGGAAGCCGACAAGGCTCGCCAGGCCATGCTCGATGGCGCCGGTGCCTTCGGCGAGGAGATCACGGAACGGGTGGCCGCGTCCCAGCATGCTCTGGCCGAGCGCGCGAGCGCCATCGGCTCCGAGTTCGACGGACATCTCTCCGCCTTCGAGGCGCTGTTCGCCGGTCGCAGCCGCGAAATCGCCCGCCTCATCGAGGAGGAGGCCCGCCCGCTCGCCGACCGCTTCTCCGCCAGCGGCGAGGAGATCGGCGCGGCGCTCGACGAGAGCGCCCGTGCCGCCGCCGACCGCCTGCGCATGGAGAACGAGCGTCTGGCGGCCGACTTCGCCCGCAACGCCGAAGAGGCGATCGGGCGCATCCGACAGAGCTCAGGCGAGATCGCCGAGATTCTGTCGGAGCGCTCGGATGCGGCGGCGGACGTGCTGGCCGGCGCCCGTACGCGCCTCGGCGACGAGGTTGAGGGCCTGATCGGGCGCCTCGGCGAGGCCGGCAGCTCACTGCATGCGCTCGTCGACCGAGCGTCGTCGGAGTTCACCGCCGTCGAGACCGCCTTGTCCGAGACGCGCGAGCGCTTCGGCGAGGGCGCCGAACGCGCCGCCGGCTCGATCGCCGAGACCTCGCGACGCCTGGAGAACAACGTCCAGACGCTCGACGGCCTGTCGGCCAACGCTTTCGAGCAGATTTCCGAGATCGCCGAGCGCTTCGGCGAACATGGAAGGATGCTGACCGAGGCGACGGCGCTCATCGACGCGACCCAGATGCGCCTGGGCACTTCGCTCGCCGAGCGCCAGGCGAGCCTGGAGGCGTTGTCCAACGGTCTCGTCGCGCGCTCCGAGGAGATCGGCGCGACGATCCGGTCCTTCGAGGAAGTCGTCGAGCGCGTGTTCGACGGAACCGGCGAGCGCTCGCGCAATCTGGCGAACGACCTGTCGACGCGCCTCACCGCGACGCTGGACGAGGCCGGACGCCGGCTGGAGTCCACGCAGGCCATATCGCGCGAGGCCGCGGATGAGATCCGCGAGACGGTGCGCACCGTGGTCGAGGAGGCGGCCCAGCGCTTCGCGCAGGCGACCGAGGAGATGCGCGGCACCGCCTCGTCGCTGCGCGGCGAACTCGAGACAACGCGCGAGGAACTCAAGCGTGGCGTCTTCGATCTGCCGGAAGAGGCTCGCGAAAGCACGCAGGCCATGCGCCGGGCGGTGTCGGACCAGATCCGCGCCCTGCGCGAGCTGGGCGACATCGTCGCCCAGTCCGGCCGCTCGCTGGACGTGCGCGCGCCTCGTGCGGCGGCCGTCGAGGCTCGGACCGTCAGCGCCGTGAAGACGGACGCGCAGGCCGAGGACGTCCGTTCCGCCGGCGCCATCCTCTCCGAGGGCAATCTCGCTCGCGACCTGCGCGGCTCTTTCGACACGAGCCGCCCTGGGCCGGTTCGTCCGGCACCGGTCGCGGCGCAGCCTGTCGCCACACAGCCACCGCGAGCGTCCTCTGCGCCGCTCCGCCCGGCGGCGAGCCCGGCACCGGTGGCCGGCGAAGGCGCGCGTTCGGGTGGCTGGGTCTCCGATCTTCTGCGCCGGGCTTCGCGCGAGCCGGATGAGGCCGAGGTCGAGGCTTCCGACCAAGCCATCGCCGCGGCGGCAACCGGTGGCCCGGCGCCTCGCTCGGTCGAGCATGTCGAGGAATCGCTGAACTCGCTGTCGGTCGACATCGCCCGCGCGATCGACCATGACGCCTCGCTGGAGCTCTGGGACCGCTACCGCAACGGCGAGCGCAACGTGTTCACGCGCCGCCTCTACACGCTGAAGGGCCAGCAGACCTTCGACGAAATCCGCCGCAAGTATCAGCGCGACGGCGATTTCAAGAAGGCGGTGGATCGGTACATCGGCGATTTCGAGATGCTGCTCGCGGACGTGCAACGCAACGATGCCGACAGCACCCGCACACGCGGCTATCTCGGCTCGGACACCGGCAAGGTCTACACGATGCTAGCCCACGCCTCCGGCCGCTTCGACTGAAGCGGCTTGGCGCCGCACCCCAGGGGGCGAGGCCGCGCCCTGGTCCGTTGATGCTGAGTGCTCCCTTGGGGGGAAGCCTAGAAAAGACAAAGGCCCGGTCGACGAGAGTCGGCCGGGCCTTTTCGTATCGGGCGAGGCCTCGTCCCTCAGAGCGTGCGCAGCGTCCAGGCGACGATCTCGTCCGTGACCTGTGAGAACGCCTGATTGAGCGCCACGACATAGGCCGGGTTGCCGCTGCCCTGCAGGGGCACGCGGGCCTGGAAGATCTGCGAAGCGCGCACCACACCGCTGCGATCGTTCAACGCCTTCACCGAGATCTCGACGACGGCCGCCGATTCATCGAGCGCGATCTCGAAGCGCCGGATCTCGGTGACGATCTGGAAGTCGATCGCCAGCCCTTGGCCGGGCACGCCGACAGCGCCCGCGCGGCCGGTGTTCTGGAAGGCCTGGAGAAGACGAAGCTGGACGAGGCGCGGCAGGCGATCGGTCCACTGCGCGTCGGCCAGATACTCGACGGTGAGCGCGCTGGGCTGGATGGCGATCTGCTGGCTGTCCAGCGTGCGCACAGCCGTCGGCTCGGCGATGAGAAGTTGCGTGCGCGTCGCCGCGCTACCTCTCGGCGCGCCAACCGGCGCCTCCAGATCGAAGGTCTGCGGCGGAGTGGAGAAGGAGGCGCAGCCGGCCAGAAGCAGCGCGGCGAGGCCGGCGGTCAGAAGGCGCGCGGCGCGTGCCGTGTTCATGGGTGTCCCCCTCATCGTATGCCCTGTCTGTCCCACGAGCGACGAAATCCCGCTCATCGCCGTGTCCGTCCGTCGAACTGGCGCACGTCGCCCGAGCCCGAACCACCGGTGATGATGCGGCTCGGATTGTTCGCAAGGTCGGTGATGGCGCGTTCGACGCGCGTGATCGAATCCGTCGTCGTGCGCGCCAGCCCCTGGATCTCGCGCAAGCTCTGGTCGGAGAGGTTCGTCACGCTCGCCGAGATCGGCGTGATGCCGCTGCGGATGGCGTTCGCGGCTTCCTGGATTGAGACCAGCGTCTCGCGCGCCTGGGAGGTCAGGCCCTCGCTGTTCGGCCCGTTGAGGAGCGTGTCAACCTGCGCGATCACCGCATCGACCCGCGCGGAGGCGACGCGCAGATTGGCGCTCGTCTCCTGCACGTCGGTGATGATGGTATCGATATCCTCGCGTCGCGCGCCGATGTCGCGAGCGATGTTGCCCACCTCGTCCGCCGCGCTGGCGATGTTGCCGGAGGCTGCGGAAACGTCCGTCACCGCCTGGTTCACCAGCGCCGGATCGATGCCGGCGAGAATCTGGTCGACGAGGCCGCGCGTGTCGTCGAGACCGGCGAGCGACTGCTGCAGTGATGTGAGGACGATGTTGGCACCGGAGATAAACTCCTGCACCTGCGGCGAGCGCTCGTTGAGCGCCGAGGTGAAGCCGGAGACGCTTTCGACGGTCGAGCGGACCTGAGCGGGATCGATCGCGGCAGAGATTTCACGCGCCGAGACGAGCGTCTCGTCGAGATTGCCGGCAATGCTCGTCGCGCGGTCGGAGATGGGCCCGAGCGTGCCCAAGAACTGGCTGATGCCGGCGATGTTCTGGCGGATCGCGTCGCCGAAGGCGTCGAAATTCTCCGCGCCGTCGGCAATCGCCGCGACGGCTCGCGCGATGGCCGCGTTCTGGCCGCGGATCGTCCCCGTGAAGTCGGCGATATTGTCGATCGCCTGATCGATCGTTGCGACGTCGATGGCTTCGATCACGGCCTGTGCGGATTGCAGCGTCGAATCGAGGCGCGTGGCCACGCTCGTCGCGCTCTCCGAGAGCGGCCCGAGATTGGCGAGGAACTGGTCGATCTGGTCCGCATTGCGATCCACCGTCTCGCCGATCACGCCAAAGCCCTCGGCGGCGGTCGAGACGGATTCGATCGCCGAGGCAAAAGCCGGGGTCTGCTCGCGCACCGCGTCGGTGATGGCGGCGACGTTCTCGATCGACTGGTTGATGGACTGTGAATCGAGCGCGCCGATGAAGGCCGAGACCTCGTCGATCAGGCCTGGAAGCTGGAGGGCGACGCCGTTGGCGCTGGTCGCCAGGCGTCCGAGGCTGCCGACGAAATCCTCGATCTGGTCTGCGTTCTCGGCAAGGCTCGCGGTGAAGATGTCGACGTTACCGGAGGTGCGCGCGATGTTGTTGGCCGTCGTCGTGACCGCCGGCCCGACCTCCTGAACGAGGCGTTCGAACTCGCCGAGGATGTTGTTGGCGCGGTCGGAGATGTCACGGGCTGTCGCGAGGATGTCGGTGACGTCCGAGGGGTTGGCGCGAATGACGGGCGTTGCCCCCTGCTCCAGCGCCGAGGTGATGATGTTGCGGTCGTTCATGTTGCCGCCGGTCAGGCCGATGAAGCCGATGCCGGTGAGGCCCTGAAAGCCGATGGAAGCCTGGGTGGAGGTGGTGATCGGTGTGTTGCGATCGACCTGCGTGGTCGCGATCACGGTGCGCGGATCGTTCGGGTCGATGCGCAGATTGGTGACGGAGCCGACGTTCAGGCCGTTGAACAGCACCTGGCTGCCCTGGCTCAGACCCGAGACCGAGCCCTGGATGCGCACGACGAGAGGCACGCGCGTGTTGGAATCGGAAACGTTGGCCGACCAGTAGACGAAGCCGAAGCTCGCCGCGAGGATCACCAGCGTGAAGATGCCGACGAGAACGTAATTGGCGCGGTTTTCCATCAGTCTTTCCCGTCGAAGGAAGCGTTTTCGTCTTGGGCGGGCGCGTCCTTCGCGCCGCCGTCCGGCGGCACGATGGTGCGCGCGCGCTTGCCGTGGAAGTACGTCTGCACCCACGGATCGTCGCATTCGAGCATGGTCTGGAGCGGACCTTCCACCAGGACCTTCTTCTGGCCGAGCACCGCGATGCGGTCGCAGGCCTGGAAGAGCGAGTCGAGGTCGTGCGTGACCATGTAGACGCTGAGGCCGAGCGTATCGCGCAGCGTCATGATGAGCTCGTCGAACTCTGCCGCGCCGATCGGGTCTAGGCCCGAGGTCGGCTCGTCGAGGAAGACGATGTCGGGGTCGAGCGCCAGCGCGCGGGCGAGCGCGGCACGCTTGATCATGCCGCCCGAAAGCTCGGATGGGTATTTTCCGGCGGCGTCGGGCGCGAGGCCGACGAGATCGATCTTCAGCCGAGCGAGGTCTTCCATCAGCTTCGGCGAGATGTCGAGATATTCGCGCATCGGCACCTGGATGTTCTCCAGGACGGTCAGCGAGGAGAACAGCGCACCCTGCTGGAAGAGAACGCCCCAACGCTGCTCGACCGAAAGGCGCTGCGCGTCGTTCGCCCGCTCATAGTCAACGCCGAAGACCTCGATCGTGCCGGCCTGCTTGGGGTTGAGGCCGAGGATCGTGCGCAGGAGCACCGACTTGCCGGTGCCCGACGCGCCGACGAAGCCGAGGATCTCGCCGCGCCGCACGTCGAGATCGAGGCCGTCGAGGATCTGCTTCGAGCCGAAGGACACCGAAACGCCGCGCGCACGGATGATGACGTCGTCGTCGCGCTCCTCGCTTGCGGCGTCCGGTCGGGTCCGCTCGTCCATCTCAGTACCCGATCGCTGCGTAGAAGATGGCGAAGATGCCGTCGACGAGGATGACGAGGAAGATCGCCTTCACCACCGCCGAGGTGACGTGGCGGCCGAGGCTTTCCGCGCTGCCGCCGACGCGCATGCCCTCGACGGAGGCGACGACACCGATGATGATCGCCATGAAAGGCGCCTTGATGAGGCCCGCGAAGATCGAGGCCATGTCCACGGCCTCGCGCAGACGCGCGATGAAGGCCTCGGGCGTAATGCCCGAATAGGTCCAGGCGACGAGGCCGGCGCCCAAGAGCCCGCAGATGTTGGCGACGAAGGCCAGGAGCGGCAGCACGATGGTCAGCGCGACGAGGCGCGGGAAGACGAGGACGCCGATCGGGTTGAGGCCGATGACGTGGAGCGCGTCCACTTCCTCACGCATCTTCATGGAGCCGATCTCGGCGGTGATGGCGCTGCCGGAGCGGCCCGCCACCATGATCGCGGTGAGAAGAACGCCGATCTCGCGCAGGGTCAGGATGCCGACGAGATCGACGACGAAGATCTCGGCGCCGAAATAACGAAGCTGGAAGGCGCCCTGCTGGGCGATGATGCCGCCGATCAGGAAGCTCATCAGCGCGATGATCGGCAGGGCGCGCACGCCCATGCGATCCATCTGGTTGACGATCGCGGCCGGGCGGAACTGCGTCTTGCCGGTCAGCCGGCGGCCGGCGCCATAGAGCGAGGCGCCGATGATGTTGAGCCCTGCGACGAATTCCGAGCCGAGGCCGGCGACGCTGCGCCCGAGCCCGTCGAGAAGCGTGATCGGCCCGAAGGACATGCCCCGCTTCTGCGGCGCCGGGCGATCGGTATCGAGGGCGCGCCGCACCGCCTCGAAAAGCGAGGCGTTGCCGCCCTCCACGCCCTCGAACCGCAGCTCGGCGCCCTTTTCGCCGAGCGCGCGCGCCAAGGTCTCGATGAGGTATGCGCCGGACGTGTCCAGGCGGCCGACATCGGTGCAGTCCATCACGATTGTGCGGCCGAGATCGGCCTTGCGCGTCTCCGCGACCGTCTTCTCCACCGAGCCGACCGTGCGGGCCAGCCAGTCACCCGTCACCTTGAGGCGCAGGCCGCCCTCGCCCTTCTCGGCCTCAAGCGCGGGAGGGACGGTGGGCCGTCCGCCGGCCTTCGTGGCCTTTTCGGCATCGGGGATGTCGAGCATCGTGTCGATTTCAGCCCTGGCTTGGTCTATTGCCACCAGACGCGGCGTATTCAATTTCCGGGGCGGGAGCCCTGGCGTCTTGCCGAAGTGTTAACGGCCGGTCGATGCTTTGTCATTGCGACACGGCACGTCAGGCCCCGTAATCGCGAAGGTTTTCAATGGCCCGTCGTCTTTCGGTCACAGTGGAACGGTTCCCGCTCGCCGCATCCTTCACCATTTCACGCGGCACGAAGACGGAGGCCGTCGTGGTCGTCTGCACCGTGGAGGACGAGTTCGGCCGCGGCTGGGGCGAGTGCGTGCCCTATGCGCGGTACGGCGAAACGACCGAGAGCGTCAGCGCCCAGCTCGAAAGCGTACGCGAGGCCGTGGAAGGCGGCGCCTCGCGCCAGACGGTCCAGGAGCTCCTGGCTCCCGGCGCTGCGCGCAACGCGCTCGATTGCGCGCTTTGGGACCTTGAGGCCAAGTCAGGCAACCGACGGCTGGAGGACATCCTCTGCAAGGCACCGGCACGCCCGGTGGAGACGGCCTACACGATTTCGATGGGCACCCCATCCGAAATGGGCGACGCCGCACGCGCCGTCGCCCATCGCGGCGTCCTGAAGGTGAAGGTGGGCGGACGCAACGACGCCGAGCGCATGCGCGCGGTCCGTTCGGCGGCGCGCGGTGCGAAGCTGATCATCGACGCCAACGAGGGATGGACGGCCGACAACGTCGCCGAGAACCTTCTCGCGGCCGCGGCCGTGAACGCGACGATCGTGGAACAGCCCCTGCCCGCCGACCAGGACGACATCCTTGCCGGCATTCCGCATCCCGTGCCGATCTGCGCCGACGAATCGGTCCACGCGACGAAGGACCTCGCCTCGCTGAGCGCGCGCTACGACTACGTGAACCTGAAGCTCGACAAGACCGGCGGGCTGACGGAGGGCATCGAATTCATGCGCGAGGCGCGCCGGCTCGGCTTCGGCGTCATGGTCGGCTGCATGGTCGGCACGTCGCTCGCGATGGCCCCCGCCGTCCTTCTGGCCCAGTATGCGGACCTCGTGGATCTCGACGGGCCACTCCTCCTCAAGCGCGACCGGCCACGCGGCCTCGTCTACGCATCCTCCACGGTCTCTCCGCCCTCGCCCGCTCTTTGGGGTTGAAGCAGAATCGCTGCATCGCAGCGAAACTCAACCGTTTCCATCGTGCGCTGAACCGTTTTAAGACGAGGCCCGAAACGCCCGCCGCTCGGCGGGCGCGAGCAGCCAAACGGAGCGTCCCATGTCGTCGAGCGAAGAGAAGAAGCCAGGGCACACGACCCGCGACCTCGACGAACAGGCGCTTTTCTATCACCGCCATCCCAAGCCCGGTAAGCTGGAGGTCGCGCCCACCAAGCCGCTCGGCAACCAGCGCGATCTCGCCCTCGCCTATTCGCCGGGCGTCGCCGCGCCCTGCAAGGCGATCGAGGCCGATCCTCAGCTTGCGGCCGACTATACGGGCCGCGCCAACCTGGTCGGCGTCGTCTCCAACGGCACGGCCGTCCTCGGCCTCGGCAATATCGGGCCGCTGGCCTCCAAGCCGGTGATGGAGGGCAAGGCGGTCCTGTTCAAGAAGTTCGCGGGGATCGACGTCTTCGACATCGAGATCGACGCCATGGAGATCGACCGCGTGGTGGACGTCGTCTCCGCACTGGAGCCGACCTTCGGCGGCATCAATCTCGAGGACATCAAGTCTCCCGAGTGCTTCGAGATCGAGGAACGGCTGCGCGCCAGGATGGGCATCCCCGTCTTCCACGACGACCAGCACGGCACCGCCATCATCGTCGCCGCGGGCGTGCGCAACGCACTTCTCCTCGCCGGCAAGGACATCGGCGAGGTGAAGATCGTCACCTCCGGTCTCGGCGCGGCCGCCATCGCCTGTCTCAACCTCCTCGTCTCCCTCGGCGCGAAGGTCGAAAACATCACCTGCACCGACATCGAAGGCGTCGTGTACAAGGGCCGCGACGGCCGCACCGACCGCTGGATGGATGTCTATGCGCGCGACACGCCGATGCGCACGCTGGCGGAAGCGATCGAAGGCGCCGACATCTTCCTCGGCCTTTCGGCTGCAGGCGTGCTCAAGCCCGAGCTACTGGAAAAGATGGCGCCGCGCCCGCTGATCATGGCGCTGGCCAACCCGACGCCGGAGATCATGCCCGAACTCGCGCGCGCCGTGCGCGCCGACGCGATGATCTGCACCGGCCGCTCGGATTATCCGAACCAGGTCAACAACGTTATCTGCTTCCCCTTCATCTTCCGCGGTGCGCTCGACTGCGGCGCGACCTCGATCAACGAGGAGATGAAGATCGCAGCCGTCGACGCCATCGCCGCGCTCGCACGCGAGGAGGTGTCGGAAGTCGCGGCCAAGGCCTACGGGTCCGAGACGCCCGTCTTCGGGCCGGACTATCTCATCCCCTCGCCCTTCGACCCGCGCCTGATCCTCAAGATCGCGCCGGCCGTGGCGAAGGTCGCCGAGGAGACGGGCGTCGCGACACGCCCCATCGCCGACTGGGACGCCTATCTCGACAGGCTGAACCGTTTCGTCTTCCGCTCCGGCCTGACGATGAAGCCGATCTTCCAGATCGCCCGCGATTCCGGCAAGCGCGTCATCTTCGCCGATGGCGAGGACGAGCGCGTCCTGCGCGCCGCGCAGGTCATGCTCGAGGAGAAGACCTGCGTTCCGATCCTCGTCGGCCGCCCCTCCGTCATCGGCACCCGGCTGGAGCGCTTCGGCCTGCGCATCCGGCCCGAGACGGATTTCGAGGTGGTGAACCCGGAGGACGATCCGCGCTATCGCGACTATGTCGATCACTATTTCTCGAAGGTCGGCCGGCGCGGCGTCGATCCGGACACGGCGCGCACGGTGGTACGCACCAACACGACGGTGATCGCGGCCGTTGCGCTTTCGCGCGGGGAAGCGGATGCAATGCTCTGCGGCCTTTCCTCGGGCCGCTATTCGCAGCATCTTCGCGACATCCAGCAGGTGATCGGTGTCGCGCCCGGCGTCCGTCGCCTGTCAGGCATGAGCCTCCTCATCGATTCGGACGGCGCGCTCTTCATGAGCGACACCTACGTCCAGGATAGCCCGTCGGCCGAGGATCTTGCCGAGATCATCCGCTTGTCGGCGATCGAGATCGAGCGCTTCGGCCTGAAGCCGCGAGCCGCGCTCGTCTCGCACTCCAACTTCGGCACGGTGCGCACGCCCGACACACTGAAGATGCGCAAGGCGCTTCAGGTCGTGCGCGAAAGCGGGCTCGACATCGAGATAGACGGCGAGATGCACGGCGACGCCGCGCTCTCGGAGGAGATGCGCAAGCGCGTGATGCCGGGCTCGACGCTGACCGGCTCCGCCAATCTTCTCGTCTTCCCCACCATCGACGCGGCCAACATCACGATGAACGTCGTGAAGGTGCGCACGGACGCGCTGCATGTCGGACCATTGCTCCTCGGCACCAACGCACCGGCCCACATCCTGACGCCGTCCGCCACCTCGCGCGGCGTCGTCAACATGGCCGCGATCGCGGTCGCGGAAGCCGTGCAGAAGAGCGGCCGCTAGAGTCTCGCGAGCGTCCTGTCGCGGCCGATCAGCGGCAGGAGAGCGGCCAGTTCCGGGCCGTGATCGAGCCCGGTGAGCGCCAGACGCAGCGGCATGAAGAGCGAGCGGCCCTTGGCGCCGCTCGCGTCCTTCACCGCACCGGTCCAGCTCTTCCAGGTCCTCTCGTCCCATGGCTCCGGCGGCAGGAGCGCCTTCGCCGCGTGAAGCACCTTGCGGGCTTCCTCGTCGAAGGCCGGGACCGACTGCGGCCCCTTCTCGACCGCCACCCACCAGAGCGCAGCATCGCCAACCTTCACGCAATTGCCCCGCACCGCCAGCCAGAACGGCTCGGCAACCTTGTCCGGCACGCCGGCGGAGCGCAGCCTTTCGGAGACGGCCTCGTGGGGCAGCGCATGGACGAGGTCGGCGTTCAGCCGGTCCAGCTCGGCCGGATCGAACTTCGCGCTCGAAGCGGAGATGGCCGAGAGGTCGAGCCGCTTGGCCAGCTTCTCCAAGTCCGACAGTGCCTCGATAGCGCCGGCCATGCCAGTGAGGACGGCGAGGCTCGCCACCGCCATCGGCTCGTAGCCCTCCTCGCGCAACGTGCGCAGCGAGAGGGCACCCGAGCGCTTCGACAGGCCCTCGCCGTCCGTCGTCGTCAGGAGGTTGTGGTGCCCGAAGGCCGGCAGCGAAAAGCCGAGCGCCTCGAAGATCGCGATCTGGACGGCGGTGTTGGCGACATGGTCCTCGCCCCGGATGACGTGGGTGATGCCCATCTTCCCGTCGTCGACGACAGAGGTGATCGTGTAGACATAGGTGCCGTCCTCTCGCACCAGCACGGGATCGGAGAGCGAGGCGAGGTCGATCACCTGTTCGCCGCGGATGAGGTCGTCCCAGCGCGCCTCGGTGCGGCGCATCTCGAACGGCGTCTCGCCGAAGTTCGGCAGGAGGAACCGCCAGTGCGCACGCCGCCCTTCGGCTTCCAGCGCGGCGCGATCCTCGGCCGTCAGCTTCAGCGCCTCGCGCCCATAGATCGGGGGACGGCCGGCGGCGAGATTGCGCCTGCGCCGTCGTTCCAGTTCGTCCGGCGTCTCGTAGCAAGGGTAGAGCAGCCCCGCCTCGCGGAGCCTCTCGACCGCCGCATCGTAGAGGGCGAGCCTGTCCTGCTGGCGCACGGAGGTACGCGGCAGAATGCCGATCCAGGCGAGGTCCTCGGCGATCGCCTGCGCATACTCCTCGCGCGATCGTGCGCGGTCGGTGTCGTCGTAACGCAGCACCATGTCTCCGCCCGCGCTATGGGCGAAGAGCCAGTTGATCAGCGCCGGGCGCAGGTTGCCGATGTGCAGGTGGCCCGTCGGCGACGGCGCGAAGCGCGTGAGGACGTTCATCAGCCGATCTCCGAGGCGCGTGAGAAGAAGGGGGCCAGGACGTCGGCGACGAGCATGCCACCCGCGATAGCCAGCCCGGCGAACGCGAAGACGAGGCCGAGGAGAAGCTGGCGCGCGGCGTGACGACGCTCCGGCTCGCGCTTCTCACCGAAAGCGCCCGCCAGACGCACATGGCGCGCATCAGCGAGGATGTCGACCGGCTCGCCCGCTTCCACGCGCATGCGCCGCAAGGCGAGCGCGAAGCGCATCAGAAACAGAAGGCCGAGAACGCCGGCGACAAGGGCCAGATCTTCGACGGTGGGGAGTTCAGACATGGTGGCCTTCGGGCTGTGCGTCGTGCGACGGCACATACAGGATCAGGAACGCGACCGGTACAGGCCCGCGCACTTCTCGTAACGTTTGCGCCCCATCCCTGTCCGGAAGCGTCACCCTTCATGAAAATGACGCCGTTTGGGCGCCAAGGGGCTTTCCAAGAAGGGCGTTCGCGACGAAAAGGCCCCGCGAGTGGCGCGGGAATCGCGAGCGCCGTGACGTGGCTGCACAGGCGAAACTGAGTTTGGACCAGATTCTCGGCCTCATCGATCGCTTCGGCATCGTCATCGTCTTCATCGGGACGTTCTTCGAGGGCGAGGTCTTCGCCATCATCGGCGGCTTTCTCGCCTATCGAGGCAGCCACACGCTCCAGTTCATGATGGGCCTTGCGTTCGTCGGCTCTTTCCTTGGCGATCTCGCCGTCTTTCTGTTCGCGCGATATTTCTCGGATTCGCCGTGGATCGTTAAGTGGACGCGCAAGCCGCGCTTTGCCCGCGCGCTGCGGCTCGTGGACCGGTTCCAAGCGTACTTCGTCATCGTGAACCGATACGTCTACGGTCTGCGCATGCCGGGGCTGATCGCGCTCGGCCTCTCCTCGATCACCGTCCCGCGCTTCCTCTTCCTCAACCTCATCGGCGCCGGCATCTGGGCGACGCTCTTCACGGGCATTGGCTTCTTCTTCGGCTACTCGATCTCCACCGTGTTCCAGCGGCTGGAGATCGTTGAGGAAGGAATCATTTACCTTCTAGTCGCCGTTGTCGTAGGCGCGGCACTGTTCGGCATCTGGTACCGCTGGGGGCCGGGCGCGGCCGGGCGCATGGCCGACCGCCGGGAAGAAGACAGAAAGGAAGCTCGCGAGCCCTAGGTCGGCCCTTCGCCATCGCGAGCATCGCGCTGACGATCCTTGCCTGCGCGCTCATCGTCCGTGCCGGCCTGCAAATGGTCGTAGCATTCGACGCCCGGACATGGAGCGTCGGGAGCACTCTCCTCGACACGATCGACCGCATCGTCGTCGCGATCGCTGCGTTCGACGTCGGCCAGTATCTTTTCGAGGAGGAAACGATCCGGGCGCGATATCCGGCAAGCGCGAAAAAGCTCCGCCCACGCTGGCGGCGTGGGCGGAAGCCGAAACAGGCCAGTAGCGCGGGCTCGCCCGCGCCGAACCCGGATCAGCCGGCGGCGCGAAGCGCCTCGGGCTGGACCGTCTCATGGTCGCGCTTGACCAGTTCGGAGACGAGGAAGGCGAGTTCCAGTGCCTGGTTGGCGTTCAGGCGCGGGTCGCAATGCGTGTGGTAGCGGTCCGACAGGTCTTCGGCGAGAACCGGGCGTCCACCGCCGGTGCATTCGGTCACGTCCTTGCCGGTCATCTCGATGTGGATGCCGCCGGCATGCGTGCCCTCGGCGCGGTGGACTTCGAAAAAGCGCTGCACCTCGGCGAGGATCCGGTCGAAGGGCCGTGTCTTGTAGCTGTTCACCGTGATGGTGTTGCCGTGCATAGGATCGCACGACCAGACCACCTTGCGGCCCTCGCGCTCCACCGCGCGGATGAGGCGCGGCAGATGCTCCTCGACCTTCTCATGTCCGAAGCGCGTGATCAGCGTCAGCCGGCCCGCCTCGTTGGCCGGGTTGAGCGCGTCGATCAGGCGCAGGAGGTCGTCCGCTTCCATCGACGGCCCGCATTTGAGGCCGAGCGGATTGCGGATGCCGCGGCAATACTCGACATGCGCATGATCGGCCTGGCGCGTGCGGTCGCCGATCCAGATCATGTGGCCGGAGGTGGCGTACCAGTCGCCGCTCGTCGAATCGACGCGTGTCAGCGCCTGCTCGTAGCCGAGCAGCAGCGCCTCGTGGCTGGTGAAGAAGTCCGTCTCGCGCAGGGCGGGATGCGACTCGCCGCTGATGCCGATGGCGCGCATGAAACCCATCGTCTCGGAGATGCGGTCCGCGATCTGCCCGTAGCGCTCGGCCTCCGGCGAACCGCCGACGAAGCCGAGCATCCACTGATGAACGTTCTCCAGATTGGCGTACCCGCCCTGCGCGAAGGCGCGCAGCAGGTTCAGCGTCGCGGCCGACTGGCGATAGGCCTCGAGCTGGCGCTCCGGGTTCGGAATGCGCGAGGCCTCGTCGAAGTCGATGCCGTTGATGATGTCGCCACGGTAGGACGGCAGCGTCTTGCCGTTCACCGTCTCCGAGCCGGACGAGCGCGGCTTGGCGAACTGGCCCGCGATGCGGCCGACCTTCACCACCGGCGAGGCCGCGGCGAAAGTGAGCACCACGGCCATCTGAAGGAAGGCGCGGAAGAAGTCGCGGATGTTGTCGGCGCCGTGTTCGGCAAAGCTCTCCGCGCAGTCGCCGCCCTGCAGAAGGAAGCCACGTCCCTCGGCGACTTCGGCGAGCTGACGCTTCAGCTTGCGCGCCTCACCTGCGAAGACCAGCGGCGGAAAGGTCGCGAGCCTGGCTTCCGTGTCGGCGAGCGCCATCGGGTCGGGATAGTCCGGCACCTGCAGGATAGGCTTGTCGCGCCAGCTCGACGGGGTCCAGTCCTTGGCCATGAGGCTCTCCTTCGCGATCTGCTCGAAGCGGGAGCCGCTTCGCTTCACCGCAATCCGTGGAGCAAGCCCGGCCGCCCGCCAGTCGATCTTCGAGCGCGTTTAATCACCAAAGCGACGATTTGTCATCATCGCGTCACCCGTAGGGCGTGACGACGTCCGGCATGGACACGCGCCGCACGCCCCGCGCGTCGAGAAGCTCATCGAACAGCGCTGCCTCGCCGTCGGCGAGATGCACGGAACGCGGATAGGCCGGGCGGTGGCGATCGCCGACGAGATCGGTCGAAAACCCGTCCGTCTCGGCGACGAACCGCCGCACACCTTCCTCTGCGTACAGCGCATGGAAGCCTTGCAGAACTGCATCGATATACGACTGGAGGATGAACGCGCCGACCTCAGACGCCGTCTCCTCTTCACGCGCCGCTTCGTAGATGAAAAGCGGCACGTCCGAGACCGGCTCCGCCTCGATCGTGCATCGCCCAGGCATCACGACTCGCCTGTGATAGCCGGCTTCGCGTTCGTCGACGGCGGGAAGGTGGTCGGCGTGATCGTAGACGACCACCCCTTGCGTCAGGTGCCCCTCCTCCGGCTTCACAGAAAGGAGGGCGGGCGCCCCTTCGGCACGTAGAAGCCAGAACCTTCGCCACCCCACGACGCTCGCACGGCGGATCGCGAGGAAGCGGGTGCGCAGCGTATGCTTGTTGACGAGCGAGCCGTAACCGAAGTAAGCGACCACCCGCCCTTCGGCGGCGAGCCTTCCAAGGTCTGGATGATCATCGTGGATGTCCATGCGGAAAGTGTCTAGCTGGTCGAGGGCGCTTGGCAAGGCCGGGCGAAACACTTCAAAGGTGATCCAGGGCGGAACCGCCCGATCAGTGCATTTGGCAAAAACGTGGTTGAACTGTGAAGGCGATCGCTCATATGAGTCGATCCCCGGGCTGCCACATTCCGGCCCTTCCTCACGCAAGGTTCGCGAGGCAGGGTTCGATATTTAGGACGAAGTCAGTAAACGAGGTCTTAATGCCGCAGGATGAATTGCAGCACGATCTCGGCGTTTCATCATTCGATGGTCTGGAACACCCTATGAACCGTTCACGGAATATCGCGATCCCCACGCGGGACGGATTGACGCTGGTCGGAACGCTCTACGAAGGCTCGGGAGACGGGCCGGCGATCCTCATCTCTTCAGCGGCGGCGGTCGAGCGCCGCTTCTACCGCGCCTTCGCCGAGAACCTCGTCGAGGCCGGCGCATCGGCCGTGCTTACCTATGACTATCGCGGCGTCGGGAGCTCGAAGGCCCGTTGCCGCAAGGCGCTACACATGAAGGACTGGGGCGTGCACGACATGCCCGCCGCCGTCTGCGCGCTGAAGAAGCTCGCACCCAACAAGCCGCTTGTCGGCATCGGCCACTCCTTCGGTGGCGTCGCGCTCGGCCTGTGCGGCGTCTCGGACGCCTTCGAGCGCTATGTCATGGTGGCCTCGCTGAACGGCTATTACGGGCGCACGCGCGAGCCGCTGAAGGTCTATGCGCGCATGAACCTTCTGGGCGTGCCGATGGCGCTGCTTCTCGGCAAGCTGCCGAAGGCTGCGGGCCTCGGCACCGCCCTGCCCGGCACGATCTTCCGTGATTGGGCGAAATGGTGCCGTCACCCGGAGTTCCTGTTCGCGGACCCGAAGGTCCCGGAGGCTCGCCGCTTTTCCGACGTGCGCATTCCGGTCTATTCGGTCGGAATCTCGGACGACAACTGGGGAACGCCGAAGGCTGTCACGGCGCTTCTCGACCAGTTCTCGAACGCGCCGGTCGAGGAAATCTGGATTTCGCCGAAGGATGCCGGCTGCGAGCAGATCGGCCACAACGGCTTCTTCCGCAGCAGCGTCTGCCAGGGCCTCTGGCCGAAGGTCTCCGATCTTCTGCTCGGGCGCAATCTTCCTGCGGTGCGTCAGGCGGCCTGAGCTAGCCGCTCACGGCGTGAAATTGACTCAAAGAAAGAGCGCCGTGCCTCATCCGACGCACGGCGCTCTTTTTTTGAATCGACGTCAGGCCCCCTAGCGACCGAACGGGTTTTGCGGGAGCGGCGCAGTCACGCCGCCTGTCAGGCGGCGACGCGCTCGCTGCCTTTAAGACGGTAGCTCGGCGTATACATCGTGACGAGTTCCTCGGCGGCGGCCGGATGCACAGCCATCGTCGCGTCGAAGGCCGCCTTGGTCAGTTTGGCCTTTACACAGATGCCGAGAACCTGTGCGAGCTCGCCCGCATCGGGGCCGAAGACGTGAGCACCGACGACGACGCCGCTCGCGGCCTCCACCACGAGCTTCATCATCGTCTTCTCGTCCCGGCCCGAAAGCGTATGCTTCATCGGCCGGAACGTCGCCTTGTAGATTTCGACCTCGTCGAATTCGCGCGCCGCATGCGCCTCGGTCATCCCGACCGTACCGATCTCGGGCTGCGAGAACACCGCCGTCGGGATCATATCGAAATCCGGTTTTGTCGGTCGGTCGAGATAGATCGTGTCGACGAAGCACATCGCCTCGTGGATCGCGACGGGCGTCAGGGCCACGCGCCCCGTGACGTCGCCGATCGCGTGGATGTGGTCGGCGGTAGTTTTGGAGTATTCGTCGACAACGATGGCGCCGCGCGAGTCCAGCTCGACCCCTGCCTTCTCGCAGCCCAGATCCTCCGTGTTGGGCTTGCGGCCGATGGCCAGCAGCACCTCGTCGGCATCCAGGCAGTCCCCGCTCTTCAGATGCGCCTCGAAACGGCCGTCCGGCTTCTGCACCACCTCGCGCAGCGTATCCTCGCAGCGGATGCGGATGCCCTTCTTCACCATCGCCTGATGCAGTTCATGACGCAGGTCGTCATCGAAGCCCTGCAGGATCTCGCGACCGCGGTAGACGAGCGTCGTCTCGACGCCGAGGCCGTGGAAGACGTTGGCGAACTCAACCGCAATGTAGCCGCCGCCGAGAATCACGACGGAGCGCGGCAGGCGCTTCAGGTGGAACGCCTCGTTCGACGAGATGCAGTGCTCGGCGCCGGGCATGTCGGCGAAGGGATTGGGGCGCCCACCCACCGCTATCAGAATGCGCTCGGCCGTGACCACCTTATCGGTCGCCAGCAGACGGATCTCGTGCGGCCCTTCGAGCACGGCGCGCGTTGCCAGAAGCTCCGCACCGGCGCCTTCGAGATTGCGCCGGTAGATGCTCTCCAGGCGGTCAATCTCGTTATCCTTGTTGGCGATCAGCTTGGCCCAGTCGAAGCTGCGCGAGCCGACCGACCAGCCGTAGCCGGCCGCGTCCTCAAAGGATTCGGAGAACTGCGAGGCGTAGACGAGGAGCTTCTTCGGCACGCAGCCGCGGATGACGCAGGTGCCGCCGAAACGGAACTCCTCCGCGATCGCAACGCGCTTGCCGAGCGCCGCCGAACGGCGCGCCGCGCGCACCCCGCCGGAGCCGCCGCCGATGACGAAGAGGTCGTAGTCGTAAGAGGGTTTCGTCACGATTCGCCGGTCCTTCAAACGAAAAGGGCGGCCGAGAGGGCCGCCCGAATGCCGATAGCGCGTTACGCCCTGGAAATCACTGCGCGGGGCTCGCCGCAGCCTCCGCAGGCGGGGCTAGATCGCGCATGCCCGCCTCGGAAGCGGTGCGCAGGTCGCGTACGATGCCGTTCGCCCAGATATCGGCGGCCGACATCATCTCGCGCGTGGCGAGAGGCCCCTGGTTGATCAGCTTGCGGCCGGCCTCCGAGGTATAGAACTGCGAAATCTCGCGCAGTTCCTGCTCGGTGAAGACGCGCGAATAGATGCGGGCAATCTCATTCTCGAGCGCGGCGCGCCGCGGCGCAAGCTCGATGGCGTTGTCGTCCACCATCGCCGAAATCTCGTTCTGGAGATTGGGGTTGTTGACGATCAGCTCCGCCTTGATCTGCGTCGCCGCGTTGATCAGCACCTCGTCGAACTGATCGGTGGTGTCGATCGCGGCGACCGCCTCGCGCGCTGCGGCCAGATGGGAGGGGCTCGCATCCTGCGCCTGCGCCGCGCCTGCCGAAAGGATCGTGGCGAGTGCCGCGAAAGCCATGCCGGCGTTCCGCCAGGTTTGGGTGAAAGCCATCAACTCTTCTTCTCCATCGGTCTTGGCCGGGTGAACGTTACGGTCACTAGGACGATCGCCCTGTTGCCGCAAGCCTTCGCCGCGCAATCAGCGGCCGATCCGCCGGACGCCGGACGGCCCGGCGAGGATCAATTCCTGCGCGAGACCGATGAACAGGCCGTGCTCGACCACGCCCGGCACGGCGTGAAGCGCCACAGACAGCGCTTCTGGATCGCGAATGAGGCCAAATGATGCGTCAAGAATAAGGTGCCCCCCATCGGTGATGAACGGTTCCTCGCCGCGCTTGCGCAACATGATCGTGCCCGCAAGCCCTTGTGCCGCCGCCACCTTTTCGATCGCCAGCACGGTCGCCGTCAGCCCGAAGCCGTTGACCTCGATCGGGAGAGGAAAGGCGCCGAGGGCATCGACCAGCTTGCTTTCGTCCGCGATCACGATCATGCGCCGCGAGGCCGCCGCGACGATCTTCTCGCGCAGGAGCGCGCCGCCGCCGCCCTTGACGAGCCGCAGATCGCCATCGGTCTCGTCCGCACCGTCGATGGTCAGGTCGAGTTCGGGCGTCTCGTCCAGCGTCGTCAAGCTCACGCCGACTTCCTCGCAAAGGGCTGCGGTGCGGGAAGACGTCGGCACGCCGATGACCTTCAGCCCGCTGGCGACCTGTTCGCCAAGGAGCTTCACGAAGGCCTCCGCCGTCGAGCCGGAGCCGATGCCGAGACGCATCCCGTCGCGCACCTCGCCCAGCGCCTCGCGCGCCGCTTCCCGTTTCAATTCCGCCGCATCCGCCATGACTTCGCTCCCCGCGCTCGCGGCTCTCTCCTACAGCATCGACGCGGGGATGGAAGGGCCGCGCCTGTGGCCGGTTTGCGCCAACGCGGGCGCGAACCGACCCGAGAGCAGCCTCGCGCAAGCCTGAAGCGGCGCCGCGCCTTGACGGGCGGGCGGGCCTTCGCAATCTGCCGAAGGGATGAGCCAGCTTCGCGTCACGCCCCCTCGCCCTTCCCCCGTGCCTTACGATCCAGCGGAGGACGGCCCCCTCCTCGCCGTCTTCGATCTCGACGGGACGCTTGTCGACAGTGCGCCGGACCTCGCCGCCAGCCTCAACCATTGCCTGCGCGGCGCCGGAATGGACGAGATTGGCCTCGACGACATCCGCCCCAATGCCGGCAAGGGCGTGCGCGTGATGCTCGAATACGCCTATGATCGTGCCGGCGTGCCGCTCGACGAAGACTTAAGGGCCGCGCATACAGAGCGGTTCCTAGCGCATTACCAGGCCCACATAGCCGATCTATCGCAGCCCTTTCCGGGAACCGTCGAGATGCTGGAGCGCCTTGCGGCGTGCGGCGTCGTCATGGCGGTGTGCACCAACAAATTCGAAGGCCTCGCGCGCAGCCTTTTGGACGCGCTCGGCCTCTCCTGCCATTTCGCCACCGTCTGCGGCGCGGATACCTTCGCCCGGCGCAAGCCCGATCCGATCCATCTTCTCGGAACGATCGAGCGCGCCGGCAGCAACGCCGCTCGCGCGGTGATGATCGGCGACACGATGACCGACATCGACGCGGCCTTCGCCTGTGGCATTCCTTCGATCCTGGCCGATTTCGGCTACGAGCCGGACGAGACCGCGCGGAGGGCGGCGACGCGCGTGATCTCGGACTTTGCCGCCATCGACGCGGATATGCTGGAAAGGCTTCTCGCCCGCCGCCTCGCGGCCGGTTGACGAAGGCGGGCGCCTCCGACTATATCGCCTGACCCGACGACGCGAGACGCCTCGCCGTCCGGCCGGGCGCGTAGCTCAGCGGGAGAGCACTCCCTTCACACGGGAGGGGTCACAGGTTCAATCCCTGTCGCGCCCACCATGTTTTCAGGGGTTTCCGGCCACTCCACCTCGTAGAACGAAGCACCTCAAAGCGGAACAGTGCATGAACGTGCGTGCTGGTGCGGGGGAAAATCGGGGGAATGTGGGGAGCCATGTTCGCTTGACGTTCTTTGTCCCCACATATCGCGATCTGTGGAAACCGGAGCTCGCCATGCCCGCCAAGACTCTCTACATCGTCCAGCAGTTCGAGCGGCAGGGGAAGAAGCTCGTCGCCGGCCGTCAGATGGAGTTTCCATCCGCCCAGGCGGCCGTGGCGCGGGCCGATCGTGACGCAGAGCGCCTGGCAGGCGTTGTCGCCATCACGCAAACGGTGGACACGGACACGGGCGAGGTTCTGGAGGAGCCGGCCGTGCTGGCGCGGCACGGCGATCTGCCGGCGGGCATGTTCGGGGAGGATTGAGGGCTGCCGTTTTGCAAGCGGGGGCAAACCCTGTCCCAAAGGCCGACCTGGAGGCTGAGTTCACGGCCATAGCTGCTTACCTGGTGGCGGGATATGAGGTGTCTTCAGAATCAAGGTGGATCGTTAATGGTGAACATCGAAGCCGTTGGGCCGCGTGTAGGATGCGGCGCAGCCATCATCGAGAACGGAAGGATTCTCCTAGTTCGGAGACGACGTCAGCCCGAGGCGGGATGTTGGGGGTTGCCTGGTGGCAAGGTCGATCTCTTCGAGCCAGTCGCCAAGGCTGTCGCGCGCGAGATACGCGAAGAACTCGGCATCACCATCGAGCCGATCGATCTGCTCTGCGTTGTAGATCAAATCGATCAGGTGAACGGTCAACACTGGATCGCTCCGGTGTTTCGCGTCGATCGCCACGAAGGTACGCCATCCATCTTGGAACCCGACGCGCTGTCGAGCCTAGAATGGTTCGATTTAGATGGCTTGCCCGCGGGCCTTACCGAAGCGACCAAGCAGGCTGTTGCTGCGCTTCAGCGCGAAACGGTCTGACCTTGCCATCGTTGGTCTGGCTATGGACGCAGCGGTGTCCGCGATCGACGAGGGCTTCGTGTGAGAAACCGATGCCTGGTGAAGCTCGACCTCGCTCAGTGGATCACAGGCCGAGGCATGAAAGGCGTGGTTCATGCTGACGGATGATGGGCTGCTCCTCCAGGATGAAGACGAAGCGTGAAAGCACTTCGCCGACGCGATGCGCTCGAGCTCGTCCGCAAAGCCTGCAATGAAGCTCAGGTGAGCGGTGAGGCCGACCAGTCGCGCTGGCTTTACCTCTTCGACCAGCAGGTGGCATCAGCGAGCAAGAAGACGCCGGAAGCGACGAGGCGATACCGCATGAAGTTGCGTCGCGACCTCGTCCAACAGCTCGCCTCGCTGGAAGGCGATGCGCTTTACCTGCCGCACCATGCAACAGATCCGGGCTATCAGGCCTGCGTGAAGCTTTACCGTGCCTTGATACGGCTGCTTGAGAGGCGTTTGGCTGAGAGCATGTCGGGCTGATTGAGAAGCGCTTTCCGCAGAAGCGGTTAGCGATCGCAACGCGACCTTCACCTATTCCCCGCAGATTGGTTAGATGAGAGCCCGACGCAGACAACGCGGAGACGGTTGGGAAAAGAGCGTGCTGTCGTGGCGATCAGCCAGGCAGCGCCTTTCACCGGCTGCAAAGCGGCGGCGCGATGCAAGTGGTGAACCGCGGCTCATGCTTCTGGTATCTGCCTGCCTTTTTGCCTTTGCTGCCCCCTTCGCCGTTCAGTCGTCAGGCGTGCTTGATCTGCGCGCAGCCGGTTGGTCGGTGCCGTCCGCGACAGCTGCTGATAGCAACGCCCCTGCTCTCGCCGTTCCCGTCTGCTCGGGCGGCAATCGCGCAGAACGTCGCCTTACCTGTGTTGTAGACGGCGATACAGGCTGGGAAGACGGCGTGAAATGGCGCCTGACATCACGCTCTGGCGGCGTGGACGCGCCGGAAATCAGCAGACCGGAGTGCTCGGCCGAGCGTGCTGCCGGCGATCGCGCAACACGCCGCCTGCAAGCGCTGATGGCCGGCGGCTATTCCATGAAGACTACCGGCACTGATCGCTACGATCGCGAGCTCGTTGTCATCACACTCGCTGACGGCCGCGATGCCGGTGAGATCCTGATCGCCGAAGGGCTGGCACAGTCTTGGCCGAACAGCGGCAATCCGTGGTGCCGATCGTGAAACCCGCTTGGCGAGACCCGTGGTTCGTGGCCGCTATAGTGTTCGGCGCTGCCAGTCTCTTGATGACCGTGGTTAAGGTGATGGCGTTCTTCGCCTAAAGCTCCCGGTCTTCCTACGCCGGGCGATGCCGCGTCTCGATGCGCAGAAGATGCCGAACCACGGCGCCCTGCTTCTCCGAAGCCTGTAGCGAGACGCCCTCCACTTCAATGTAATCCCGCTTACCGCACTTCGCGCATTTGAGGCGCTGCCGCATCGAATCCACCTCGCGATCCCCGACAAGCCTGATCATGTCCGTGAGCCAGTAGAGCCGGGGCGGCGTCCGGCACAGGAAACAGGTGATGCGGATCATCTGCCCGAGGTCGTGGCGTTGGCTGAGGCGGAGGCCGCTGTTGTCTCGTCGCGTCATGCAAACATATGGAGAACGCCGGGACGTTTCGGCAGGCGCACAGCCCCAACGGTGCGCGCCAGGATCCTGCGCGACACCGGCCCACCTACACGCTTTGGGCTTGCTCCGACCCGCACTTTCTTGATTTCCACAAACGGTCCCTCCGGGGACCGAACCAGCGCCGCGCCCGTATCGGTCAGCCGGACCGAACGAGTAGTCCGTACAACCAACGCGATGCCGAGCGGCTCCTCAGGTGGCCGGACCAACTAGCTGACGCCGAGTGGGTTACCCTACCCGGTCGGACGCAGCGCGAAAATTCTGCTCTTCGCGATGGTTAGGAGGAGGGGCAGCAGGTTGGGGTCCATGGTGATTGTCCAGCTTTCCTAACCAAGCTGCAAAGGAACCGGTCTCTACCAGCTACAAAGAATGGCGTGAATTATACCGGGACAGCTACGAGCCAGATCGGAAGATGATTCACATGGACAAGGTCGTTCTAATTACCGGCGCCTCAAGCGGGATCGGCGAAGGCATCGCGCGCGCCCTGGGCGTAGCCGGTGCGAAATTACTTCTCGGCGGCCGGCGGACAAACCGGCTTGAGGCGATCGCGAAGGAGATCGTGGCGGCCGGCGGAACGGCAGAAGTACGGTCGCTCGACGTCACCAGCCGGAAGGACATGTTCGCCTTTGCCACCGCCGCGCTTGAGCTCTGGGGGCGGATCGACGTGCTGGTAAATAATGCCGGCGTGATGCCGCTTTCACCGATGTCAGCGGGCAAGCATGATGAATGGGAGCGCATGATCGACGTCAACGTCAAAGGGGTGCTGTGGGGCATCGGCGCGGTCCTTCCATCGATGGACCGACAGCAATCAGGTCAAATCATCAACATTGCTTCGATCGGCGCGCTTAACGCAGTACCGACGGCCGCCGTCTACTGTGGCACGAAATTCGCAGTCCGAGCGATCTCAGACGGTCTTCGCCAAGAGAACAGCCATATCCGCGTGACCTGCGTCAATCCGGGTGTGGTCGAGAGCGAATTAGCCAGCACCATCACGCACGAAGAGACCATGGCGTTCATGGAGGAGTATCGCGCCATTGCCCTGCAGCCCGCCGATATCGGCCGCCTTGTCCGTCATGTGATCGAAAGCCCTGACAATGTCGGCGTGAACGAGATCACCGTTCGCCCCCAAGGGCAGCAGGGATGAACAAAACAATTCGGTCGTTCAAATTTTCTCACAGTGAAGGAGAGTAAACATGAAGCGTTCCTACATCCGGCACGGCCTGTGTCTTTCGCTTGTCGCCGCCGGCCTAGCCGCCTTGGGGACGCTGGCGCGGGCCGAAGCGCCTGATCCTGCCGCCGAACGGAACGCGGCCATCGTCCGCGAGGCCTTTGATCGCTGGGCCGCCGGCGGTAGCGTTTTTGATCCGCTGTTGTCGCCCGAACTGAGGTGGACGATCCACGGCTCCGGGCCGGTGGCGGGAACTTATGACCGTGAAAGCTTCCTCGAAGATGCTTCCATTCCGCTCGTCAGTCGGCTTTCAGAGCCTGTGGTGCCCGAGGTTCACGCGATCTGGTCGGTCGGCGACACGGTGATCGTCCGCTTCGACGGCTCGGGCACCACCACCTCGGGCGCGCCATATGAGAACCAGTTTGTCTGGATCTTCCAGATGGAAGACGGGCTCGTCGTGGAGGCCGAAGCTTTTCTTGACCTCGTCGCCTACGACGAAGTGGTCGAGAACAACGAGCCACTCGCCGAATGACTTGTCACAAGCGCCCCCGACAGGGCGCTTGATCCTCCTATCCTGATCAGGATTAAGATGATGCAGAAGAAACTAGCGTCCGCGATAGCCCTTGCAGTCCTCACCCAAACCGCCGAGGCTGAGACCGTAAAGCTCACAGCCAATCACCCCTACGTCGGAATGTGGGTGACGGATGACAACCGGATCCGCCACGAGTTGCTTCCGAACGGTCGATACGACGAAGCACGCGGCACGCGCGAAAGCGCTTATCAAGGCCGCTACGAGGTGGAGGGTAACTACATCCAATATTGGGATGATACCGGCTTTACCGCTGACGGCACTTTCGTCGATCGGGATACGCTGCACCATGGTGGCATGATCCTTCGGCGCCAGTGAGACGCGCATGAAAGGACATGAGCTAGGTCCTGTTGACAAAGTGGGTTCCGGATCGACTGAGTCGTGGTTCAAGGTTTCCTTTTAGGAGGTGGCACTGGCGCGGGGCGATCTGTCGGACGAGGAATGGGTGGTCATCAGCGAGCTTCTGCCAGGCATATCGGGGAGGATTGACGCCACCGGCAGCCTTCGACCCATTCACGTCATTGGGACCGCCGCGTGAAAGTACCCGAAAGCCGACATCCATTGCCCTTGGCCTCTCAATCCTGCGCGGTAGGCCGGACGACGATGCTGCCGATTTCAACGTCGTCTGGCTGCTCGATCGCAAAGGCAATGGCCCGCGCGATGGCGTCCGGCGAGATGGCGAGTTCCTGCTTCTGCCGGCTGACTGCTTCTCGAACGACCGGATCGGTGATCGAAGAATCGACGAATGTCGTGTCGATGAACCCCGGAGACACCTCGGTGACCCGGAGGCCCGGCACACATTCCTGCCGAAGAGCCTCGGTCGCCGTCCGCAGCGCATTCTTGGTCGCGGCGTAGACCCCCATGGTCGGGACGATCTTCAGCCCGGCGGTCGAGATGACATTCACGACGTGGCCGCTACGCTGGGCGCTGAAGATCGGCAGCACCGCCGCGATCCCATAGAGAGCGCCCTTCAGGTTGACGTCGATCATCGCGTCCCAGTCATCGAGCCGTAGAGCGTCAAAGCGGGAGATTGGTCCGATCCCGGCGTTGTTGACGATCACGTCCAGTCGGCCGAACCGATCCTGGGCCAAGCCAGCAAGGGCCTCGAGATCCGCGCGGCGGATTACGTCCACCCTTCGAAAGACGACGCTTCCGCCTTTATCCTCGATCTCGCCGGAAACGGTGGCGATCTCGTCCTCGGTTCTCGCTCCCAGCACGAGGCGAGCTCCGCGTGCGGCAAGGTTCAGAGCCGTGGCTCGGCCGATCCCTCG
The DNA here is from genome assembly GCF_014058705.1 of Aureimonas mangrovi. Taxonomy (NCBI): domain Bacteria; kingdom Pseudomonadati; phylum Pseudomonadota; class Alphaproteobacteria; order Hyphomicrobiales; family Aurantimonadaceae; genus Aureimonas; species Aureimonas mangrovi. The sequence goes on from NZ_CP059692.1 coordinate 2,141,724, forward strand.
TCCGGCCCCGGTGATGGCGACGATCTTGTTCGCGACGGTCATGAACACCTCCTTGGTTGAGAGGAGCAAGCCTATGAGAGCGCCGCGAGCGGCTCTATGTTCGATAAACCGTTTTCCTGTCGCGATCCGCCAAAGTCATGCTTGATCCGTTTTCCCAAGTGGTGTCGCTCCTCGGCACAAGAAGCGTCCGCGGTACCAGCCTCGAGGCATCGGGCGACTGGTCGCTATCATTCGACGGCCGGGCACGCCTGAAGTTCGTGGCGGTGACGCGTGGTCAATGCTGGCTCCTGCTTCCAGACAGGCAGCCGGAGCCGGTGGAGGATGGTGACGTCGTTCTCCTGAGCGACACGCGCTACGCCGTGGCGAGTGATCTCGGCATCGAACCTGTCGACGGCATGAAGCTCTACGCCGGTCCGGGACAGGACGTGGTGCGGTTGGGTGATGGTGGCGACACTGCGATGATAGGGGGCGGTAGCGGCTTTGCGAACGGCTGCGCCCCGTTCGTTCTCGAGGCCCTGCCACGGTTTCTTCGGATCGATCGCGTGTCGCCGAGCGCAAAGGCCATCGCGCGGACACTGGCCTCGCTGCGGGCGGAGGTTGAAAATCCGGGTATCGGGAGTTCACTCATTGCCGCCCGCCTGGCCGAGATTCTCGTCGCCGAGGCCGTCCGCGCCTTCGTCACCGCAGGGTCACGCGACGGCATCGGATGGATCGCCGCTTTGTCGAATCCCCGCTTGGCCAAAGCGATCGGCCTGATGCACGACGACGTCGCCCACCGATGGACGGCACCCCTCCTCGCGCGAGAGGTCGGCATGTCTCGCTCGGCGTTCACGTCCCAATTCACCCGGCGCGTCGGTCGCCCGCCGATGGACTACCTGACCCACTGGCGAATGGTTCTTGCACGACATAAACTGGCCGCAGGGTCAAGCGTCGCCGCCGTCGCCGAGGAGGTTGGCTACAGTTCGCAGAGCGCCTTCACCCAGGCTTTCAAACGGACGCTGGGGCGAACTCCGCGATCAAGGGGAGGCGGCGATGAGCGCGGCAGCTTTCCGCAAGCCCTTTCCTGAAAGCTGCTCGACAGCAAACCACCATACTCCGCCGCCAACGCCTCCCTCGCCTGCCCCACGACCGCCGGATCGATCGCGGCAGCGCTGGCGGCTCACCGCCGACCAAATCAGTCGGCATCTTCCATGTCGCGGAGTATCGCGCCAATCAGCATTCCGGAGAACGAGATCTGAGCCTGGTCCATGTCCTGACGCATGGACTTCGCACGATGAGGCGTCGTGATCGAGACCGCGATGATGTTGTCCTGATGCTGCGTCAGGCAAACTCGGTCTGAAAGAACCATTGGCTCTTCGTCACCAGCGCGCTCTTCCGACTGCTGGCGACGGATGAACCCGCATGCGAGTGATCCGTCGAACGCGTCCGTCCCGTCGATGTCGATCTGGAAGAGGCGAACGGGATCCGTCGTGTAGCCGTCGCCGAGCGCTCCGGTTCCTTCGGACAGGTTCCGCGACAGGAGGTCGAGCATCGCCCTCTGAGCGGCAGGTGTCTCGCCCGAGACGCTGGACCGATCGTCCTCGTCACCATTCTCGTCCGCCTCCGGAGCGCCGAGGACCCTAAGCGTCGCTCGCCCGATCGTCTCGCCGTAGTAGGCGACGAGTTCGCCGTCCTGCATTCCGTGCTCTTTCAGCTCCATGTCGATGATGGCGACCGGAAGGTGCGGCACGTAGTCTTCCGGAGTTGCGTGGGCCGCCGTCGCGATCGTCGTGGTTGCCAAGGCGGTCGCGAAAGTCCGTAGGTACATCGATGCATTGTCCATGCTGGTTTCCAAACGTTGGCTAACCGACACGACGCGTATGCACATAATGTGGCTGCGCCCGGTGAATGCTTCGGTGCCGCGAACGAAGGGCGCATGGCGAGGAGTGAATTCTGAGATCAACCCTACCGCCCTACCGCCTCCCCGTCATCGCCTGCCGCAACTCCCTCACCTGCTCTTTGAGATCGTCCACCGCATGGCGATGGCGGTCGGTGGCCAGCGTCTGTGCCTCCATCGCTGCGGTCTGCGAAGTCAGTGCGAGCGTGTGACCGGCCATCTCGCCGGCCAGCAGCTTCGAATTTCAGCTACCGACTAGAGCGCCGACAATATCAGGACGCCCGGTTGGCGCGAGACACGCAGGCGGTGCCCGCGTATGCCTCTGCACCGATCAACGGATCGCGTACAAGAAGCGCGGCCACCCGGCCTAACGCTCATTCGAAACAGGATGTCTTTCGAAGTGAACAGCCCGAATAGGACCTATATCCCCGAGTTGGACGAACTGCGGGCGTTCGCTGCGTTGCTCGTCATATTCTATCACGGCTTCCAGCTGATCGGCGCGCAGCTTGCGCACGGCACATCGTTCGATCCGTTTTCCCATTGGGTAACGGCCGGAAATCCGCTGATCGCCCTCATCGAGGAGGGGCACTCGGGTGTCGCCCTCTTCGTAGTCCTGTCCGGATTCGTGCTGGCGAACGGACTATTCGGACGCGACGTTCGGTACCCGCTGTTCATCGCCGCGCGCGTCGTTCGTTTGTATCCGCTCATGCTGACAATGACCCTCGCGGCCGCCGCGTCGTTGCAACTGTCGTCCGTAGACGTTCTGAGCAGCCTCCTACCGCTGCCGTCGTACCAACCGTTGCCCTCGCCTTTCACCGCGATGTTCTGGGCGGTGATGGTCGAGTTTCAATGCTACCTTCTGTTTCCCCTTGTGCTGTTTTTCATCAACAGGCGGGGGATCAAGCCGGCGCTTTTGCTCATCGCGGCGGCGATCATGATCCGGTTCATGGTCGTCGCCGTTTCCGACGTCAGCCCCCGAGATCTATCGTACTGGACGATGCTCGGACGCATCGATCAGTTTCTTATCGGGATGTGCCTCGCCTTCCTCGTTTCGCGCCATGATCCCGGCATGCTCCGAGGAGCGAAGCTGTTCCCGCTTGCCGCCGTTGTGGCCTTCGGCCTTCTCTGGGCGTTCAACCGCGCCGGGGGCTGGCCGAACGATGCGACCTGGAAGATCGTCTGGGGAGATGTCGAAGGCCTGATGTGGGCGTTCTTCATCTACACGTTCGTGCCGTTCTCCAGGCGACTTCCGCGAATGATGAAACGGTTCGTCGGCTACGTCGGCGTGATCAGCTTTCCGCTCTACCTCGTCCACTTCGCGGTGATCGGGACGGCGATGCGTCACGGCATCTACGTCACGGTCAGCGGAAACGGGTACTACGACGCCCTTCTGACGACGGCCTTGGTCGTGATCCCGCTCTCGCTGGCCTCAGCAGCCTTGCTTCACTACGCGATCGAGAAGCCGTTCCTCGCCTTCCGCCCTCGCTATGTCGCCGGGCCGGCCCATTCGCCGGTCGAACTGGCCACGGCGGAAGCCCGCAAGGCAGGATAGAGGAGCGGCCGAAACGCAAAAAGCCCGCCGCCTCCGGAGAGACGGCGGGCCCTGGAAGGAACGAGGCTGGGACTTTCGCTTGATAATGAGGATCGCACCGGCCCCGCTGTCCTGCAATCCCGGCGAAGCGGTGCATGACGCGCGCAGCCTCAGTGGTGCCGTTCGCTATCCGTTATCGTCGCGCAGGCCAGTCGGAGGCCGCTGCAATTGGCAAGGCATCTGGGTGATCCCCTCAAGCTGACGGCAGATGGCGTCAATGTTCTCGATGCCACGCTTCCTCGCCTGCTCCTGGTAGACGATCGTCAGCATGACCGCGCCTGTGAAGCAGGCCATCATGCAGAACAGGATCGCGATGTCGCGCTTCCTCATGACTGACCTCCGAAATGGGTCGTCTCGAATTCCGGTATCTCCAGCTTCGCAGCGGCCATGATCCGCTCCAGCTTCCCGACGTGCCTCGCGTAGTCCGAAAGCATGATCTCCTGGCGGTTGATAGTCTGGGCCTGAGCGACCATCGCGGCCTTCATGTCCGTCATCTGACGCGCCTGATCCTGCCGCTGCCATTCGAAATCCTTCCGCAGTTCGGCCATGCGCTCGTCTCCATCAGCCCTCAGATCATCAAGGGCCTTCTGGAGATCCTGCACGCGCCCTTCATGCGTCTTGGCGTTAGCGTTGGCCTGCGACGTGCTCCATGCCAGCAAGCCGCCGAGGATGGCACCGATCGCCGTGAGGACCGCTGCAAACTCGCCTAGGGATAGTCCGGTCACCGGCTCGGCCTCATGGTTTGCGGATTAGGATGCGGCTTCTGGCCGGCGCGCCTGCACCTTCGCCTCGGTGATCTTCGGCAGAAGCAGTTCGCCAATACGCTGATCGTCCAAGGCGAACTTCGCCACGGCGTCAGGCACCGACTGACGCACGTACTCGATGGCTGCGTAGGAAGCGCCCTGCCCCGTGCCGCGTGCTAGAGCCAGCATGGCGGCGCTCTGGAGGGCCGACTGGAGCGCGTCGCGGTGCTTCGCCTCGATGTCGATGCCGAGTTTGCGGAACCATTGCACCAAGGCGGCGACGAGGACCGGGATCAGCGCCATGAGCAGCGCGGCGATGACGGGGGCGAGGATTTCGAGGATGGTTTGCATGTCAGGCCTCCAGCCGTTCGTATTCATCGAGAAGGGTGTTGATCTCCGCGCGGACGGTGGCGCGGGTGCGGGTGGGCGATGGAGTGATGAGGTGCTCCTCCGACCCCCACCCCGCATCCTTCAGCGCGGCCTCGAACTTTTCAGCATAGCCGGCGATCAGCGCGGCACGGTCGGTGCCGTTCACCGTGCGGCGGGCGTTGACGTAGTCCACCTTGGGGCGTGGAGGGCTGACCGTCAGCATCGTGTTGCTGTCGATGTAGTCGGCCAGCTTCCGGCCCGTGAACGTGCCGAGCATCATGCCCTCGACAAGGATGCGCGCGGCGATCTCGCGATCTTCCACCAGCTCGGGCTTGCCGACGAGGTCGATGCCGAGACGCCGGGACCAGTCGGTGTAGTTGCGTCGTCCTGTGATCTGGACGAAGCCGCGCCCACGGAAGCGCACGCCGTCGCCCTTCTGCGTGTTGCCGAGGGTGGCGCGCCCCTCGTAGGCAGCACCGCTGGCATACTCGCGCATGGTGCGGAAGCGGTCGGCCTCGTGGAAAGCCGTGCCAAGGATGTACGCCAGCTTGCGCAGGTCGCCATCGCCCCAGCGATCGAACGCCGGCAGGATGGCGCTGATGCCGTCCACTGCGCCTTGCGATAGCGTGCCGCCGAACAGCGACGTGCGGATGCGGTCGAAGAACCGGGTGAGGTCCATCGGTCTCTCCTATGATGCTGACATGAAAAAGGGCGGCTCCGAAGAACCGCCCTGGTGGGTGAGACGTGTTTGCCGCCTACTCTTGGCGCGACCTAGATTGGGCTGCTGCGAACAGCTTCTTGAACGCTGGCCACGTGTCGGAAGCTCTCATCAAAGTCGTCGTAGCTGTGATCTGCCGTTGCAAGTGAGGGTGCCCCACGTCCTCAGTGAGGTACTGGTGGTTACGGCGCTTGTTGTCGGGATTTTTTGCCTTCAGTTCCTCCAAGACGCCGTCAGGGAGAGCCTCATAGATGTATTTGTTGGTGTATTTTCCGACGACGCCGGGACGTGCAACCGACTTCGGGTCATATGGCCATGAGTGAAGGCGAAACATTTCCTCGTAGAAACTATCGGGGAACCGCTTGCTCCAAGGCATCAGTTCTTTCGCGATGTACGCTTCCAGAATTTGATGGAGTTCGCCGCGTTTCCTGACGCGCTCATACCCCGTAGCCTCATCAACGAGTGCTACGATGCCAACCCGCGCGAAACCTCTCATGAGAATTTCGCACTGCTGAGCGATCGGCATCTGCTGGGCCTGAAGTTTGCCCGCTTGCCTCGCCTCCAGAACCGCTTCGCACAGCTCTACGAGAACCTCGGCTTCGTAGCCGTAAGCTTTCCCGTTCGCCGGCGTTCTGAACAGAATAGGGTTTTGGACTCTCTCCCTCAAATCACTGGAAACAAAGGGGGAAATGATCTTTCCGCTAGTGAAAAGCTCCAGCCGACTCAGGCCCTTTTTCATCGACCCGCCTTGGGCGATGGCCATGCCAAACTGCACACCGCTAGCCGTCAGAACCCGCCGCTCGTCGTCGAGAACGTAGCAGGGCAGGTCAATCCGGCCGATTTTAAGGGGTGCGTCAGCCGATCCGTACACCGCCCGAGGCAGCGTTTTCTCTCCGCTCCACCTAGCGTCAGCCGCTTTCTTCGCTATCGCGCTGCGAGCAGCGGCACCGTCAAAAAGGTCATCACTCATGCTAGCATCTCCTACCTTCGATGCTAGCAAGTTGCGGCTAGCAAAAAGCGAGGTCAATGCTAGCGTCAGTCTTTCCACAGGCTCCATGAAAAGGCGCCTCGCGGGCGCCGGTGTCGGTCAGGTTGTGGGTGCGGCCGTCAGCCTATCAGGGCTGCATCTTCGAACAGGGCGTCGATCTCTGCCTCGTCGAGGGCGCACAGGATCGCGCTGGCGAGAACCTTCCGACGCCAGACGCCGCGCCGCAGGAATACTCAACTCCCCGTTATAATGACGAAATTGCCATCGCGGCGCGTTAGCCCTCTTAAAGACCCACTCGCTTGGGAGGGCGAGGCTTTTGGAAAAACCCCGTCATGATGGCTGCGAACGCGGCCGCTACTCGCCGTTGCGCCTGATCTTGCTGATCTGTCTGATGGTGGCAGCGGCGATGATCACGGCCCGGCTCTCCTTCATCCGATGAGCGCCGGGAGCCGCCAGCCAAACCCGGTCATGGGGGCCATTCGTTAAGCCTCGGGCACTATCGTGCCAGCATCGGGCGCCTTACAGCCTGACCTCCAGAGCGCCGGGCGCGTTCCGTATCGCCCGGCGCACTTCTCTTCATCCGGTCGGGTGATCCGGGAAGAAGCCCTTCCCGACCTCCGCGCCGAAGACGTGTACGAACAGCGCCTGCACCGTCGGCCAGGCATCATCGGTGCTGGTGAAGGTCGAGCCGTTGTTCCAGGTTACGCGCTGGCGCGCCGGCGCCGTGCGGAAGCGCTCGTCCCACGTCTCGAACTGCTCGTCGGTGAAGCTGTTGATGACGGACATCTTGTCGCGAACGTGCGGCTCGGGCGGCGGAGGCTCCGGCTTCAAGTCGTCCGGCAATGCCGGAATATCGCCCTCGGCGATCCGCGCCTCGACCAGCTCGCGCAGCTCTGCCGGCGCGTAAGGATCGTCCGAGCGGTAGGTGTACGGCACGATGTCGCCACCATCCGCCAGCCGAACGCGCAGCACGTGGTAGTCTTCGTGGGCGAAGATTTCGAGGAGTTCCATCACGCGATCCTCTGGCAAGCATAAACCGGACTGGCGCTGTTGGGTGACAGGAAACCAGTCAGCCCAAGAACGACCCATGTCCCCGCTAGGGGAATGGAACCATTGACTTGGTAGTAGGCTGCAGCCCCCGCCCCCTTTCCCAATGAGATGTATTGGCGGATGGTCAAACCGCCGGAGGCGTACAGAGCGATTAAAACCGTGCCGATTGGGAAGTTGGTCACGTCCGGATTGTTGGAGACTTCCGGCAACGGCATCTTCGAGTTGATTGCGGCATCTGTTTCACCGCGCCGCGCCAGATAATAGACTTGATCGTTGACGCCGCGCATGTACGGGAGGTCGGGGTTCCCGCCCGCGAAGCCGACAACCTTCGCGCTGTCACCTATGGGTCGGGCGTTGAGAGCGGTGAAAAGGTCGCCGAGCTGCTGGGTCCATACGGAACCGTCCCCGAAAATTTTGAAATGATCGGTGCCGCTTTGATCCTGGTAGGTCAAAGCACCATCGACGGTGATGCACCATCTGGCACGCTTGACCCCTCCGCGATGGAACCATAGCGACGGCGCAACACCGATGCCTATGATCTCCAACGGACCTGTCATTTCGTCGCCGGTTTTGGCAACTCGTCCGGCAGCGCGGTTATCGGCGAAGGCAGCCGCACGGTTTTCGATACGTGTGTTCAGGTCTCCGAGTTGCTCGGTAAAAATGGACCCGTCAGGGCCGAGCCTGAAATGGATCCGACCCAGACCATCATCGACCCAAACCAGGTTCCCGTTGTGGTCGAGCGCCAGTCTCGCATTTTTCACGCCAAGGCGCTGAAACCGAAGGGATGGAGCGATGCCTTGAGTATCGGCAATTTCAAGCTCGCCATTCAGCACGGTTACGTCGCCGGTGAACGTGCCGCCCCCTTTGTCCATCTTGCCTGACAACGCGTTATTAACGTCATCCCGGAAGGCAAGCGCAGTCGCACTCCCGTCGATCTTCATGAGCAGGGCGTTGCCCGTCCACTCTATGCCGAGGCGGCCGGGAGAATCGGACCGGACATAGTTCGCCGGGTTGAACGTCGCGGCAGCCGCTGCGCTCGCGGCAGCGGCTGCGCGATCCTGCCCTGTCTGGCGGCGATCGTCGGACGTCGCCTGTCGCAGCTGCCAGACCTCGTCGGCGGTGATCGCGACGAAGTTGCCGACGACGCTGAAGTCCTGCAGCGCCTTCGGGAACACCTGCCGGTGGCCGCCATTGCCGAGGCCGAACGGGTTCGCCGTCGCATCGTAGAACTCGCCGTTGACGCGCGCGAGCCGATCCAGCTCGGCAGTCGGTTTCGTGGCCATGTCAGCGAAGCTCCTTGATCTCGAAAGCCATGGAATGGGCCGAGCCGCCGTTCATCCACGTCACCTGCTCGAGCGGCGAGAGCTGGCGCAGGCGGCCCATGAAGTTGCGGCGAAGGCCCTGATAGAGGTCGGTCGGGTCCGGGATCACCATCAGCTCGCCGTGGATGCCGGCGCGCCGCACGATCTCCTGGAAGGTGCCGAAGGCTTCCTCGTCGGCCATGTGCTCAAGCGTGAAGCGGAACACGCGCACCGGCTCGCGCACGTCGAAGAACTCGGCGCCGCCGAGCGCGGTCTCGACCTGCGTGCCGGTCTCGTAGGCGGCACCCGCGCCCCAGGAATAGTTGATGCGCGGCTGCACGCCCTCGCCGATGAAAAGGCGGCCGATCTGGATGAAGCCCGCCGGGTTGCGCGCGTCCTGGATCGATAGGCGCCAGAAGCGCGCGAACACCGGGGCGTCGAGCACATGCACCGAGACGGCGGTGAAGCCTTCGACCTGCTCACGGCTGTATGTGCCGTACCAGTAGTTGTCGGACTCCCACTCCAGCTCGTTGATCATCCACGGCGCGCCGATCAGCCCGCCCCAGGCGTCGCGGAAGCCGGTGTCGTGGACGAGCGTCCGGAAGTCGGCGAACTGCGAGGCCTCGATGCGCAGGCGCCCCTGCAGGGTGATCGTGTGGGCGATGAGCCCGAGGACGCGGATGGACTTCGGGTCGCCGAGGTCGAGCACCATCTGCGTCGCGTTCTCGGCCGCGCTCGCGGAGCGCGCGACACGGCTGAACAGGCGGTTGCGCAGATTGGCGAGCGGCAGGCTCTCCACCCATGCGCCGCCCGTGATCTCGCACTGGTCGATCCGGTTCGGAAAGCCCAGCATGATGTTGTGCGCTCGCGCCATGTCTTACCCGTAGAGATCGAGGACGGTCGTTCCCGTCACCAGCGTCACGTCCTCGCCGAGGACGACGAAGGGCTTGCCGCCATCAAGGTCGAAGCGGTCTATGGCGAGCGTGACGACGTCGCCGAGATCGATGTCCGGCAGCTCCGCGCGGGGCACCGGCACCCGGTAGCGGTCCCGGCGCACGCCGTAGATGCCGAGCCGGCGCTGCGCCTCGGCCTGCGCATCCGCCTGCGAGACGAAGGCGCTGTCGAAGCTCGGCTCGGTCGCGAGGAGATGGCGCGTGCGCACCGATGCGTCCTCGGCCAGCGCGTTGCGATACTCCTCGGCGGCGAAGGCCTTGATGGCCGGCGTCGCCGCGGTGGCGTCGAGCGTCGCCTTGGACTGGATCGTCCAGTTGCGAGCGTAGCGCACCGTCACCTTGGCCGCCGGCACGCCGGAGCCGTCGTCTTCGGTCGCCAGGCGCTCTATGCCGTCGCCGCTGTCCAGCACCAGCGCCCGATCCAGGACGGGCGCATTGGCGTCGAAGGCCGGCGCGTCGAGGCGACGCACGCGGAAGCGGCCGAGACGGTCGGGCACGATCCAGGCGCCGACGCTGGCGAGGACCGTCGAGAGAACGGCGGAGATGTCGCGGCGGTCGAGCCCGGTCCACGTTCCGACCTCGGCCGGGTTCGCAGCATGCAGCGCGTCGAAGTCGGACACGACGAAGTCGGCGCCGGCAACGAAGCCCGCCGCCTCGAGGATGCGCCGCGAGACACGCGCGGCCGAGCGCTGGCCCGCCGCGCCTTCGGTCGCGTCGATCGTCAGGTCGCCGCTCGGCACCGAACCCGTGCGCAGGAGGCCGAGCGCGAGACACGTTCCATAGCGCCCGGCCGGGATCGCCGCCGCGCGCAGCGTGGCGACGCTGGCATAGTTCGCATGGAAGCCGATCGGCACGCCGTTGTCGCGCACGGCCTCGACCGAGGCGAGCGGCCGCGAGGAGGCCTGCCAGATGAGATCGAAGCGGTTGGCGAGGATCGGCGAGACGTTGAGAACGCGGCCCCACAGCGTCGGCTTGGGCTTGTCCTTCAGGTCGTCCTCGGCACCCTCGGCCTCATTCATGCCGCCGGCAACCGTGGTGCCGGCATAGACCACCTTCTGCAGCGGCTCGTTCAGCGCCGCCATGCGGTCGCGCAGGCGCACCGTCGCGCGACGCCAGCCGAACTCCATCTGCTGCATCGTGCCGGCCAGGACGCCGACACGCGAGGCGAAGGGCGAACGCTCGTCGGCCAGCGCCGTGATGCGCAGCGCCCGACCGTCGACGGCATAGCGCGCCATCCGGTCGATGCCGCCGTCGGCGTTCGCCAGTTCGATTAGCCCGAAGGCAGCCGAGGCCGCGCCGTTCGTGCGCCCGGCTTCGAAGACCGAGCGCTGGAAGTTGCCGGGGTCCTGCACCCGCTCCTCGAAATGCGTGTGCCGCGGCGTGTCGTTCGGCCCGGTGGTGTAGCCCTGCGTGGCGAAGCGCTCGACCACGACGGCGCCGGCCTGCGGATCGTAGGCCTCGATCTCGACGAGGTAGATCATGCCGCATTCCGCCGCTTGGAAGCGCTGACACCCTCGCGTGCGACCGCATTGCCGCGCTCGACGGCCGCGACGGTCTCCTGCGCGCCGATGCCGACCGCTTGGCGAAGAGTACGCACCTCGTCACGCAGCGCCCGAACCTCCGCAACGAGCGCAGCCTCACTGCCGCCGGTCGCCCGCACGGCGGGCATGCGCAGGTCCGGAAGCCGGCGAGCGTTCGCCGCCTCCATGAAGGCGCGCACGCCCGGCATCTGCATCGCGGGCGCCGTGAGGATGCCCTCCCCACCGGCCAGAGCGATGTTGCCGCCACCGGCATAGCGCGCGAGCACGCTGTCGCGGTTCCAGATGCCGTTGCCGACAACGCCGCCGGTCTGCATGCCTGGAACAGCTCTGTACCGGCTGGCGAGATGTGCGCCCCAGTTGCTCGGATCGTCGTATACGAAGCGGCCGTTGATCCACTGCCCGCCCTGCCCGTTCTGCGGCAGCTGGTTGGCGTAGTGGATGCCCGCCTCATAAGGCGTCCGGGGGCCAAGGATCGTCGTCTGCCAGCCGTTCTGGTCGCTGGCGCGCTCGACGCGCGGGCGCCAGTACTGGCCTTCGCTGGAGCGCCACGCGCCCGTCTCGTCGGTGCCGATCTTCTTCCACGTCAACGTCTTCGGCCCGGCGGGCGCGTCGCCACTGCCGTCGTCGGCCGGGTTCACAGTCACCGGCGGCGCCTCGTAGGACGGGATCGCCGCCTCCGGGTTCAGCGCGCGGACATAGTCCTCCAGTGCCTTCGCCTGCGCCGTGTCGCGGGCCGCCTGCGCCGCATTGAAGGCGGCGATCGCATCGGCAACCGAGAGGACGCTGTCGTTGATGTCGATCAGCGCGCCGACCTGAATGTCGAGAAGGTCGAGCTGCGCCTTGGCCGCGTCAATCTCTTCCTTGGCGCTTGTCTCGGTGCGGGCGAGGATGCCGGACACCTCGTCGAAGATCGAGAAGTAGTGCTCGCTCGAGGCGTAGTAGCTCTTGGCCTCGTCGAGATACGAGCGCGACAGGTCGATGAGCTGGCCCTGCGCCTCCTCGTCGCCGGCGGCGGCCTTCGCGGCGGTCTGCCGGAACTTCTCCTGTGCCTCCGTCAGCTTGTCGAACGGCGCCAGCGGCGAGAGATTGCGGTCGAGGCGGATGTCGTCGCGATACTTCGCCAGCGCCGCCGAAAAGCCCTCCAGCCGCGACACGCTCTGTTCCAGCTCACCCTTCTGTTTGTTGTAGGCAGCGCGCAGGTCGCTTTCGGCGCGCGCGAGGGTGTTCTCGATCGTCGCCATGCTCTCTTCGAGCACGCCGGCAAGCTGCGGGAAGAGATCGATGAGCGGATCGAGCGCGTCGCCGACGAGACCGGTGCCGTCGACGACGTTCTGCACCTGCACCTGAAACCAGCGCTCGATCAGCGCGGGATCGACGCCGAGCGAGCGGGCATCGGCGCGCGGTGCCATCGCCGTTCGGCAGCTCGATCTTGAAGTTGAACGGATCGAAGCTGTCAGCAGCCGCGACGAGCGCCTGCTGCCCCGGATCGTCGGCCTGACGCGAGACGGTCAGCTCCATCGTGCCGGCGTTCGCCGTGCCCTTGCCCTTGCGGGTGCGGCCATCCGGGACCTCGTCGACAGTGATAGTCTGAAAGGTGTCGCCGAACGCACCGATGTTGCGGATGCGGCCGATGGGCGTGAACGTGTCGGCGGCGAGGGCCACCTGGGTGTATTCGGCCGTCGCCGTGCCGATGGACACCCGCGAGCGGGCGACCGGAAGGACTTTGTTCGCCATGAGAAACCTCTTTCGTGATGGCATGAAAAAGGCCGCTCAAGGCGGCCGTGGTCTCGCGGGTGCGAGGGCTGAAGCGCGGGGCGCGCTACTCGGTAGGCTCGGTCGGCGCCTTTTCGCGAGCGACCTTCGCCGCCTTCGCCGAGGTGCCGCCGACTTCGATGAGCTTGGCGCGCAGCTTGGCGACGATCTGCGGACTTTCACGATCGATCTCGACCGGGGCGGCCGTGCCGGGAGCAATGGAGACGAGGCCGCCCGCCGTTTCGGTGAAGTGCTGAGCGACGCCGCTGATGTTGGCGATCTGGACCATGATCAGGCTTCCTTGTGCTGGATCAGGAACTCGTAGGGGACGGAGAAGCTAAGCCGGTAGAGGCCCGCGACATCGTTGCGATCGTCCGTGACCGGCGAGGACGGTGCAAACGTCTGCACGCCGTCGAACTGCGTGCCGCGGAAGGCGCCTGCCAGATCGTCGAGCCATCCACGCGCAACGTCCGTGCCGCTGCCGCGACGGATTGACAGGACGAAGCGAAACGCACCCTCCTCGAGGAAGTCGGAACCGTCCGGCCCCTCAACCGTCTGCCATTCCGATCGGCTCCACGGGAACTGCATCGCGAGAACAGGGCCGCCGTTCTCGTCGAGCCCGTCCTCGTCGTTCTCGACGCGAATCGTGGAATGCGACCAGTGCTCGCGCAGTCGAGCCTCGACGGCTTTCACGACCGCCAAATGCGCCATCAGTAGGCCCTCACGAAAATCGCTGGCTGCCTGTCGCTCTTCGCCTTCGCGCCCGTCAGCGAGCGGAAGCCGTAGCCGATACGGGCGATGTTGCCGAACCGCTTGGCAGCCGTGGTTGAGATCGCCTCGTACACGCCGTCGGGCGCCTGGGCGGACTGCGGTTGACGCCCGCTGTCGCCGCCCTCGATCTTGCGGGCGTAGGGCTGCGAGTTGAGGAAGACATACTCGCGCGCTCCCTGCGGAATGTTGCCGGGCGTCACCTCGACATCGTCGGCGAACAGGATGTGGCTGCGCATATAGGCGCCGGTCAGGATCGGGCTGGTGAGGAGCAGCTGCTCCCCGATCCACTCCAGAACCTCGTCCATCAGATCGAACTCGGCGATGACGACGCCGTCCGGCTTCACCACTGCCAGCGGCGCGCCGCGCACGCCGTCGACGTAGACCTCGTGCGGGGCGTCGCGACCGGTCGCTGCCTTGTTCTCGATCTTCACCCGCGCAATCTCGTCGCCGGCGAACTCTGCGAGCCGTGCGGAGCGAGCCTCCGGGGTCGCAAGGTCGGCGACCATCAGGTCGATCTCGCGCGAGATGGGGTCAAGACGCGCCATCAGGCCCCTGCCGCCAAGCAGTCGTAGGCGAGCAGCGTCTCGCCATCGCGATGCGTCTGGTCATCCGGTCGCTGAGTGAAGGTCAGCCGCACGCCGTCGACGATGACGTCGTCGTTCATCTTCAAAGGACGCCACTCGGCCGGGATGTCCTCGGCGAGGATCAGCACCTTGCGCGCGTTTGCATCGATACCGCCGACCACCTCTTCCGGGGTGACGCCTCGCACCCGAGCGCGGACGTTCTCTACACGCATCGGCTGGCCGTTCGTGACCTGGCGCTCGATCGTCACGCGCCGGCCGGCGCGATCGAAGAGGCTCCGGTAGCTCTCCAGCCGGCTCACAGCGCGTAGACCCTCAGAGGGGCGAGGAGACGATCGACCGCGACGGTGCGCGCCTTCGCGACCATCTCCGGGCTGTTGTAGGCCTCGCTGAACCCGCCATCGATAGCGAATGTCCGTAGCCCGCCATTCGCCTTCGTCTGGGCCAACAGCTCCTGCGTCATCAGGATCACGGCTGCCACAGCGTTCGGCGGCACCTCCCCCGTCGAAGGCGCATTATCGGGCTTGCCGTTGTAGCCGGCGCGATACCGGCACCGGAACTTGCGCGCCGGGCGCGGTGCGTTATCCGGGATGATCAGACACCCGTCGAACTCGATGCCGACGCCCTCAACCTCGATGTCGTCGACCGTAATGCTCTCGATCTCGATGATCGGACGGGACGGCAGCGAACTCGGCCAGCATTCAGAAGCCAGCTCGAGCGTCTGCTCGCCAAGCGAGCGACCAAGCCATCCCGTCGGACCATCGATCTCGGCCTGCGCGGCCTTGATCATCGTCGTCACCAAGGCATCGTCGGCCGCATGCCCGCCAGGAACCTGCGAGGGCGTGACGATCGGCTTCGGCTGCTCGATGACGACGATGCGCATGGTCAGTCCTTGGCCTTCTCGTCGGCCTTGGACTTCGGGTCTGCCTTCGGCTTCGGGGCCGGTGACTTGGTCTCTTCGACGAGGCCGCGGCTCAAGTGCTCCTTCGCGCGCGCTTCGCTCATCGTCACCGGCATGCCGCGGCGGATGTTCTTGTCGCCGAACCGGAAGGTCCGCAGTGCAGTCAGGTCCATTGCCTTGCCTCCAGATGAGAAAGGCCGCCCCAGGATCGAGGCGGCCTATGTCGGTTCGAGATCAGCCGCCGGCGGCGACCGCCGTGCCGAACGGCCCCGTGACGAACGCCTCGGGCCGCTTGACGGCGAGCGCGGTGCGCTCCTCGCAGCGGACGGAGATCATGTTCTTCTCGAAGTCATCGACGTTCTCGGTCGAGATGACGACATTGGCGTCCTCGCGATCGAAGATCTGTGCCGCCGTCCGGAACGCGCCGGCTAGGAACTCGCCTTCGAACTCGGGAGCTTCGGTCTCGACCACCGGGCGGCCCCACAAGGTCGGACCTGCAATACGGAGCGGGTTCGCGAGGATGTAGCCGTTGTTGGCATCCTTCGTGAGCTCGATCTTCGCCCAGTCGACGAAGTGAATCACGAAGCCGTCGACCGGAAGGCGAGCGAGCTGCGCCTGCAGGATGGCAAGCCGCAGATCGTCGATCGGCGTCCGCGCCTCCGGTTCGAACGCCGGTGCGAACGTGGACGCCTGCGGGACGATGCCCTCCAGATGCCCGCCCGTGCCGGAGCCGAACAAGAACTCCTGCTCCTCGACGAACTTCAGCCCGTAGCGCATCTCCGCATCGATCATCGACTGGAGCTGCGTGAAGTCGTCCAGGATCTGCTTCGACGCCTTGAACATATGCGCGATCGTCACGACGGGCGTGATCTTGGTCGCGAACTCGATGTCCGAGTATGGCTTCGGCGTCCCTTCCGGAACCACGCGAGCGGCGTTGGTGAAGCCCGTCTGCTGCACCCAGAAGATTGCGGGACTGGTCGTGCGACCGCCAGCGATCAGGTCGCGGATGAATAGGCGCTGCTTGGGCATCTGGTCGATGCCGGGCAGACGCTGGGGCTCGACCACGCCTTCGGCGATGTCGGTGCTAAGCACGTTCTTCACGGGCGCGGAGACGCTTCGGCCACGGCCGATGCTGGAGTTGACGCCCTTGAAGGCGTCCGACTCCACGGCCTGCCTGCCAGGCGAATGCTGCTCCGGCGCACCTCCGCCGCGGCGAGCGGCCGACTGCTCAACCTCGCCGAGACGAGACTGCAGATCCTCGAGCCGGCCCGTCAGGTCCGACTGGTTGGTGGCGAGCTTGTCCACCTCGGCCTTGGTCTGCTCCGACAGCTTGCCGGTGTTCTTGACCTCGGCCAGGCAGTTCTCGGCCTTCTTGCTGAACTCGTCGTTCACGCGCGAAAGGTCGTTCGTGACCTGCCTCAGCAGGTCGCGGACTTCATCGGCCATAGCGGCCTCCTGTCTTTGAAGGGTGTTTGAGCCGTCAGGCCCTCGTCAGGCTCAGCCGAGCCGCTGCAAGGCGCAGGCGGTCGACTGCATCGTCGTCAGCGCTCGGCATGACGGTCTCGGCGGCAGCGCCCGGCGTGCCCCCGGTGATCTCTTTCATCAGTCGGCGGCGCTCAGAACGGGGCAAAGCCCGCCCGCTGGTCAGCGCCGCCTCCAGTCGATACAGCGCGGGCGCCTCGTTGCGAGTGCCCTCCTCCTGAATATCGAAATCGACGACTGCATCAGCGAACCCTCTCGAGACGGCCTCGCTGCCGGAAAGATAAGTCGTCGCGTCCAGCATCGCCGTCACCTCGGCCACATCGATCCCGGACCGTTCCGCGAACATCTCCGCGGCCGCGCGATCGAACACCTCCATCGCGTCTGCGGTCGTGCGAAGATCACTCTTCTCACCGACGGCGCCCCACTGGGTGTTGTGGATCATCATGAAGCCGAGGCTGGCGATCTGCACCTCATCGCCCGCCATCGCGATCACTGCGGCGGCCGAAGCCGCGATCCCAAGGATTTGCACCGTCACCTTCTGCGGGTGCGCGCGCAGCATGTTGTAGATCGTCGTGCCCTCGAAGAAGTCTCCGCCGGGTGAGTTGATCTGGACCGTGACCGGTCGGTCTCCGATCGAGCGAAGCGCTGCACCGATCCGCTTCGCGGTCACGCCCTCCTCCGTCCACCAGTCGTAGCCGATGGGGTCGAGAATGCTGATCGTGTCGGAGGCGTTCGCTGCAGCCTGCACCGGCCTCCAGTGCTTTAGGGCTTCTTCGGATAGCATGGGGGAGACCTTCGCCCCTTCTGGGGTTCGAAGCTCGGGCAGTGGGCGAAGGCTCATGTCTGATTCTCCTGTGCCGCCGCGTCCGCCTGGTCGATCGGCACGTTCTGCATCTGCGTGCGGATGACGTCGCCGCCCTCGACGGGCGGGTCGCCCTCGTAGCGGCGGATCTCGTTGATCGTCTTGAAGCCGGCACGGCCAGCGATCTCGTGGGCCTCGTAGCGAGCCTTCGTGTCGGTCCGCAGAAGGTCTTCGTAGTTGAACTTCACCGAGAAGCGCCGCCGCTCCTCTGGTGTCATGATGCGCTTCTCGATGGCGGATTCGATCCGCTTTAGGCGGCTGCGCAGGCCGAGGTTCAGCCAGCTCTGCATGATCGCGGAGACGCCAGTCCCCCACATCGTCTGCCCCTCGGCAGCGTGCCCGACGAGAACGGGCGGGATGCCGATCCAGCGGCAAACGTCCTCGACGTTGAACCGTCGGTTCAGGATCATCTCCGCGTCCTTCATCGACAGGCTGATGCCCTTGAAGTCCATGCCGCCTTCCAGGATCATCGCCCACGGTGCGTTCGGACCGCTGTTCGCCTCGACGAAGCGTTTACGCGCTTCTTCGCGCTGTTCGGGGTTCAGCTTCTCACCAGGCGGCATAACGAAGAAGCCCTTCGTCCGGAGCCCCTTCGAATAGGCCTGACCGGCCATCTTCTCGGTCGCGATGGTGATGCTGAGCGTCTGACGCGCGTACTCGACCGGAGAGAAGCCTAGGTCGCCCTCGCCAAACGCCTTCACGTGGAAGACCTTCTCGGCTGGCAGCACGATCTCCTTGCCGCGGTCCTGGAAGCGATACTCGAGCTTGTCGTTGGCGTTGCGGCGCACGGCGGTGTCGGCCGGCATCGGGTTAAGCGCAACCCGCCGCGTCCCGATGAAGGACTTCTCGGCGTATCCGTTGCCCGTCGTACCGAGGCCGAGAACGATACCCTCCCAGAACTCGATGCTCGTCTGATCGGCGTTTGGGCTCTCATCGAGTAGAGCTTGCAGGGGATGGTCCTTCGCAGGCACCTTCACCCCGTCTGATCGCTTCTCCATGACGTCGAGCGACAAACCGGCAACCGTCTCTGCCGTGAGGCGCGTGCCAGCCCAGAACGCGGACAGATTCAGCGCGCTTTTCGCGGTCACGCTCTCGCCGGCCCACGTATCCCCGCCGCCGAAGAACTCGTAAAGCCCGCCGTCGCGCGCCGTGAGGCGCTTGCCGAAAAGCCGGCTCCAAATGCTCATCAGGCACTCACAACGTTCGAGAAGATGTCAGACCAGTCCATGCCCGCCTCCTCGGCGCCGGTGACGAACCGAGCCAGCGCCCCGATATGGGCGACGACGCCGTCGATCTTGTTTTCGGGTCGGTCCTTGCGGGGATAGACGTTGTCCTTGGCGTCTTCCTTCGCGACTGTGTTCGACAGCATCCAGAGGAAGACAGGGTCGCCGTCATGAGCGATCTTCCGGGACCGGATGAGGCCTTCCATCGTCTTCATCGGCTCCGAGAAGTTCTGGACGGTCGCGCGCATCTCCACGCAGGTGAGACCCTGCTCTTGCAGGCGCGTGATGAGATATGCGGCCTGCCACGGGTCGTAGACGACCTCGTCGACCCGGATCGGTAGCGAGAGGATGTCCCCCTCGATCGCCGCAAAGTCGATCATGTCGCCATCGGTCTCGACGATCAGGCCTTTCTCGTGCCAACCGCGATAGTGCTCGTTCTCCGGCAGAGCGATGGTCGCCTCCGGCAGGTAGTATCGGCCGAACCGAACAAACTCCCTGCCCTCGTCGATCAGGCGCTCGGCCACCGGGCAATCCCGGCACTCAGCAAGCTTGATCAGGATCTCCATCGCGGCAACGTCGACCTTCGACGCTAGGTCGAGGCTGACGCGCGCCGGCTGGCCGGCGAAATCCTCCAGCTTCAGCAACGGGTCCGCCGCCTCGCTCCAGCGCTGGACGTTGAAGTAGGCGTTCCGCGCCTGCACCCACATGTTCAAGTGCTTCGTCTTGAACACGCCGACACGGCGGGCGTTCTGGATAGCGTCCTTCTGGCGGGCCTTCAGGAACTCCCCGCTGACCGAAACGTCGAAGTTCGGGTTCGCCTTGCGCAGCGCCGCCTCGCTCGTCCAGTCATCATCGGCGTCGACGGTGTAGATCAGCGCAAACAGCTCGTCGTTCTGCCAGACGCCTTCCAGAACCTTCTGCGCGTCCTGCAAGAGCGAGAAGCACGGTCCGGCCAGGTTGTCGCCGGCCGTCGTGATGATCAGCAGCAGGGGCTGCTCGCGCGCCCCCATGCCGGTTTCCATCGTGTCGACCTGCGTGTCCGTCTGATGCTCGTGGTACTCGTCGATGATCGCGCAGCTCGGCGAAGCGCCGTCGCCGGGGTTTCCGATCACCGGTTCGAACCGCGAGCCATTGCCGATGATGTGCAGGTTCGACGCGTTCACCTGCACGCCGAAGGCGGACAAGAGCGACGGCGTCTTCATCGCCATCAGCCGCGCCGGCCGGAACACCTCCCATGCTTGCTTTTCAGTCGTCGCGCCCGAATACACCTCGGCGCCGTGCTCGCCGTCGAGCGTCAGCATCCCGAGGCCGACGCCGGCCGCCCAGGTCGACTTCGCGTTCTTGCGCGGCTCGAGGATCAGCGCCTTGCGGAATCGACGCAGCTCATCCGCCTTGCGGAGCCAGCCGAACAGGCAAGCCGTCTTGAAGCACTGCCACGGCTCGAGCTTCAGCTTCTGCGCCTGCTGCGCCCACTTCCCCTTCGTGTGCGGCAGAAGCTCGATGAACCGGCACCACTTTTCAGCGGCGCCCGGATCGAACCTGTACGGATATGCCTTCGCCTTGGCCGCCTTCAGGTCGTCAAGGTGACGCTGGCAGGCAAGCCGCACCCATTTGCAGGCGAGGATCTTGCCGGCCACGACATCACGAGCGTAGCGGTGCGCCGCATCGACATGCGGGTGAGATGATTTGGCCATCCATCACCCCAGAGCTTTGAACGGGTTCTCCTCCGGCTTCTTCGTGACGGAGACCTTCGAGCGGGCCGCGGGCGACAGGCCGAACTCGGCGAGAAGGGACTGCGCATGACGCATCGCCTCACTGCGCTGCGCGACCGCTGGATGCCCCTTGATCTGTTGGCTGACGATCCGGTCCTCGTCGTCGCGCTCGATCTGGCTGGTGAAGAACCGCCCGCCGTCCTCGATGACAGCGGTGCAGATCTCGACCTCCTCCAGACGAGAAGCGGCCATCGCCAGCATCGCCGCATCGGCCGATGACGCGATCCCCATCTCGTCGATCACCGCAACGAGCTGCAGGAACAGTTCAGCGCCTCGATCCGACAGCCACTCCGGCGCGCTCGGCAGGTCTGCGGCCGCCTTCGGAGCGTCCGGGTTCATCCGACAGGGCTGCGCCGTTCCGGCGACGATCTTCAGGTGATCTGGCTTGCGCTTTCGACCGGCCACTTTTCACCTCGATTTTGCACGCGCATGAATTTCACTACCCAGCCGGTCTAGGCCCCTTAGCATCCGGACTTTCGGATGCCCCCCCTTCCGGTCTAGGCGAAGGCGAGGGCCAGCACGAAGGCGACGCCGCCGGCGAGGATGGTGCCGACACCTACGCGCAAGGCAGACCAGAGCCGCGCGCCGTTGATCTTCATCCGATCGTGGTTGTCAGCAATCGCCTCGGCGTGGTTCGCGCACTGATCAGCCAAAGCATGCTCAAGGGAGACACCTTGCGCCACGTCCGACGCCCAGTCCGAAGGAGAGCTTCCAGCGAAATCGAAGGCGCTCGGTGCGGCGGTCCGCAGAGCGAGAAGAACCGAAGTCATCAACCCGGCCGCGACCCAAAGGCATATGACGCCGAGAAGTCTGTGCTGCTCCTGACCGACGATGAACGAGGCCGAAGCACCTATCAGCACAACGATGGCTGCGGACATGAAGCCGACTAGCGTCATCGCTCTCTGATCGGCAGCCAGGGCTACAGTCTGTTGACTCGCCAAGTGCAGTTCGGCTTCCCTTAGCATCTCTCTAAGCGTGTCCGCGTCTGCCTTCCGCAGGCGCTCGGAAAGAGGCAGATCGGTCATGCTCGTTCCTTCCGTCGAAGCTCAACCACAGAAGCGTCCAACTGGCACTAAGGGCCCATCCGGCGAAACGCACGGAAACAAGAGTGTCGGTGACTCCAAGCCTACGCCTAAGCCGGCTCCGAAGCCCAGTCCCAAGCCGAAAGGTGGCAAGAAGGGCTAGGTCCTTCGGCGGTTCTCTTCACCTGCCCTTCTCCTCGCGCTGCTTCTCGCGGTCGTGGTGCGGCTTGCACAGGGCCTGCCAGTTCGAGCGTGACCAGAACAGCGCCGGATCGCCTCGATGCGGAACGATGTGATCGACCACGGCGGCCGGCTCGACCGTTCCCGCATCCTGGCAGCGGCAGCAGAGCGGATGCTCGGCGAGGAACTGAGCCCGCGCCTTCTGCCACTTCGAGCCGTAGCCTCGCGAGGCTGACGAGCCGCGCCGGTCGTCGTGCTGGCGATCCCGCTCCCTCTTCGTCCGGGCACCAACGGGGCGATGCATAGGCGAGCGAACGGGCATCTCTATTCAATCGCCTTGCCGCTGATCCGATCAACTGCTGTGCTGGTTCGACTGGAGGAATCGCAATGGCGAAAGCTTTTTATGCCGGACCATCTAAGGATTTTGGAGGTCAGATTATTGTCAGGCAACGATCTGACATTGCCGCGGCTGTCGCCGCCATCGGAAAAGCGTACAGTTGGCTACCGGGAGCTACGGGGCATCCGAACATCAAAGACCAAGCTCGGCAGCTACTTGATAATCGCCTTAACGCACTTCGTAAGATCTCAAACTTAACATCTAATGACGATCAGGTTCGGAAGCTTCTAGACGACGCTCTCAACGCACCAACTTCCATCCCAGTCGATGGGAGCCGCGACTTAAAGCTTATAGATCGTCTTAGAGAAGTCCACGGCGACAACGTGGCCGCATCAGCCCTCTTGCACGTCATGGGTGGGAGCACCGCATTGGGCGGCTATCAGGTTCAGATGGGTGCTACTGCAGTCACGCTTGTACGCCTCGGGCTGGGAAACGATTTCGCTGAGTCGACGCGCAAAAGTGTCAAACGCGTCTACGATCAGTTCCGCCGACAGGCCGCTCAGGCAGACGCCGCTAGAGATGAATACACCGCCAAGATGGGACGGCATGTGTCCCGGCAGTTGCGCATCCACAAGGCGGTGATCAAACGCTTCAAAGCTAGCGAGTATGTCCGCCGAGAAAATTTCGATGAGGCCCAGGAAGGGGCTCGCAACGAGATCGGCGCGCTAATTTCACTGTATCAGGAACACCTCAAACTAAAGGCACCGGTAGATTATTGGACACAGAAAGCCTCTCAGCATCGAAGCCAATCAATCGCGTACCGCAATCTAGCGTCGAAGGCCGGCTTGAGTTGCGGAGTGCTTCTCCTCGTCTTCCTAGCGGTTCTCGCTAAAGCTTCCCTGAACTACGCTGCGGCTGACGCAAACCCATCAACGCTGCTCATATTCGCGACCATGGGTGTCGTCGCGACGACTGGCGTTTTGTGGGCGATGCGGATTATCGTTCGGCTGTTTCTGAGCGAACACCATCTCGCTATCGACGCGGAAGAACGCGCGACGATGGCTCTAACGTACTTAGCCCTTACAGCCGAGGATAAGGTCGATACTGAGGATCGACAGCTGGTTCTCGCATCGCTCTTTAGACCGACAGCAGATGGCATCGTTAAGGACGACGCTGCTCCGGTTTTTGGTCCCAGCGGCATTCTTTCTTCCATGGCGACAAGATGAGCTGGGGCACCACCCACAGGTAGCGATGCGGACAGAGGCAGGTTGGAGCGCTACCTCGCCTGCCCGCGCTCCACCACCGCGCCCCACTTCGTTTCCGATGGGCTCGATGAAGCGCTACCCCATACGAAAACCCCGCCGGGCCGGAGCGCGACGGGGTTCGAATAAATGCGCATTTTCTGCGTATTAAACTTGCTTAATACGCAATTTCTGCGTATAAGAAAGGTGTCAGGCAGTTCCGCCTGACTGCAAAGGAGAAGGCCATGTCCTACGAGACAGCCAGCCTGATCCTTCAAGCCTTAAGCGTGATCATCGCCCTAGCAAGCCTGATCATCGCCTTGAGGTAAGAAGCGGCCGGGGGGCCGGTGAGGTCCCCCGGTTGCAGCCTCAAGATAGACCTCAAAAGGTTGCTGATCAATGACCCTCGAAGAGTTCATCGCCCTACGCAAGCACCTCGGTCTTACGCAGGCAGAGATGGCGCATCGCATGGGCCTGAGCACCCGCTCTCTCAACGCCATCGAAAGCGGCAGCACTCCTTTGCGAACGCTTCACATCCGTACCGCCGAGCGCATCGCAATGATCCGCGCCGTCGTAGAGAACGACCCGATGCTCGTGCCCGACGAGGTCCGTGCCCAATGCACCCGAATTCACCAGCTTGCGACGGGGCAGCGTATCGACTGAAACGAAAAAGGCCCGCTCACCGGCGGGCCATGCGAGCG
Source organism: Aureimonas mangrovi (assembly GCF_014058705.1). Lineage (NCBI taxonomy): Bacteria > Pseudomonadati > Pseudomonadota > Alphaproteobacteria > Hyphomicrobiales > Aurantimonadaceae > Aureimonas > Aureimonas mangrovi. The sequence continues at coordinate 2,165,679 of NZ_CP059692.1, forward strand.
AAAGGCGGGAGCCCGTTCAGACACCCGCCCTCTCACTGCCTAGCGGTTAGATGATGTTCCGCTCGTCCCTCTTGCCCGAACCGATCTCGTTCAGGCCGCCGGCTGACGTCTCATCGACGTCGCCGTCGTCTTCGTCCTCATCTTCGAGGCCTGCATCGTCCTCGGGAACGATGACATCCGGGTCCAGCGGTTCGCCGTCCGGCAGCTTCTCGTTCGGGTTCTGGGTGACTGGGTTGGTCTCTGACATTCCTGCCTCCTCTGGCTGCGAAAGGAAGTCAGCGGAGGACTGAGATGTTCCGAAGCGGCAAAGGTCCACGCAAGCGAACCGCTGTACAAAGGTTCGTCGTAGTCCGAAGGCAGCGCACTCAATGGCCGAAACTTGTAGTGGCTGCCGGGATGGACCCCCCTTCCCCATTGAAATCACGATGGCATTCCAGCCGATCGTCGACCTGACCACGCAAAATGTCTTCGCCTACGAAGCACTGGTACGAGGTGTCGATGGCCAGGGCGCCGGTGAAGTCCTCTCGTCGGTCACAGCTGGAAATCGCTACCGCTTTGACCAACTTTGCCGTGTGAAAGCCATCGAACTGGCAGGCAGACACATGCCCGGTTCGACGGCGCGGCTTTCAATCAACTTCCTTCCGAACGCGGTCTATGAGCCGCGTGCCTGCATCCGAGCATCATTGAATGCCGCGCATGACGTGGGCTTTGATCCGACACGACTGATGTTCGAGTTCACGGAGAATGAGCAGGTGATGGACACCGCCCATCTCGAGAACATCGTACGCAGCTACAACCGAATGGGCTTTACCACCGCCTTGGACGATTTCGGCGCTGGCTTCGCAGGGCTTTCGCTGCTGTCAAAATTCCAGACCGACGTCATCAAGATCGACATGGAGATCACCCGCGACATCGATACGTCGCGGGCAAAACAGGCGATCGTCAAAGGCATTCTCGATATCGCCGGCGCCCTCAGCATCAAGGTCATCGCAGAAGGCATCGAGACGTCAGATGAAGTCAGAACGCTTCAGGCAGCCGGCGTGAACCTCTTCCAAGGCTACTACTTCGCCAAACCTGAAAGGGAGACCTTTCGCACCGCTTTCCCGATGATGCGTTAAAGCTCAACAAAAAGGCGGGAGCCCGAATTGGACTTCCGCCTGGGACTTCGTACCGGGCAGTCGGCGGGCTTCTCAGCTCGCCTGTCGCCACCCGCGCAACGAACCTGATCTTATCAAGTTCGAGGTCGTTTCTGCCGGTTCGTGAGACACCTGTCCATCCAGGTCGGCGGGCAACGGAATGCCCTTGTGGTCGAGCGCGTCCGCGATGCCCTGACAAGCGCGGGCGATCCAGCGGTATGTTGTTCGTCTAACCCAGCCCTTTTTCGCTGGGTTGCGCCGATTGCGAGCCGAAACAGCGCGATCCCAATCCCATCCGCGTGCCCTCACGACCGCATGCCGCATCAGCACTTCGCGCAAGTCCGGCGTCGGCACGAATGCTGGCACCCACGCGAGCGCCTGGTCGGCCCGGCTGATGTCCGCGGCGGTCGCCCTCGCCCGGCGCAAGACCGCCCTCGCCTTCGCATCGTTGTCGTTCGCCTTCGCTCGGCCGCCGGCGGTGAACTCGTCCTTCACTTCGCGAAGGATCGGCGGCATCGTCGAACCGTAGGCTTGCGGTCCCGTGCGTATCGGCAATGCGTCGTAGACCTCGCACGCCCGGATCAGCTCCTCGAGCACAAGCTCCCTCGTCCAGCCGGTCATTCGCCGATCATCCTGTCTGCAATGAGGGTGGTGAGCGCGTGCGGCCCCGTACCAAGCCGGTGAGCACGAGCGCGCAACGCGAGCATCGGGAGCGCCTCGAACCATTCCATCGCCTCTCTGCGGCTTGGGAAGCGGCCAGGATGGCCCTTCAGCGCGTTCGAGACAGACGTGATGACGTCGGCGCCGAGGGCGGACGGGTCGGACGCGACCACGCAGCGCAGGACGAGCGAGGTGTGATCCTCGCCGTCAAGGATCAGCATGTTGCGGATCGTGCCGAGAGCGTAGGTCTCCATCGCCGGACGCCGGCGGCGGGAGCGGTGGATCGGCCGAACCCGGATGCCGAGCCCTTCCGCGAAGCGATGCACGTTGATGCCGTTCTGCCTCAAGCAGCAGCCCTCCCCGTCACGAGGTGCTGCCAAGCAGGGTGATCTTCGACCGACGCCGTCGATCCGTGGTCAGCGAGGAAGGCCGGGAGCGCATAGTCGATCCGACCACCTTCGCGCATCGTCTCGGCGTAGTGCGCACTCGTCGGCTCGTTCTCGACGCGTGGCACCTTGTGATCGATCTGAAACCGGACGACCTCGCGGAGACGCTCGGGCCAGAGCTCGACGACGTCTTCACCAGCTGTCATTGCGGTCAGGCTGACCGCCCAGCTTGGCTTGGCGATGAAGAGCTCGCGAAACAGCGCATCCGCACTGGGCAAGGCTTGTTTGCGCCGGCCGCGCTTGCTGTCCTGAGGGCCGAGCGCGATCGACCAGCCGAACAGCCGAGCCAAGATGAGTTCGTGGAATGCGCCGGCCTCCGCCGTCGACATCGGCCTCATGCTGCGACCTCCAAGATCGAAAGGCGACCGCGATCGGCGAGTTCATCTGCGCGCTCATTGCCGAGCGTCCCGACGTGCCCACGCGTCCAGCGGACATCGACGATGCGGCTGTCGAGCAGGCCGTCCAAGATCTGCCACAGCTCGGCATTCGCCAGCGCGCTTTTCGGGCCGCGTGTCCAGTTCTTCTTCCGCCAACCATGCCGCCACTCGATGCAGCCGCGGACGACGTACTGGCTGTCGGACCAGACGATGGCCGGCCGCGCGGGATCAAGCCACCGCAGCGCTTGGATCAGCGCCTGCAACTCCATCCGGTTGTTCGTGCTCGCCGCATCGCCGCCGGACGCCTCGTGGATCTCCTCCTCGCCGCGGTAGGCGACAAAGCCCCAGCCGCCCGGCCCCGGGTTTGGATCGCACGAGCCATCGGTGAAGACTTCGATCGCGTCCGCCGGCATATCGATCGGCGCTGGCGTCGGGCCGAACTCCATCGTCGGGTTCGTCGCTGGGGCGAAGTCGAGCAGCTTTGCATCGAAGCCGGCCGGGAACGGGCATGACGCGGGAACACCGAACTTCAGCAGCCTCTTCCGCCAGCCCTCCTTCGGCGGGCATCGGACGCCCCAGGCGCGGAGCTGCTTGTAGGTGAAGCCTCCCTTAGGCGTCTTGCCGGCCTCGATCTCGGCTGCCGTGATCGGACGGTGTTTCATTGTTCAAGCCTCTGTTGCCAGAGCCATTCGGCTGTGTTCTCGGATCGGTTGAGTGGGCTGCCGTCGTGTCGATCAATCCACCTCCACGCGGCCGAGCTGGTTTCAAAACCCCATGCGAGCGCACCGTCGCCATCGACGACCTTGTACGTTCCATCCTCAGTCTGGACGACAGTCATGACGCCTCCTCATCTCGGCGGCCGTAATCGATCGAGTTTTCATGCGGCAGCCCTTTCATTCAGAAGGTCCATCGGCTTGGGAGAGGGTGATCGCTTTCGCGCGTTGTCGCTCTCCCGTCTCTGTCTGCGTCTTCGGTCTCGGTCTTTCTCTCTTTCTCGGGTCTCCTTCTCTGTCTCCGTCTCCTTCTCTTTAGTTCGGTACTGTTGCTGATAGACGGTGATACTGTCTGGATACCGTTTCATCGCAGCCCATCCGTCAGGCGAGACCGTCTGCTCGCGTCGTTAGGCGCTGGTTTTGCAGCGTGGAAACCGTTTGCGTCGGCGAACTCCTGCTCGACGATCTCACGGATACTGTCGCTTTCGATCTCCGAAATTTGCTTGACCGTTCCCTGCGCGTGTTTCGGGTTCATCGGCGGGCTATGCTTGAACCAGCGTCGAACGAAGATCAGAGAGAGTTCGAGATCGATAGCGATGAGGTCCGCTTCGACGAGCTCATCGCGCGCCCCAGCGTATTTCTCGGATAGCCATTGTAGATCGGCGCAGGCGTAGCCGTCTGGAAGGCGGAAGCATCCAGTTGAATTCTGGTGCTCGCAGGTCAGGAGGTAGGCGTAGAGTACTTTCCCTGCATCCGTCAGGCCGATAAACCGTCGCGATCGCCAGAGGTTAGGCGAAACCTTTGTGAACTCGCGGCGGCTCATGCGAGCGCCTCACGAGCCAATCCTTCAGAAAGCGCAGCCAGTTGCCGAGTTGGTAGAACGAAGAACCATGCGTCGTCCCAAGGCAGCCCGAGCCTGATGGCAGCGTTCCTGATACGGATCATTTCCGCTTGTGCGGGAGCCAGATCACCTGCCTCCCACCTGGACACAGTTCCCTGTGACACGCCCGCGATCCGGCCGAAGGCCTTCTGGGTTTCTTTGAACACGTCGGTTCTGATGAAAGTGATGGGTCGCATATTCGATTTTATTATTCGATTTCGAATTTACGATCAAGAAGGATATGCGAGGCAGAATGGCGAAAGCCGAAGAGGGGGTGCCATGGACTTCGCTGCCGAGATCAAGCGCATCAGGAAAGCCCTTGGGATGAACCAAGCGGACTTCGCAGCGGCCATAGGCGCGCGACAGGGGAGCGTGTCGAAGTGGGAGGGCGGTAAAGAAAAGCCGCGGTCAGAGGCATTGCTCAGAATACAGAGCCTTTACGAGAGCGATCAGAGCCACCGCAGCGGTGCACCATTCGCTTACGATACGGTGCCAACGATAGTGGACATCCCCCTCGTAGGCCCGCTTGGAACCCCCACAGAGGTAAACTTGCGGAAGGAACTACCTTCAACAACGCCAATCCTCCGGCTTCCCCAACATCCGGATATCAAAGGTACGATCTGGGCCTGGAGCATTCCGCCGCTCGCAAGTCGTGTCGAAGGTTTCAAGCCAGGACAGATCGTTTTCAGCCACAACCACCAGCTGGATCGCATCGAGGATGGTGAGAGGGTGATCGTATGTGAGACAGGAAGCAGCGAACTGTTAGAGTACATTCCGCGCTACTACGGGCGATCGGACAAGGGTTTGGAGTGGTTCACCAGTTCTCCGACGGCTGAGAACCACGTACGCTTGGATCAAGCCATTCCCGAAGGTCAGCGTGAGCGTCATGGTATCGCGGTCGTCGGAGTCGTCTTCGCCTCGTTTAAGTACGAGTCTCTGCGCCAGCGGTTCTGGGATGGCGTATGGAATGACGCCCTCGACGAATATTCGTCACCGAATTTTTAGCTTGTGTTAAATTCGAATTCGAATATATGGTTGCTTCATCCCAACGGATGGAGCGCCAGATGGCATCCGCAGTCCTACCCACAGTCCGCATAGCTGAAGCAGACGTTCAGATCGTCGAGTACCGTGGCGAACGCGTCGTTACCTTCGAGCAGGTCGATACGGTGCACGGTCGCCCCGAGGGGACGGCCAAGCGGAACTTCCACGACAATCGCACGCGCTTCGTTCAGGGGGAGGACTTCCTCGAGCTATCTCGGAACGAAATTCGTACCGAGATACCCGATGGGGTTTTCGCGTCGAAGGCTCCGCGCGGCTTCCTGATCACGCACCGCGGCTACCTCAAGCTAGTGAAATGCCTGAACGACGACGTCGCATGGACCGTCTTCGGCCAGATGGTTGATCGATACTTCGAGGAGCCCGCGCCGGTCGCCGTGGCGAACGCGATGGCCGACCCCCGTGAGGTTCGCCTTGCGATGAACCAGTCTCTGCGCCTGGCGAAGATGGCCGGCCTTGAGGGGGTCTACGCCCTACACGCCGCATCAGCGCAGACCTATCGACTGACGGGACACGATACGCTCAAGACGATGGGCATTGCGCGCCTTGCCGCACCGAACGACGAGAAGCCGCTGATCCCCACGCAGATTGGCGTGCGTCTGGGAGGGCTATCGGCGCAGGTCGTCAACAAGCTCCTCGAGGCGCATGGATTTCAAGACAGGGACGAGCGCGGAGATTGGCAGGCGACCGAAAAGGGTAAGGCTGCCGGCGCCCGTGTTGTCTTAACCACTCGTCAGCACGTCGAAGGCCCCGCCTACCAGCTTCTGTGGCCTACCGCGATCGTCGCGGTGCTGCGCCCACTTTTGCCGCCCGACGGGAAAGTGTTGGCCTTCCCTTCCTGAAGCCCGCCCCAGCCCCGGCATGACGCCCGCGGCCTAACCCCAACAACCGAAGAGAACGACATGACGACGAACCCTACGGTTCCGGCGACCGCCGGAGGTATGCCCGACCACGCGATCCTCACGCCCTTCGATCAGGATGAACAGGCGCGACGCCACCTGACCGCGTATCTAGAAACGCTCGATCTGTCTTCGCTCCGGAAGGGCCTCGCGTTCAGCGCGTGTCGCATGGGAACGCTGATGCTGAAGGCCGAGGCGATGAACGCGCTGATGGACCGCGACAAAGAGGCTGATCAGTCGATGGCAGTAGCGGTGGCCCTGTCGCTCGCGACTGATCTCGTCGCGATGAACGGGGCGGGCCCGGCCGCCTATGTCACCCTTCCCGCCATTACCGGCGGACGTGAGCGTGAGATCGCCTACGCCTACATGCAGTGGCTTCACATGGAGAAGCGGCTTCTGTCGGCGCAGCTCTGGCCGGGGATCCGCGATGCTGATGACGCGATCCCGCACAACACGGAGGCGCAGTCGTTTCACTTTCCGGACGACCGCCCTTGGAACGAAGCGCCGATGCCGTCGACAAGGGCGGAGATCGTCTTGCGCTTCGTCGGCGTCGATCTCGACAGGAGGGCTGCGTGATGGCTGCTCCTTCTGTCGCTCCACTCCGGGCGCTTGACGTCTACGGCGCCGCTCCGGCTGGCTGTTTTGTCCACATGGCACGCAACGACAAGGACGCACCCCACATCCGGGCCGGCGAATGGGTCGTGGTCGATCCGAACGACCGGGAAGCGGTTAAAGGCGAGCTGTTCCTTGTTCAGTGGAGCGGCGGTCGCCGGAGCGTCATGCAAACGACCTCCCGCATCGTTGAGCGCTGCTGGAACAGCCGCGGCGAAGAGTTTCGGAACAAGGAGTTCTGGACCCTTCGCTCGATCGGTCATGCTCTGTCGCTGTCCGATGGCCCGCTCCATCCAGACCATCTGCGCGACATCATCGTCGGTCGCGTCATCGGGCTCTTCGAGCCGACCTTCGATGAGGCTTCGCTCAAGGTGATCGGGAGGCCGGCATGAACGTCGTCGCCTTCCCTCCCCGCGCGCGGCCGCACGTCGTCATCGAGAGCGGCCGCTGCACGAAAAGCAGTGACGGCACCCTGATCGGGCGCTGGGTCTACATGGTCGATTTCATCGACGAGGACGGCTCGGTCCTGCACGACTACGTCGGCACGGACTATACCAAGGCCGGCCGCGCCGCGATCGAGTGGGCGCGCGACTACGGCTGCAAGATCTTCGATCGATCGGAGGAGGAGTCGGGTCGATGATCACCGCCCTCGACAAAGCCGAATGCGCCGATCGCGAGGTGAAGCAGCGGCGTCGCGTTTATCCCCGGTTCGTGTCTGACGGCCGGATGACGCAAGCGTTCGCCGATCGGCAGATCGCGGTAATGGAAGCGATCGCCGCAGACTACCGCATCGTGGCGGACGCGGAAGCTGCAGCAGGGAGGCTACTATGACCGCCCTTCGCCCCATCCAGCCAATCGACATTCGCGGCCTGTCGCCTCGGGCACCCTCGTCAGGCGCGCCGATCTTCGAGTACGTCGACCCGCGCACGTTGTGGGTCGATCCCGCCTATCAGCGCAGCCTTTCGGAACGTTCTCTGCGGATGCTCCGTAAGATCATCGAGGGCTTCGACTGGACGAAGCTGAAGCCGCCCGTCTGCGCCCTCGCCGACGACGGCGCCGGCACCATGACGTTGCGCGTGATCGACGGCCAGCACACCGCGATTGCCGCCGCCAGCAACCCGCACGTCCAGACGATCCCCATCATGATCGTCGAGGCGCCGGACACCCGCGCCCAGGCCGAGGCCTTCATCGGACAGAACGCCGACCGTCTCGGCATGACGGCAACGCAGATGCACGTCGCCGCCGTGGCCGCCGGCGATGAGGAAGCGCTGGTCGTCGCGCGCGTTGCCGAGGCGGCAGCCGTCACGATCCTGCGCAATCCGCCCGGCCGGGACTACAAGCCTGGTGAGACGGTCGCGGTGGCCGCCATCGCAGCGCTGATCAAGAAGGAAGGCGAGGCGCACGCGCAGCACGTCCTCTCGATCCTGTCGGCCGCTGGCGTGGCGCCCATCAAGGCCGACCACATCAAGGCGGTGGACCGACTGCTGACCGAAGCCGAGTTCGGCGCTCTCGACGCGGACGCCCTCGCCTCTTCGATTGTCGCCCACACCAGGTTCGAGAAGGACGCGAAGACGTTCGCCGCCACTCACGGCCTGCCGCTCTGGAAGGCGCTCGCGGCGGTGTGGTTTCAGAAGGCGAAGAAACGGAAGGGCGGCGCCGAGGCGAAAGGTATGGCCATGACGACCACACCTTCGGCTATGGCGAAGGGTGTTGCCATGATGGCAATCCCTGACGACCTCGCGCGAGACCCGCGCCCCGCGCGCGCCGCCTGGCAGCCCGGCAACCAGATCGGCCGGTGCCCGAAGTGCGACAAGCGCTACCGCGGTGGCCCGCAGGCCAGAGAGTGCGCGGACTGCGCCTATGGAGGGTCGGATGGCTGACCCGCTGGACCGCGTCATCTCGCCGGCCGCCGCTGTGGAAAAGCTGTTGAAGGCCGGTGTGAAGATTTCCGAGCGCGCATTGCGCAAGAAGGCCCGCGAACTCGGAGCCTATCGTGAGATCGGCAGGGAGATGTTCCTTCTGCCCGAGGATCTCGAACGGATCATGGAGCCCCGATGCTCGAACTCAAGAAGCGCCCGAAAAGCCCCTACTGGTACGCGCGCGGCACCGTCCAAGGGCGCAGGGTCGAGATCAGCACCAAGTGCACCCGTCTCTCAGACGCCAAGGCCAAGCTCCCTGACCTCCTCGCCGAGCTATGCGCCGATACGCCTGGTGAACAAGCCAATTTCACCTTCGCGACCGCGCTGAAGCTGTACGAAGATCAGAATCCAAATGCTCGCTTTCTGGAGCCTCTGCGCCGGCATTTCGCCGATACCCTTGTGGCCGACATCAACAACGCGACGATGCGGCGAGCGGCGAACGCGCTGTACCCCGGCCGCGCGGCCGCAACGATCCGCCGACAGCTCTACACACCGGTGAAAGCCATCCTGAACTGCGCGGCTGAGGACGACAGATGCAGCGTGCCCAAGCTGAAAGCGCCAGCAGGCGGCGGACGCCGAACTGATTTTTTCCTGCCTGACCAGGCCGACAAGGTGATCCTCGGGCTCAGCAGAAACGCCAACGGCTTTCTGGCCCCTATGGTGACGCTTCTGTTCGGTCAGGGCTGTCGCATGGGAGAGGCCGTCGTGCTGGACGGCACCGACGTGTCTCTTGAGCATCGGTTCGCGATCTTTAGAGACACCAAGAACGGCGAGGAGCGGCGCGTCACGCTGATCCCGCGTGTGGTGGCAGCACTGTCGACCCTGCCGACGATCGGCGTTCCTGGGCCCGTTTTCCGCCGACTGGACGGCCTCCCGTTCCATTCCGGGAAGAACAGCGGCGGGCAGATCAAAAGCGCCTTCAGGACAGCCGTAAAGGACGCCGGGCTAGACGATTCGCGCTTCACCCCGCACGTATGCCGTCATAGCTGGGCGACGTGGTTCTACGCCCAGACGAAGGATGTCCGCCGCCTTCAGGACGAGGGTGGATGGAAGTCGGGAGAATGGCAACGCTACACGAAGCTCGGCACCGCCGATCTGGGCCGCAGCGCACAGACGAAGGGTTGGGATTTCCGAGAAGTGGGGGAAAATCGGGGGAAAAAGAAGCGGAAAGCCCACGCCGCAGCGGCTTAGGCGTGGTTTTTCTCCCTTCACACGGGAGGGGTCACAGGTTCAATCCCTGTCGCGCCCACCATCATATCCAGCATTGGGGCGGAAGCGGCACGACAGCGCACGTCCTCGCCTGCTTGCCGCCTCACGCCCGCCATCCCCTTCCGGTCCCAGCGGATGGGCGGTGACCGCGTTCGCCCCCTATCGCGACTGGCGGTCCTTCAGCTCGGCAAGGTCCCTGCGCGTCTCGCGCAAGGCTTCCCAAAGGAAGGCCGTCAGCTGGTCGGGCCGCAGCCACTGCCGGCTCTCGGCCTCTTCCGGCTCATCCAGCCCCCAGGCGCCGCAATCCAGCCCTTCCGCCTCGAAGGCGGCACGCACGTCCTGCGCCAGCCAGCCCGCGTGGCGGCGCACGCCGGCGCGGGGCCGTTCCTCGGTCAGCGTGCGCTCGACGAACATCTCGTTGCCCTGCGCATCCTCTCCGTCCGGAACCTTCTCGACGCCTGTTTCGACAACCTCCATCCCACCGATCTTCCATCGATAGAGAATCGGCGCCACCGCATCCACGATCCGGGCAGCGCTCGCGCCGATGGGCCCCTCGACATTCTTGTCGCGCGCATCCGATGTGTTGATCGCTCCCGTCGCCGCATAGATCGTCGACCAGCGGCGGGTCGCCGAGCCGACCGGATGGGCATTGTCCGTGGCCGGGCCGACGGCGCCGTCGGCGACCGTCAGCTTATGCACGGGTTCCGTCGTTCCGATGCCGACGCGGTTTGTCTGGGTGTTCACGGCAAGGCCCCACCAACTCGAGGAACCATTGGTCAGGGCAATGCCCACGCCCGGACGCGCACGCAACTGCCCGACATATTCGGGAGCGGCCGAATTCGCACCAGCGGAGAGGACGATCGCCGCCTCGCCCGGTTGGCGATGAATGTGCATGACGCCTGGCGCGATACCGGAGGCGCCGCAGCTGACGGCTCCGTCGAAGCGCACCGAAGCGGGGATGTCCACCGTACCGCTCTGATGGTTGACCCCGAAGGCCGTGCGCCACGTGGCCCCGTCCGCCGAAACCTTCACTGAAAGGTCGTCGCTTCCCGTAAGCCCGATCTCGGCGCGCCCGGACCAGCCGCTCTGAAACAGAAGGCTTGCCGTGTTGGCGGACGCTTCTTTGTTCATCACAAGGCGCAGATCGCCATCGCCGCCGTCGCTCGCGGCGCGCGCTGCCCAGAGCGCCTTGTTGAGGCGTGCGGAAAAGGGGTTCTGCGGGTCGGCGGCCGTCCCGATGCCGAGACGCTCCAGATGCTGAAGACCATCCACGGTCTCTGCGATCGGCGACCAGCCGCCATCGACGAAGCGGCAGAACAAATCCTCAGCCTCAACGAACGCAAGCCAGCCGATGCGCGGCCGAACGATGAGCCAGGCCCCGTCCCGCCACGTGGCGACCCCCCGCTCCTGCCCCGCCCAGACGCCGCTCGCACCGTCCGCGACGATGTGGCGCTCGCCCTCGGTCGGATGCTCCGGCGGTACGGTTCGATCGCGATCGATGACGGCAAGTTGCACCAGCGCGTCGAGCGTCGCCAGCGCCTCGTTGTGTGTCACGTGCTTCTGGGCCTGCGAGGGCAGGATGTAGGGAAGATCGAGATTGGGCGTGGACTGTTCCATGGCACTCACCTTCAAGGGACGATGCCCGAAGGTAACGGCGCCGCCGCAGGGCGGGGATAAGATCACCGGCCTTCGAGGCCGCGATCAGAAGAACTCTTACTGTGCCGTCGAGATTGCGAGGTCGTGGATTCCCATGCCGATCGCGCGAGTGTCACTGTTGACTCCGGCCGATTGAGGCGTGGCCTCGGGCCGCGTCCGGAAACGGATCTCCAGCCGGCCGTCTTCGCCGACGGTGCCGGCGGCCAGGGCGATGTCCAGTCTTTGGGTCGCGGCCTGGGGCCCGTAGACGAACTCGCCGCAGACCACGCCGTTGCATTCCACCAGGAGAGAGCGTTCGGGAATGTTCGGGCCGAGGAGCATCCGGGTCTCCATCTCAAGGGATAGTGCGCCGCCGGTCGCGCCTGTCAGATGGAAGCGCAACGCCGCCTCGCCGCCCGACCATGTTCCCCAGCTCTCCGGCCGGTTCCACCCGCCGTCGAAGTGGAAGCTTCCGCTGGCCTCGTTGGAGAACCGGATCGGGCCGCTGCCGACGGCATAGGTGTAGACGTCCAGCCGCTCGCCCGGTCGGATCTGCGGGACCTCCCCGCCGCAACAGCCGGCGAGAGGGAACGTCCACCAACGCTGGTCCTCGCTGACGAAGGGTTCCTCGGGCAGGGCCTGCGTCAGTCCGGCCGTGAGTTGGCTGAGGTCTTCCGGCGTGTAGCCGAAGCCATCGATCAAGATCGCGCCAAAACCGGCCGCATGTGTGCTGGCGATCATCTCTGTAGGCGGCTGCTGTTCGACGAACCGACCCCAGTTGTACCCCTCGCGCCCGCGGCTGGCGCCAGCCGAGAACCGCAGCGTGTCCGTCAGGAGGAAGGGCTTGAGGTAGTCGTAGTCCACTGTTCGCTGGATCGGCGGATGCTCGGGATACCAGGTCACGGGCATCTGGAATACCGCGGCGCCCCCCCCGAGCCTGCCTTCCATCTCCGCGAAATAACGCTTCATCGCATCATAGCTGGCGATGGGTGCGTCACGCTCCTGCCGCGCCATGCCCAGCGGGACGGCGTCGAAGAGGAAGGCTGCTCCCAGCAGGACGGCGATACCGCGTCTCAGCCAGTCACGCCTGAAACGCCGCAATACGAGCTGGAGAGCCCATGCCGATCCGATCAGGCAGAGGAAGGCGAAGAACGGCAATGTCCGGTTGAGCGCGCGGATGCTCTGGGCGAAATAATAGGAGAAGATCGTCCCAAGCCCGGTCGAGATCGTGAAGACAAGAAGAGCCACCGCCAGCAACGCGGCAATGGCGACGGTCCGCTCTGTCGACAGGGGGGCAACATCCTTCGAGACACCCGACGAGCGCCGCGACAACGCTAGGAACAATGTGGCCAGACCGATGAGACCGAGCACGCCGATATATTGATGGCGCACCTCGCTCTGCGGAACCTGCATCTCCTGATTGAAGATCCTGGCGCGCTCCCGAACCGGCGCGAGCCGATGTCGCTCGCTTGGAAGGACGATCTGCGTCAGGTTCGTTGAATAGTACTGGACGTTGGAAGGCGATCGCGTGCCACTGTCGACCGTTCCGTTCTGGGCCTGGTGGATCAGACGCGGAACCTGTTCGGCCACGAATGTTCCCGCCGTTGCCATGAGGAGAGCGCAGACTACGCCGATGTTCCGTAACTTCGCGTGCGACGAGAAGGCGATGGCGGCCGCCACGAGGCTGAGGATCGAGAAGAAGACCCCGTTATAGGGTGTCTGCAGGGTGATGAGGACGGCGACCAGAAGCGCGAACAGCAATCGCCTTCGCCCCTCTTTTGTCCCGAACCCCATCTGATCCCGGGCAGCCCAGAACAGGATGAGCACCGCGGGTGGGATCAGAAAGTATGTACCGTTCGTCAGGTGCGCCACCCCGCGAAAGAGGTGATAGGGCAGAAAGGCGAAGACCAGCGCGCAGATCACCGCGGGCGCAGTGTCGAACGTCAGCCGACGCAGCGTCCAGAACGCCGAGAAGGCGATCAGGTAGAAGCTTGCGAGGTAATAAAGGTTCATCGCGAGGCCGGCTTCGCCGGTCACAGCCGCGATCGGGCCCATGATCGCGTAGTTCAGGGAATCGAAGCGCGGAAAGTCCAGACGGTCATACGCGAACGGGTAGCCGAGGCGGTCGTTGAAGAAGAGCCAGCCCGTCTCGGCGACATTCTTGATCTGGACCAGCTTGTCGACTGCGTCTCCGGAGAACGTGTAAGCGACATCCAGCCGGCTCAACGGCATCGGCAGCACGAAGAGGAACAGGATGCTGACCAGGATGGCGATCAAGACGTATGATTGCGCTTCTGCGTTCTTCCGCGCGCCCGTGGCGTTCGCCATCCCATAATTCCCTGCCATGACATCGATACCATCGGGCGACCCGCATCCGGCCGCCGCCCCGCGCCTTATTTTCCGTGCTACGCCTTCTGGCAGACGCAATAGACCGACAGGCCGAACGGCAGCCCGACATTGCGGTCGATCATGGAGACTTCTGCGCTCAGGACCTTGCGGAAGAGCCTGTCCACGGGACCCGGCATCAGGCCGCTCTGCTTGCGCGCCTTCCCGCCCTCGCCGTTGCCCTTCTTCAGAAAGCGGCTCGAAAGCCGCATGAGCGCCGCGACCGGGAACAGCACGCTGTTGAAGTATCCCGCTTTCACGACCCTCATCTCGGGCACCATGATCCGCGCGTAGTTCTTCGCCGTGTAGCGCCGGAAGTGGTGCAGCGCCACGTCGTGCTCGGAGAACAGGAACTGGTAGGCCGGCACGGTGGAGACGAAGAGGCCGCCCTCCTTCAGATGCTCGGCGATCCACCGCGCCGCCGCGCGATCATCCGGCAGGTGCTCGAGTACGTCGGTCGCCACGATCAGGTCGTAGCGCTGGTCGAGTTCCAGCGGAACGGGCTGGTCTATGATCCTGCGGACGCGGGCGATCTTGCGCAGCGAGCGAAGGCCCATCTCGTCGATCTCCAGCGCGTCCACCGTCCCGAACTTCAGGAGCGTGGGAATGTTCTGGCCGACCCCTGCGCCCAGATCGAGGATTTCGGCCGCCCGGCCCGGCACCCTCTCGGACAGCAGCGCTTCGAGGAGCTTGATACGGCCGAACTTCAACCAGTTCCGGCTTTCAGCCTCGTACTGGCTGTAGGCTTCGTCATCCATGGTGGATCCCTCTTTGCGCGGCCCCATGCTTGCGCAGCATCGCGAACAGGAAGAACAGCGCGTCTCCGAAGACCGTGACGAGCCGCAAGAGAGCCGCGGTCAGGATCGCCCCGCTCGTCGGCATCGTCGCGGCCAGGCCGCCGACCACGACCAGTTCGCGAATCCCGATACCGGACGGCGCCCCCGGCGTGAGCGTCGAGACGATCCAAGCGACGGCGAAGAGCCCGACGAGCGCGGGCCAGCGCTCGGCCGGCACGGGCTGGTCGCTCACGACCTGTGCGACGCACACGAGGATCACCCCGCCGGCGAGGAAGAACAGCGCGTGATAGAGGCCGACCGGCCAGAGGTCCCGCGCCCTCAGAGAGCCGATCTGGACGGCCGCGCCGGGCCACAGCCGCTTCAGAACGGGCGGGCCAAGGACCGGCAGGCAGACGACGGCCGCGAAGACGACCGCCATCGCCGCAAGGACCCAGCGCAGATCGACCGCCTGGTTCCCCGCCGCCGCAGCGCCCAAGGCAATCGTGCCCGCAACGAAGACCAGCGAGGCGAGTTCGAAAACCGTCGAGAGCAGCAGGCTTGCATGCGACCAGCCGGCCTGTCGGCCGACCAGCTGGCGACCCGCGAACTGGGCGACATTGCCGGGAATGTATTTGGCGATCTGCGTGCGGGCGTAGATCGTGACGGCCTCGCTTCGCTCGACGCGCGGCTCGCCAGCCCAGGTCAGCAGGCGGCGCCACGCAAGGGCCAGCACCACGCCGAGCGCGGCGTATAGCCCGACGCAAGCGAGGAGGATCGCCAGTCCCGAGGCGTCAGGCCGGAACGCGAGCAGCGGCTCTCGTTCACGCCACAGCAACGCGGCGACGAAGAGAAGCGAGACGACCGCAAGAACGGAGCCGGCCGCCTTTGCCCATTTGCCGGCCTCAGCGCGCATTCGGCCGGCAGAGGACGACCGTCCAGGGTATGGGCGAGCGCACCGCGACGGGCGTGAAATGCCGGCCGATGAAGCGCAGGAAGCCGCGCTTGCTCCAATGCTGGAAGTGACCGGGGCTGTTTCCCCACTCCTTCATGTAGACGCCGCGCGAAAAGTTCAGGACGCGCCACAGCGGTTCGCGCGGAACGCTCAGGAGATAATACTCGGCGTTCAGGGCGGCGAGCGCGTCCAGGCCGCGCTGCGGGGCGTCGAGATGCTCAAGCACCTCGCAGCAGACGACCATCTGCGGCGGAACTTCGGGCGGGGTCATCGTCATGACGTTCTGCGTCGCGAAGGTCACCCGGTCGGACGAGACATTTGCCTGCGCTTCGGCCACGCACGTCGCAGAAATGTCAGTGGCATGGATGCGGGCACTGGTCGCCTGAAGCAGGAGTTCGACGATATGCCCCTCGCCGCAGCCGACCTCCAGCACCGTCTTCGGGTCGGCCTGACGGGCGAAGTCGGACACGGCGGCATCGAACTGGCCGACGAGCCAGCGCGCGAGCGGATTGCCGGAATCGTACTTGTCGCTCGCCGTTCCGATGACGAGACCGTCTTCGATCCTGACCTTGCTCGACATCCTGTTTCCTTCAAAGGCGGCTTGACGGTTCGACCGGCGCGCGCGCTGCCCACATGTTCGCAGGGGTTACGGACGTCCAGCGCTAGGATGCGAATGCCACGTCCAGCTTCTTCGGTCGTTGAGCCGCTTCTGCGGTCACGTTCCCGACGATCAGGTCGCCGACATTTCGTGCCTTGGACAGGCGGATCAGCAACTCGGCAATGACGCCGAGCGATATCATCTGCACCGAGAAGATCATCAGGAGGAAGCCGAGGAAGAAGAGCGGCCGATGACCGATCGGTTGTCCCGCCAGCCACAGGATGCTCAGATAGCCGAGGATCGCGGTGCCGATCAGGCCCAGGATGACGCCGAGCCCGCCGAACATGTGACCGGGGCGATGCAGATAACGCGTGGTCGCCACGATCGTGATGAGGTCGAGGAAACCGCGGGCATAGCGCTCCAGTCCGTATTTCGTCTTGCCGTGGCGACGCGGATGATGCTCGACCTCGATCTCTCCGACGCGAAAACCGGCATCGTTGGCAAAGACGGGGATATAGCGGTGCAGTTCGCCATACAGACGCAGCTGCTCGATCACCTCACGGCGATAGGCCTTGAAACCGCAATTGAAATCGTTCAGCGGAACACCGCTCATCCAGGCGGTCGTCCGATTGAAGAGCTTCGACGGGACGGTCTTGGACGGCGGATCGTTGCGCTTGCGCTTCCAGCCGGAAACGAGGTCGTAGCCTTCGTCCAGCTTTTCGAGGAAACGCTGGATCTCCTTCGGATCGTCCTGCAGGTCGGCGTCCATCGTGAAGATGACCTCACCCGTCGCCACCTTGAAGCCCGCCTCCAGTGCGACCGACTTGCCGAAATTGCGCCGCAGCTTCAGCGCCCGAACCCGACCGGGGTGAGTTTGCGCCAGCTCGCTCATCACCCCCCAGCTCCGGTCCGTGCTCCCGTCGTCCACGAAGATGATCTCCACCGACGAGACATGGTCTGCAGCCCCATCGAAGATGCGCTCGGCGAGCGTGCGCAGGGTTTCCTCTTCGTCCTTCACGGGCACGACGACGCTGATGGCACGTTTTGCAATCGGTTGGGTCAAAAAGACAGCCTCGAAGAGGAAGGGCATCGACCGGCAGTTGCGAGCCACGGCCTGCCCGCTCCTCCGTCCTGATTTGAATGTCCTACGTCATTCATAGTCTTTGCATAATTGCCGATTGTTTCGCGCACAAGTCATGACTTTACGATTATTGCGTGTATGTGAGGAACGTGTGGTGCCGCCCTCGCCGCCGTAGCGTTGTGCGCCACCGGATGGACGGTTGCTTGCCGCCTTCCGGCGTGCCCTTTAACCAGACGAGAGAAGCAGGAGTGCGCGAGGAATCATGAGCCAGCCGTCTGCAAGCTCGCCGATCATCCCGGTCATCATGGCGGGAGGGTCCGGTACGCGGCTCTGGCCGGTGTCTCGCGAGACGATGCCCAAGCAGTTCATCGCATTGATGGACGGCGGCGTATCCACCTTCCAAGAGACACTGAAGCGCGTCACCGGCCCCGGCTTCGCGCTCCCGATCGTCGTTACCGGCAACGACTTCCGCTTCGTCGTCGCCGAGCAGATGAAGGCCGCCGGCGTCGTCGGCGAGATCGTGCTGGAGCCCGAGCGACGTGATTCGGCCGCGGCTGTCGCGGTCGGTGCGCTTCTCGGCGAGGCGCGCGACCCGGACGCGGTGTGCCTCGTGCTTGCGGCCGACCACGTCGTTACCGGAGGGGAGGCTTTCGTCGCGGACTGCCTGAAGGCCGCGGAGGCCGCGCGCGGCGGGCATATCATGACGCTCGGCATCGTGCCGACGCATCCCTCCACCGCCTACGGCTATCTTGAACTCGGCGCGTCGCTCGGCTCGGAAGGCGCCTTCGTCCTCGAGAGCTTCGTTGAGAAGCCGGACCGCGCCCGCGCCGAGGGCTATGTGGAGCGCGGGCTCCTGTGGAACTGCGGCAACTTCCTTTTCAAGGCAGGCATCATGCTGGAGGAACTGGAGGCGAACGCGCCCGAAGTGCTGGCGGCGGCTCGCACCGCGCTCGTGGGCGGCGTCCGCGATCTCGACTTTCTTCGACTGGACGCGGTGGCGTTCGCGGCCGCCCCGAAAATCTCGATCGACTACGCAGTGATGGAAAAGACGCGGCGCGCTGGCGCGGTGCGCGCCTCCTTCGGCTGGTCGGACATCGGCTCGTGGGATTCCATCTACGACGTGAAGACCCCGGATGCCGACGGCAACGTGCTCGAAGGCCCGGTCTCCGTCCTCGGCACGAGCGGCAGCCTCGTGCGCTCGGACGGCCCGCTGACGACCGTCGTCGGCCTCAATGACGTCGTGGTGGTCGCGATGCCGGACGCTGTTCTCGTCGCCTCGAAGGACGAGGCGCCGAAGGTCAAGGACCTCGTCGCCAAGCTCGGCCGCGAGGGCTACGGCGAGGCGACTGACCACTTGCGCATCCACCGTCCCTGGGGCTGGTACCAGCGGATCGACATCGGAGACCGCTTTCAGGTGAAGCACATCTGTGTGCATCCGGGCGGCACCCTCTCACTGCAGCGCCACCATCACCGCGCCGAGCACTGGGTCGTCGTCCACGGCACCGCGGAGGTGACGATCGACGGCGTCGTCAAACATTATCACGAGAACGAAGCGGCCTATCTGCCGATCGGATGCACGCATCGCATGCGCAATCCTGGCAAGATTGATCTCAAGATCATCGAGGTGCAGGTCGGCTCCTATACGGGCGAGGACGACATCGTGCGCCTCGAGGATGTCTACGCGCGGACCTAAGGAGCGGACCTAAGGAAACGATGACCAGCCTCTCCTTCGGAACCAGCGGCCTGCGCGGCCTCGTCACAGACCTCTCGGGCGAGCCCGCGCAGCGATGGACGGCTGCGTTTCTCGCCCACGCGGGCACACGGATCGCAAGCCGCACGCTTCTCGTGGGGCGCGATCTGCGCGCCTCCAGCCCGTCCATCGCGGCCGACTGTCTTGGCGCGGCGAACGCGGCGGGCTGGGAAGCCGTCGACTGCGGCGCTCTTCCGACGCCTGCCCTCGCCCTCGAAGCTCTGCGCCGTGGTGCCGCGGCGGTCATGGTGACGGGCAGCCACATCCCGGACGATCGCAACGGGCTGAAATTCTACGCGCCGGGCGAGATCACCAAGGCCGATGAAGCTGAAATCCGCACGGCCTTCGAAGCCCTGCCGGCGGACCTTCCCCCAGCGGGGGACACTCCCGGCGATTCCACAGCCTCAGCGCTGAACACCTATCGCTCGCGCTATCTCAACGCCTTCGCTCCGGATGCACTCGCCGGTCTGACGATCGGCATCTACCAGCAGAGTTCCGTCGCGCGCGATCTTCTCGTCGATCTCCTCTCGTCCCTCGGCGCCGAGACCGTCGCCATCGGCCGCGCGGAGCGTTTCGTGCCGGTCGACACCGAGGCGCATCGCCCGGAGGACATCGCTCTCCTGCGTGAATCGGCGGCGGACGGACGCTTCGCGGCCATCGTCTCGACCGATGGAGACGCCGACCGGCCTCTCGTCGCGGACGGCGTCGGCGAGGTGCTGCGCGGCGATGTGGTCGGGCTCCTGACCGCGCTGCATCTCGGCGCGCGCACGATCGTCACGCCCGTCACCTCCAGCGGCGCGGCCGAAAGCTCGGGCGTCGCCGCAAAGGTGGTGCGCACGCGCGTCGGCTCGCCCTTCGTCATCGAGGCGATGGAGCGTGAAGTCGCAGGCGGGTCCGAAGGCGTCCTCGGCTTCGAGGCGAACGGCGGCGTTCTCCTGGGTTCGCCCGTGTCGATCGACGGGCGATCCCTCGCCCCGCTGCCGACCCGCGACGCCATCCTGCCGATCCTCTGCACACTCGCCGGCTCCAAGGCGCGCGGCCTGTCCGTGGGCGCCTTTGCCGATACGCTCGGTGCGGGACAAGCCCTCGCCGACCGACTGAAGAACGTGCCGGCAAGCGCCAGCGGGCCGTTTCTGACACGGCTTGCCGAAGACGACGCCTATGCCGACGCGCTGATGGCGGAGGCCGGCCCGATTGCGAGTCGCGATCATCTCGACGGCGTGCGTTTCCGGCTGGAGGAAGGCTCGATCGTGCATTTTCGCGCGTCGGGCAACGCACCGGAACTGCGCGTTTATGTCGAGGCCGAAGACCCCGCGCGCGCCTCTACGCTTCTGCGCTGGGGCCTTGCGACAGCCGCCCGCGAGGTCGGCGCTTCGCCCACCTGATATCGCGGCCGCAGTGCAGCGAGCGCGATTCCGCGGTGCGGCGTGCCCTGCGGGTCACAGGCGCGCGTTAGGCTTGCGTTTATCATAGGGGCGCAACATCGGTTTAGCCGGCGGCCGTGCCGCCGGCTGGAGGAGGAAACCGCCATGTCGACGATCCCGACCTACTATCTCGTTCACGGACCCGACGGGTCCTCGACGCTCTTCTATGGAGCGGCTCCGGCCAAGCGGCGCTGAAGCACCGCCCGGCCCGCCAGACCGGCGTCACTGCCCGGCGTTGACCTCGATCTCTTCGAGCGCGTTGGCCTGAAGGCCGTAGCTCGCGAAGATCTCGGCGTAGCGCCCGCTCTCGACGAGGCGCTTCAGCGCGCCCTCGACCGCGTCGCGGATCTGCGCACCCTCTTCCGACTTCAACGTCGGAATGCCCGCGAGCGTGCGCGTGAACGGCTCGCCGATAAGCACGTAGGTGCCGGGCTCCAGATCCTGGAAGTAGGGCAGCGTCTCGTTGCCCTGCACGGCCGCGTCGAGACGCTGGCTCTTGAGCTGTGTGCGCGCATCGACCGAACCCTCGGTGCCGACGACCTCAATCGGGTCGAGGCCGTTCGCGACGCAGTTCTCCTCGCTCCACGCCGCGATGTCGTTCGGCCAGTTGGTGTTGCGCGAGGCGCCCACCGTTCGCCCGCACAGGTCACTCGGCTCCGAGACCTCACTCGCGAGCGAGGTCAGCGTGTAGAACTGGGCGCCGGAGTTCATGTAGTCGACGAAGTCGACCGTCTCGCGCCGCGAGGCGATGTCCGACATGCCGGCCATCGCCATGTCGACCCGGCCCGTCTGGAGCGAGGGCAGCATCTGAATGAACTCGGTCTCCTGCCACTCGATCTCGACGCCGAGCTCTTCGGCGATCGCCTCGCCGAGGTCGATGTCGAGGCCCATAAGTTCGGTCGTCGCCGGGTCCTTGTAGACGATCGGCGCGTAGTTCGGGTTGGTCGCGACGGCAATGCTGCCGGCATCGAGGATGCGCTGCGGCAGTTCCTGCGCGCGGGCGCCCGTAGCAACCGTGAGAAGCGATACCGTGGCGGCGAGAAGTGCGATGCTTTTCATTTCGGCTCTCCTTGGTGGGTCTTTCGATGTCAGGACAGGACGGCGGCGATAAAGTCGCGCGTGCGCTGCTCGCGCGGCTGGACGAGAATCGCGCTCGGCGCGCCCGTCTCCACGATTCGGCCCGCATCCATGAAGATGACGCGGTCTGCGACCTCGCGTGCGAAGCCGAGTTCGTGCGTGACGACGATCATCGTCATGCCGCTGGCTGCCAGATCGCGCATCACCGCAAGAACCTCGCCGACGAGTTCGGGGTCGAGCGCGGACGTCGGCTCATCGAAGAGCATCAGCTTGGGCTGCATCGCCAGAGCGCGGGCGATCGCCACGCGCTGCTGCTGGCCGCCCGAAAGCTGCGCCGGATAGGCGGACGCCTTCTCCGCGAGCCCGACCCGGCTCAGAAGCCGCAGCGCCTCGGCCTTCACCTCGGCCCGCTTGCGGCGCAGGACCGTGACCGGCCCTTCCATGACGTTCTGAAGGACCGTCATGTGATTGAAGAGGTTGAAGCGCTGGAAGACCATGCCGCACGAAAGACGCTGGCGGGCCACCGCGCGGTCGTCGAGCTCGTAAAGCGCGTCGCCCTTCTGACGGTAGCCGGCGAGATCGCCATCGATGCGGATCGCACCCGCGTCCGGCTTCTCGATCTGGTTGAGGCAGCGCAGGAGCGTCGACTTGCCCGAACCGGACGGGCCGATGATGCACAGGACCTCCCCGCGCGCAACGTCGAGGTCGATATCTGCGAGCGCCCGGTGCGAACCGAAGGACTTGGAGACGCCGCGCACGGTGACGATGGGCGAATGTGTGTCGCTCATGATCAGCGCCCTCCCCTGGCATAGCCGCGCGAGAAGCGACGTTCGAGGAAGAACTGGCCGATCGAGAGCACCGAGACGACCGCGATGTACCAGATGGCGGCGACGATCAGGAGCTCGATGACGCGGCCGTTGGCGAAGTAGACCGTCTGCGCGTTGCGCAGCATTTCGGAATACTGGATCACGGAGGCGAGCGAGGTGAGCTTCACCATCGAGATGAACTCGTTGCCGACGGGCGGGATGATGACGCGCATTGCCTGTGGCAGCACGATGCGCCGCAGGATCGTCGGCCGCGCCATGCCGATCGCCTGGGCCGCCTCGCTCTGCCCGTGGTCGACCGAGAGGATGCCGGCGCGCACCACTTCGGCCGTGTAGGCGCCCTGATTGATGCCGAGGCCCAGAAGAGTCGCCACGAAGGGCGTGATGACGTCCACCGTGCGAAATTCGAAGAGGCCTGGGATGCCGAGCGTCGGGAAGACCAGCGCGAGATTGAACCACAACAGCAGCTGGAGGATCAGCGGCGTGCCCCGGAAGAACCAGATATAGCCGCGTGCCGAGTTCTGGAGGACGGGGTTCTTCGACATCACCATGACGGCGAAGAGGACGCCGAGGGTGATGCCGAGCGCCATCGCGGCCACTGCCATGACGATCGTGTTGACGAGCCCGTTCAGGATCGAGCGCGCCGTCAGGAACTGCCCGACGACCGACCATTCGATCTGGCCGACGGCGAAGGCGCGCACGAGGCCGATGAGCGCGAGCAGGATAAGGGCCGTTGCCAACCAGCGGCCGTAATGGCGCCGTGGGACGATACGCAGCCCGGCGAGCGCGGGATCGCCGCCCGCAGGCGATGGGGGCGCGATCGTGCTCATCGGGCGGCCTCGTGCGAAGCGGCGAAGGCGCGCGGTGCGCCGAGCCTGTCACGCAGGCGTGAGAGCTGCTCTCGCACGGCCGAGGGCGCCGTGCCACCGAAGGCCGAGCGGGCCGCAAGCGCCGCCGCCACGCTCAGATGCTCGGCGACGGCCGGCTCCAGCGCCGGGTCGATCTCGGTGAAATCCTCGCGCGACAGCGCCTCCAGCGTCATGCCGCGATCCTCGCAATAGCGCACCGCCTTGCCGGTGATCTCATGCGCCGAGGAAAAGGGCACGCCACGCCGCGCCAGCCAGTCCGCCATTTCGGTGGCCAGCGTGAAGCCCTGCGTCGCCGCCTCCGCCATCCGCGCCTCGTCGAAACGCAGCGTCGAGACGAGCCCGGCCATTGCCGGCAGCACGAGATGCAGCGTGTCCACCGCCTCGAAGGTCGCGCGCTTGTCTTCGATGAGGTCGCGATTGTAGGCGAAGGGCAGGCCCTTCAACGCCACCATCATCGCATTCAGGCTGCCGATCAGGCGTGCGCTGCGCCCGCGCGTCAGCTCGGCGATGTCGGGGTTCTTCTTCTGCGGCATGATGGAGGAGCCGGTGGCGAAACTATCATCCAGCTTCGCCCAGGAGACGGCCTGCGAGCACCAGTAGATGATCTCCTCGCACAGGCGCGAGAGATCGACCCCGATCATCGCTGTGACGAAGAGGAATTCGGCGACGTGGTCTCGGCTGCCGACGGCGTCGATCGAGTTCTCGCACGGCCCGTCATAGCCGAGTTCGGCGGCCGAGAGATCCGGGCGGAGCGCGATGGCGCTGCCCGCCAGCGCGGCGGCCCCTAGCGGCGAGCGCGCCGAGCGACGATCCCAGTCGAGGAAACGGTCGAGATCGCGCGACAGCGCCTGCGCATGGGCGAGAAGCTGGTGACCGAAGGCGATGGGCTGGGCGGCCTGCAGATGCGTGAAGCCGGGCGCGGCCGTCTCGACATGGCGCTCGCCCTGCGCGACCAGCGCGTCGACGATCTCCAGGACACCCGCCGAAAGCGTTCTCGCCTCGTCACGCAGGTAGAGCTTGAGGTCGTTGGCGGCCTGATCGTTGCGCGAGCGCCCCGCTCGCAGCTTGCCGCCGAGCGCGCCGAGCCGCGCCATCAGAAGGCGCTCGACGAAGGTATGAATGTCCTCGTCCGAGGCGATCGTCGCCTCGCGGCCCGCTGCGATGTCGCCGTCGATCTCCGCAAGCGTCGCGAGCATCCTTTCCAGTTCGTCTCCATCGAGAATCCCGGCGCGGTGCAGTTCGCGCGCATGGGCGCAGGAGCCTGCGACATCGTAGGGGACGAGCCGCAAATGGCTGGGGTCGGACCGCGAGAACGCCGTCAGCGCCGGGTCGGGCGCACCCCGAAAGCGGCCACCCCATAAGCTCGTCGTTCCCATTTCTGCCTCCAATTCCAACATGTCGCGATCGTAGGCAGCTACCCCTGCGGATTGGAAATGAAAGTTTTTCCGTGCGGAATTCCAAAATGGCATAGGGTGATCTCAGTATGACCGACAGCCTCGCCCGTGCCCCCTCTCTCGTTTCGCTGCGCGTTCTCCTCGCGCTGGCCGAACGCGGTTCGACCGTGGCGGCAGCGGAGGCCGCCAATCTTTCGCAAAGCGCCGTCAGCAAGCAGCTCGGCAAGCTGGAGGAGACGGTGGGGCACCGCCTCTTCGTGCGCCACCCGATGGGAATGCGGCTGAGCGAGGCGGGCGAGATCTATGTGCGGCAGGCGCGCGTGGCACTGAAGGCGATGGAGGATGCCGCGCTCGAGGTCGCCCGGCTCTCGGGCGACGAGAACGTCCTGCGCCTCCACACGCTGCCGATCTTCGGCGATCGCTGGCTGTTGCCACGCTTCGGGGCCTTTGCCGAAAGATACCCCGAGGTCGATGTCCAATTCACCAGCTTCCGCACCGCCGGCCAGGCCGAGCCTGATGCCGCCTTTCGCTACGGCGCGCCGCCCTTCGCGGGCGAGAGCGCCGACTACATCATCGGAACACGCGTCAGCCTCTACGGTGCGCCGGCCTATCTGGAGCGGATCGGTGCAGGCGCCGGCGGGCTTGACTGGCTGCGCGCAGCGACGATCCTCGAACATCCCGGCACGCCCAATCGGTGGAGCGATCTCGTCGCGTCCGGTACGCTAGCGGCGGACGCACCGGGCCCGCGCCATATCGTGGAGTTCGGCTTCTTCACGCTGGTGATCCGTGCCGCCATCGCGGGCCAGGGTTTGGCGCTCATCCCCGATGACCTGCTGCGCGCGGAAGAGCGCGGTGTCATGCTCGCGCCTGCGGGCGGCCTCGGCTTCGAGAGCCCGAACGCCTACTGGTTCACCTGTCCGGCCGACCGGCCGCAGCGCCGCGCGTTGCGGCTCTTCCGCCAATGGCTGCTGGCCGAGGTCGCAGCCGGGTTCTGAAACGCGAGAGGTCCGAGGATCGGCTCGATCCTCGGACCTTCGAAAAGACAGTGGCGGTCGCGCCGATCAGTGCAGGATCTGCGAGAGGAAGAGCTTCGTGCGCTCGTGCTGCGGGTTAGCGAAGAACTCCTCGGGTACGTTCTCCTCGACGATCTGGCCGGCATCCATGAAGATGACGCGGTTGGCGACCTGGCGTGCGAAGCCCATTTCGTGGGTCACGCAGATCATCGTCATGCCCTCTTCGGCGAGCCCGACCATGACGTCGAGCACCTCCTTGATCATCTCGGGATCGAGCGCGGAGGTCGGCTCGTCGAACAGCATGACCTTCGGGTTCATGCAGAGCGAGCGGGCGATCGCCACGCGCTGCTGCTGGCCCCCGGAGAGCTGGCCCGGATATTTGTTCGCCTGCTCGGGGATCTTGACGCGGGTGAGATAATGCATCGCGATCTCCTCCGCCTTCTTCTTCGGCATCTTGCGCACCCAGATCGGCGCCAACGTGCAGTTCTCGAGGATCGTCAGATGCGGGAAGAGGTTGAAGTGCTGGAACACCATGCCGACCTCGCGGCGCACGACATCGATCTTCTTCAGATCGCCCGTCAGCTCGATGCCGTCGACGACGATCTGGCCCTTCTGGTGCTCTTCCAGCCGGTTGATGCAACGGATCATCGTCGACTTGCCGGAGCCCGACGGGCCGCAGACGACGATGCGCTCGCCGCGGCGGACGCGCAGGTTGATGTCGCGCAGGACATGGAACTCGCCGTACCATTTGTTAACGTTGACGAGTTCGATCGCGACCTCGTTCGACATGGTGGACGCGGCGACGGGGCGCGCGGTGGTCTCAAGCTGGCTCATATCTTTCAAGCTCCTGTCCGGGCCCGCTCACGCCGTGAGCGGTCGCCCGATTGAGGTGTTGGGCGCGATACGCGCTTAGTGTTTGTGGCCCCGCGACAGACGGCGCTCCATCGAGATGGAGTAGCGCGACATGCCGAAGCAGAAGAGCCAGAAGATGAAACCCGCGAAGATCAGGCCTGTGGCCGGCGTCGACGGCGTGATCCATGTCGGATCCGAGAAGCCGCGGCGCACAGTGCCCAGAAGGTCCGCGAGGCCGATGATGTAGACGAGGCTCGTGTCCTTGAAGAGCCCGATGAAGGTGTTAACGATGCCCGGAATCACCAGCGTCAGCGCCTGCGGCAGAATGATCATGCGCATCTTCTGCCAGTAGGTCAGCGCCATCGCATCGGCGCCCTCGTACTGGCCGCGCGGGATGGCCTGCAGACCGCCGCGGATCACCTCGGCCATATAGGCCGCCGCAAAGAGCGACACGCCGACGAGAACGCGGAGGAGCTGGTTGAAGGACATGCCGCTCGGCAGGAACAGCGGCAGCATGAAATTGGCCATGAAAAGGACCGTGATCAGCGGGACGCCGCGCCAGAACTCGATGAAGACCACGCACAGGAGCCGAACCGCCGGCATGCGCGACTGGCGCCCAAGCGCCAGGAGGATGCCAAGCGGCAGCGACGCCGTGATGCCGACCACCGCGACCACAAGCGTGATCAGGAGCCCGCCCCACAGGTTCGTGGGCACGTAGCTGACACCGAAGTTGGCCGAGAGCGCGACGACGACGCCGATGGCGCCGGCCAGGGGGACGAGAAGAAGAGCGGCGCCGGACTTGTTCTCAGCCGTCCGATAGACCGCGAAGGTCGCCATCAGGATCGCGAGGACCGACAGAAGGACCGATCCGACCGTCAGCGTGGTCAGACGCATGCCGAAGAGGTCAGCGCGCGTCGCGCCGAAGATGTTGTGCGTCATCCACATCAGAGCGGAGATGAAGACCACCCACGGAGCGGCCTTCATGGCCCAGTTGCGGCGCACGGTCGCGCTGCGCCCGCTCGCCAGGAACAGCGCGATGCCGGCCGCGGCGAGGAACAGGAACGCGACCCCGCCCGGCGCGAGGTTCAGGCGCCCGCCTGTGAGGAGGACGAAGGAGACCAGCGGAAACACGACCAGCAGGAGGATCGCGTTGAGCCGCTTGAACGGGGCCTTCGGCAACGCCATCGGGATGAGCAGCGCCGCGAAGAGCGCGAAGACGATATCGACGCGCCAGCGCTCGTTCAGCGGATAGAGGCCATAGGTGAACTGCGACAGTCGCGCCTGTACGAAGGCCCAGCAGGCGCCTACGCGCCCGCCCTCGGGCGCCAGGCACGCGGTGCGGTCCGTGCCCTCGAAGACGGCCGTGAAGACCGCCCAGTCGAGGATGCCCCAGATGATCCAGACGCTCACGACCGCGAAGACGATCGTCAGGACGGCGTCGAGCGGCGTCGCGAAGAGGCTCTTGCGGAGCCGACCGGTGAAACCGACTTCGTCGGCCGGCGGCGGCAGCGCTTCCTTCTCTCCCCTGGCGACGAAACGGGCGACCTGTTCTTCCATGCGATCCGATATCCGATTGGTGCAGAGCGTTCGAGCCGAGCTCAGCGCTCGACGAGCGCCATCTTGCGATTGAACAAGTTCATCAGGAACGAGACGGTCAGACTGATCCCGAGATAGACCGTCATCCAGATCACCACGACCTCGACGGACTGGCCCGACTGGTTGAGGACCGTCGAACCGACCGCGACCAACTCGGGATAGCCGATCGCCAGTCCCAGCGAAGAGTTCTTCGTGAGGTTCAGGAACTGGCTGGTCAGCGGCGGAATGATGACGCGGAAGGCCTGCGGCACGACGATGAGGCGCAGTGCGAGCCCGCGGCGCAAGCCGAGCGCGGCCGCCGCCTCGTTCTGCCCTTTGGAAACGGACAGGATGCCGGCGCGCACGATCTCGGCGATGAAGGACGCGGTGTAGACCGACAAGGCGAGGAACAGCGCCAGGAATTCCGGCCGGACCTGGAAGCCGCCCGTCAGGTTGAACGTGCCGCGCTGCGGCAGCTCGAAGCTCATGGGCGAGCCCATCAGCACGAAGACGATCAACGGCACGCCGACGATGAAGCCGAGGGCTGGAAGCAGGATCGAACGGCGCTCGCCCGTCGCCATCTGCCTGCGCCTGTTCATCCGCGACAGCGCGATCGTGGCGACGATGCCGATCAGCGCGACGACGCCGGCGACCCAGGCGCCCTGCTCGAAGACCGCGATCGGCGTCTGCAGCCCGCGATTGGAGATGTAAGAGGAGAACGGCAGCTCGATCGCGTTGCGCGGCAGGGGCAACACGGCGAGGACGCCGAAATACCAGAACAGGATGACGAGCAGCGGCGGCAGATTGCGGAAGACCTCGACATAGACAGTCGACACGCTGCGCACGAGCACATTGTGCGACAGGCGCCCGATGCCGACGATGAAGCCGAGGATCGTGGCGAAAGCGATGCCGGTGCCCGCGACGATCAGCGTGTTCGTCAGACCGACAAGGATGGCCCGGCCATAGGTGGAGTTGTTGGAATACTCGATCGGCAATTGCGCGATGTCGAAGCCGGCCCGCGCATCGAGGAAGCCGAATCCCGAGGAAATGTTCAACGCCGCAAGGTTGCGGGCGGTGTTCGAAACCAGCCACCAGCCGAAGGCGAAGATCGATACGACGAGGACGATCTGAATGACCGCACTGCGCACCGCGGGATTGTTCACCAGGGAATCGCGGGTCTCTTCCCGGGGCATGGGCGAAACATCTGCGGTCATGGGGGCCTGTTCGTGTCCGGAGTGGCGGCGACCTCGGAAGATCGGCACGGCCTGCTCCAACTCATTGATATGTTGCATCGAAGATCGCGAGCCGATCGCCCGCACCGCTCCGATGCTCCGGAGTGAAACGACCGCCGCGACAGGTGAGCCGCGGCGGTCCTGAATGAGTGGCCCGAAGGCCTAAACGCGGACCTTAACGGACCGGCGGGGCGTACTGCAGACCACCGTTGGTCCACAGCGCGTTCTGGCCGCGCGCGATGCCCAGCGGGGTCTCGG
Organism: Aureimonas mangrovi; assembly: GCF_014058705.1. NCBI lineage: Bacteria > Pseudomonadati > Pseudomonadota > Alphaproteobacteria > Hyphomicrobiales > Aurantimonadaceae > Aureimonas > Aureimonas mangrovi. The sequence continues at coordinate 2,195,281 of NZ_CP059692.1, forward strand.
AGCCGACGTTGCGCTCGAAGATCTCGCCGTAGTTGCCCACGTGGCGGATGACCTTCACCGCCCAGTCGTTCTCGAGGCCGATGCTCTCGCCGAAGGTGCCGTCCAGGCCGAGGAGACGGCGGATGTCCGGGTTCTCCGACTCCAGCATCTCGTCGATATTGGCCTGCGTCACACCCAGTTCCTCGGCGTTCAGGAGCGCGAAGTGCACCCATTTGACGAGGTTGAACCACTGGAAGTCGCCCTGGCGCACGGCCGGGCCGAGCGGCTCCTTGGAGATGATTTCCGGCAGGACGATGTGCTCGTCGGCGTTGCCCATCTCCAGACGCGAGGCATAGAGGCCCGAGGCATCCGTCGTGAGCGCGTCGCAGCGGCCGCTGTCATAGGCGGCGTTGACGTCGGCCTGCGACTCGATGACGACCGGGTTGTACTCGAGATTGTTGCTGGCGAAGTAATCGGCCAGGTTCAGCTCGGTGGTGGTGCCGCTCTGTACGCAGATCGTTGCGCCCGACAGTTCGAGCGCGGAGGTGACGCCGAGGTCTTCCCGCACCATGAAACCCTGGCCATCGTAATAGTTGACGCCGGCGAAGGCGAGACCAAGCGCCGTGTCGCGGTCCATCGTCCAGGTCGTGTTGCGGGCCAGAATGTCGACCTCGTTGTTCTGAAGCGCAGGGAAGCGCTGAACTGCCGAGAGCGGCGAGAAGGTGACGGCGGAGGGATCGTCGAAGATCGCGGCGGCGACAGCGCGGCAGTAATCAACGTCGAGGCCGGCCCATTCGCCGGCATCGTCCTGGTAGCCGAAGCCGGGAAGGCCGGTGTTCACGCCGCAACGAAGATTGCCACGGCTCTCCGTCTCCTGCAGCGTCTGCGCGGAGGCCACGCCGACCGTGCCGCTCGCGACCGTCAGACCGAGCACGGCGGTCAGAAGCTTCAATTTCATAAGTTCACCTTCCCGAGTTGAGCTTTGCAAGACCATAAGTATCTTCGGTTCGCCCAGGGTGGCGACGTCAGAACCGCCCGGTCTTGGGACCTTGTCCTGACGCGACTTCATGCCATAAAAATTTGCAGGTCAAGCTTTTGACGATTTTTTCCCCGGCGCAAAACTGCTTTAGCCACATTGCGCCAAGGAGACATGCAAGAAGGTGAAAAAGTGAGCATTGAAAAGGGCTTTGATGGTCTGCGGCCCCAGACGCGCGCGCTCCGGGCAGGGCACGATCCGGCCAGCCATCACGGCTTCGTCAATCCGGCGGTCGTTCACGCATCGACCGTCCTCTTCCCGAACACCGACACAATGCGCAAGCGGGCGCAGCTCTACACCTACGGACTGCGCGGAACACCGACGACGGAGGCGCTCGAACGCGCGCTTGACGAGCTGGAGGGCTCTGCGGGCACCATCCTGGTCCCGTCGGGGCTCGCCGCGGTCTCGGTCCCGCTTCTCGCCTTCCTGTCCAGCGGCGATCATCTGCTGGTCGTCGATTCCGTCTATGGGCCGACGCGCCTGTTCTGCGATACGATGTTGAAGCGCATGGGCGTCGAGGTAGAGTATTTCGACCCGGCGCTCGGCGCCGGCATCGCCGCCCGGATGAAGGCGAACACGCGTGCGCTCTTCCTGGAGGCGCCCGGCTCCAACACGTTCGAGATGATCGATGTCCGCGCTATGTCGGACGCCGCCCACGCGGCCGGTGCGCTCGTGATGATGGACAACACCTGGGCGACGCCGCTTTTCTTCCGGCCGCTCGAGCACGGCGTCGACCTGTCGATCCATGCGCTGACGAAATATCCCGGGGGTCATTCGGACGTGATGCTCGGCTCGGTCTCGGCGACGCGCGAAACCTATCAGCGCCTGCGCGCGGCTCAGATGCAGCTCGGCCTCAATGTCGGCGGTGACGACGCCTATCTCGTCTTCCGCGGCCTCAAGACGATGGCCGTGCGGCTCGCGCATCACCAGGCGGCAGCGCTCGAAATTGCGCGCTGGATGGAGGCGCGGCCGGAAGTCTCGCGCGTTCTGCACCCCGCCCTGCCCTCCTTCCCCGGCCACGATCTGTGGAAGCGGCAGTTCTCGGGCGCGAGCGGGCTGTTCTCGGTCGTGATGGCGGGCGGCGGCACCCGCGAGGCGAGCGCCTTCCTCGATGCGCTGCAGATCTTCGGCCTCGGCTATTCCTGGGGCGGTTTCGAAAGCCTCGCGCTACAGCCTGACCTGTCCGACCGCACGGTCGCGCTCGCGCCGGAGGAAGGCCCGGTGCTCCGCTTCCAGATCGGTCTCGAGGACGTCGAGGATCTCAAGGACGACCTCCTGCGCGGCTTCGAGGCCTTGGCCGCGCCCGCATCGGCCCGGGACATGGCCTGACGTCAGGTTCAGCGCAGCGATCGCCGCCGCACCGGAACGAGGCCCGCAAGGCCTCGCCCCCCTGCCCGGAAGCCATAGGCGACACCCCGCAGGGCCAGCCAGCGCGCAACGACGGTTGCCGTCAGGAAGCCGATCGTAAAGCCGATCACGACGTCGCTGGCAAAATGCGCTTCGACGACGAAGCGGCTTGCGGCAAAACACAGGCCGATGACGAGGAGCGCAGGCCGGATCGTCGGGAAGAAGACCATCCCCACAGCCGCGACGGCCCCGGCCGTCGTCGCGTGGCCGGAAGGGAAGGACGAATAGTCCCAGCCGAAGCGTAGGAAGCTGAATCCGAGGTGCCCGTATTCGTCGAGGAACGGCGGGCGGGCGCGGCCGAAAAGCACCTTCAGTATGTTGGTGATGACGCCGGCCAAAGCTACGCTGGCAAAGAGATAGGCAGCATCCACGGCAAGCATGCGGGCTCGCCACCGACGCGCGCGCGGCAAGGCCCGAAGGTCGACGAAGCAGAGGGCGAGGAGGAGCGCGCCCGAGGGATAGAGATACCAGCGCACGAGAACGGCGTCGGTCGCATAGTGCAGGAAGCTGCGCACGCCGTCCGGTTCGCGCGTCATCGCTCTCGCGATCTCGTGGTCGAACGCGACGAGCATCAGAGCGAAGACGCTGGCCGCGACCGCAATCGCCGCCATCGGGCGGGTGAAGAGGGAGATGCCCGTCAGCCGCCGTGGTCGTCGCGCCGGCGCGACCCACGCCTTGGCCGCCTGCCGAAATCCTGCCTGCCCTTCAGCGTCCGCCTCCCTTCGAGACTGTGGCCTGTGTACTTCCGTCATGCCAGCGCCGCATGCGTCTGTCGACCGCACGGAAACGACAACGGGCCCGCTCCTTCTAGGAGCGAGCCCGTCGTGGAAGAGTCCGTATCGCGGACGGATCAGGAAGGCGGAGTGTCCTGCTGCGGAAGCTGCTCGATCACCGTGTTCTGTGCCATCACCAGCGCATCGATGCAGCCGCTCTCGTCACCGGCCGACTGCGCCGCTTCCGCCGAACCGACATGATCGCGCGCGGTCGCTACTTCCAGCCCGCCGGCCTCGGCCTGATCCACGAGCTGCACGATCTGAGGAAGCGCCTCGGCGCAGGTCGGCGTCGCGGCGGGCGCGGCTTCGGTGGCGGCAGGGGCATCCTGCGCAAAGGCGGCAGCGGAGCTGGCGGAAAGGAATGCGAGAGCGAGAAGGGTCTTCTTCAAGGGTGGTCTCCGTTTCTGGTGTTGCCGCCACCCATGGCGGGCCGTTGCGGATGACCAAAAGCCTCGCCCCGTCATGCGGCGAAACCGCGTGGCGCAAAAGGTCGTTTGGTGGCCGTTTCGCGGTCCCTCAGGCGACGTCAAGAGCGTCGCAGGGAAAATGATGAACGGCCTGACTGACTTGGGATGAGAGCACTTGTGGACGGGCGGTCGGCCTTCCGCCCCGCCTCAATTGTCGATCACGAAAATGGGAGAAGTCGTGGCGACCTGGCCCTTCCCCGCCTCCATCCTTGCTCGTCGCGCGAGTCGCGTTTCACGTATGCTGCCGATGCGGTAGATCGACGGGGATGAACCGCTCGCTACCCTTCGACTGCCAGACCTGTGGCGCGTGCTGCGCGCATTCGGCCGACTGGCCGCGCTTCAGCACCGAACCGGAGGAACGCCTTGACGCGCTGCCGCCTGCCTTCGTGTCTTCCGATCTTTCAGGAATGCGATGCGAGGACGACCGGTGCTCGGCACTTTCAGGCGTCGTGGGCGAGCGCACGAGCTGCCTCGTCTATGCGCTCCGCCCGGACGTCTGCCGCGCCTGCATGCCGGGAGATCCCGAATGCATTACGGCCCGGCGCGCCCGCGGGCTGCCCATCTGAATACGTTGAAATGCAAAAGCCGCCGAGGGTTAACCCGGCGGCTCGCGTGCCTCTTTCGAGGAGTGCGGCCTCGCGAACCGCCCGCCAGTACATCCGTGGTCGAGCGAAGCGAAGCCTTTGGCGCATCGACCCGCTATGTTCGGCGGGGACGCGTTGCACCATACCTAAATGGGTACGCACTGAGGCTTGTGCAAGACTTGTGGAGAAACAGGCGCATGGGGAGGAGATGACCGGCCGGTCGCCCGATCGCGGTACGAGGACACCGCTGGTGATCGAGGACCGGCCGGCCGCCCCACGGGACCCAGGAGATGCGGCGGACCTGAGCATTCCATGGGGAAAGCGCGCGAACGAACCGTCCGCGAAAAGGCGCTCCGCCCGGACAAACCATTGCGGAGATTCATGTGGAAAAGCAACGGTCATTGCGACGCTCGCCGCGCGCCGTCTTCACGAATGGTTAAGGACGCCGCAAAGTTCTGAACCCGTCGGGCCAGG